>QHUU01000063.1 GCA_003222155.1 Gemmatimonadota bacterium | reverse complement strand
TCTTCCGGGAAACGCTTGCCGACCAAGCCGACGCGATCAGCTGCAGCGACCGGGGGACGATTACAATCGCCCAATCCGGGGCGAGTTTCACGGGCACCGTCACACAGACAGGAACCTGCTTCGGACCGGCCGGCTCGACGGACAACTCCGGCTCGAGCACGATCTCGGGCCAGGTGACCGGGACCACCATCGAGTTCGGCATGCCGGGGTGCCGGTATCAAGGGCGTGTCGGCGGTGATCCGATCAACGCGGCGGTCGGCACGCTCTCCTGCACCACACAACAGGGTGGGCACACCTTCGCGTTCGCCGGGGACTGGCAATTCTCGAGCGGCGTGGCGTCCGTCACCATCTCCCCGAGGCCCGCGGGCGTGGAATCCGGTGACACGCTGAGGCTCACCGCCGAGCTGCGCGACGCGGCCGGTAATCTCATGTCTGGCCGACGAGTCACCTGGACCAGCTCGGCACCCGGCGTCGTGGCGGTGGATTCCACCGGTCGCGTGCGGAGCGTGGCCCTCGGTCCCGCCGTCATCACGGCGACATCGGACCCGGTATTTCCGTTCGAGGACCCGCAAAGTGATTCCGAGACGGTTCGGGCATACGTCGTCTTCACATCCGTGAGCGCGGGTGACAGCCACACGTGCGGTGTCACGACGCGCCACGCCGCCTATTGCTGGGGGTGGCAGCTGGACGGCCGGTTGGGCAACAACACTCCCGGGAGCGACTACCAGACGATCCCGTCTCCCGTGTTCGGCGGTCTGGCATTCTCCTCGGTGAGTGCCGGGGTCCGCCACACGTGCGGCGTCACGACCGATCAGGTCGCGTACTGCTGGGGCCGAGTCTCGGAGGGCGAGCTGGGCAGCGGCTCGACGACCACCTTTGCGCCCGCTCCCGTCCAGGTGTCCGGAGCCATCGCCTTCTCATCGATCAGCGCGGGCCATGACTACACGTGCGCGATCAGCACCAGCGGCGCGGCGTACTGTTGGGGGCTGAACGACCGGGGCCAGCTGGGCGACGACACGTACGTCAACCGCGCCACCCCGGTCCCCCTCTCGAGCGTCCTGACCTTCACGGCGATCAGCGCGGGACGCGGTGATCCCGGAGCCCACACCTGCGCGATCACGACCACGGGGACGGGCTCCTGCTGGGGTCAGGGGTTGGGTGGTCAACTGGGCCGGAGTGACGGGCCGCCGAACGTTCCGGGTCCGGTCGCGGGCGGGCTGAGCCTCGGGTCCGTGACGACCGGGGGCGAGCATACTTGCGCCGTCGACGCGACCGGCGCCGCCTACTGCTGGGGCTCGAACTTCGTGGGCCAGCTGGGCGACGGCGTGACGTACGGCACCGGGACGCCCACGGCGGTCGCGGGCGGGCTCACGTTCACGTCACTCACCGCCGGAGGGTCGGTCACCTGCGGCGTCACGACGGCGAGCGCGGGTTACTGCTGGGGTGGTGGACAGCTCGGGACGGGGGTGCCCCCCTACGTGGCGCAAACCACGCCCGCCCCGGTCCTCGGCGGACTGACGTTCACGTCATTGAGCGCCAATGGCATCAACGCTCACATCTGCGGGCTCACCACGACCGGGCTGATCTATTGCTGGGGACGCGGGCTGGAAGGGCAACTCGGCAACGGCGCCACCACCGACCAACCCACCCCGGTAGTGGTCAGCGGCCAGAGATGAAACGCACCCTGGCAGCCGGCCTGCTCGCGGTGGCGCTCGGCTGCAGCCACGAGAGCGCCGGACCGAATCAATCGTCGATCACGGCGACCAGCCTGGCGCCCCACCTCGATAGCCTCAAGTTCATCAGCGAGGCGGTCCGGTTGGCGGCGACCTCCCGGACGTCGAGCGATACCACCGCCGGGATCTATCGCTGGAGAGTGAGCGACACGACGGTGCTCTCGGGCACGCTCGTGGCCCCCGACACATTCGTCGCGTTCGCCCGGGCCGAGGGGAGCGCGGTGGTACGCGTGTTCGAACTGGGCGGGACGCGCGATTCGGCGGTGATCGTCGTCCGCCAGCAGACGGCGCAGGTCAGGGTCACACCCCTGCTCGCCTATCGTGCGTGCCCGGTGGGGCTCACGGCGGTCGCCGTGGACTCGGGCGGGACGCCCGTGGCCCATCACGTGAGCGTGACGCTCGTGTCGCGCGCCCCCGCGCGCGCCACGATCGACTCCACCTTCCTGCTCTCGCCACGCGCGGCGGGGCTCGACACGATCGTGGCCACAGCCGAGGGCGTCTCGACACCGAACGTCTTTCGGATCGACGCCGCGCCCGTCTTCCAGGTGGGGAACACGCCCTTCAGCACGATCGTGATCGGCGCGACGCAGCTCGCCGTGCTCACACCACGGGCCATGACCACCACTGGTGCGCCCATTACGCTGCACTTCCAGTCGAGCGACTCCGCCGTCGCTCGACTGCCGGTCGCGGCTGTCGCCGTACCGCTTGGGTACCAGGTCCCGCCCGGGACGGACGTCGACGGGCTCGTGCCCGGGACCGCGCTGGTGCGCGTCATCGCCTGCGACGTCCTGAGCGATTCGGTGACCCTGCGGGTGACGACGCCCAAGTTCCTGCTCTCCGCAATACCGTCGGGCGCCCGGACGGACGACCGTCCCTCGCGCGTCGAGGTGGACATCGGGGACTCGCTCGGCGCGTTCGGGTCGACGTTCGCGCCGCTCACCGTCCACGTGTCCGCCACCGACACCGCGGTCATCCATCCCGACTCGGCCTATATCCATGTGCCCGCCCGGGCCTACGCGACCGCCAGCGTCGTGACCTGGGCGAGTCACGGCACCGCGCGGGTCGTGTTCACGGACTCGGCCGGCCGGTATCCGCCCGACACGAGCGGGCCCGTGTCGGTGAGCTTTCCGCCGCTCTTCCTCTCCGTGGTGCGGGATACCATCGCGCTCGGCATGCGGCAGCGGCGCTCGATCGATCTGGGAGTCGACCGCACGGTGACAGGGGCGCCGCTGGTGGTGCACGTCGCCGTGAACGACACGACCGCGCTCATCGAATCGCCCGCGACCCTGACCATGCCGGTGGGGTCGACCGGCGGCCCGCCCCTCGTCTTCACCGGACGAGATACGAGCGGCGTGGCTACCATCATCGCGACCGCATACCGCCACGAGCCCACCGCGGTGACTGTGCGGGTCACCCGTCCCCAGTTCGGCGTCGGGGCCCCGGTGTCGGGCATCCCGCACTATCCCGGCGAGCCCCCGGGCGACGTGGTGGTGGGTGCGGGCGATTCGCTCGACGCGCTCAGCTATTCGGGCGCCGGCGCCCCTATCGAGAATGTGACCGCCGACATCGTGTCGTCGAACCCGAGTATCGCGTCGCTCGATTCGACCACCCTCACGATCCCCGCGGGTCAGGGCCCATCGGGGACGGCGCACCTCTCGTTCAATGCGCCGGGCAATGTGACGATCACTGCGACGGATCCGCGCTCCGCCTACTATCACTACGGCACCGCGACCTCCGCCACCGTGGTGATCGTGCCGAAGCGCCTGGTGTTCTCGGATTCGGTGATGCTGTTGGGCATCGGGCAGTTCTGGTCGGACGCCGTGTTTCTCGAGGGCCGGATCCCGACGGACCTCGTGGTCTCGCTGAGCCACACGGCGTCCGCCGTGGCCACGCTCGATCACCCCATCGACACGCTGTTCAGCACGGGGCCATCGGGGCCGGTCGCGCTCCACGGACTCACGGCGGGCGTGGACACGGTGGTCGCCACGGCGAACGGTTGGCTCCCCGACACGCTGCCGGTGAGGGTCGGTCCCGGAACTGTGGTCCTCTGGGGGTGGCCGAGCGCGCTGCGGCAGGGGGATTCGGCCCAGGTCTCGCTACAAGTGGACGATCAAGCCGGGGAGGGCCGGCTGGCGGACGTCGCCACTACGTTCACGCTGGCGCCGAACGGTAACATCGTGTTCACCAGTGCGAGCGGCGTCATCGGCACCATCACCGTCGCGGCCAAGAACCAGGGCACGGGCTACTTCTACGTCAAGGCCGTCGCGCCCGGGACGGGGACGGTGAACATCACGAACGCGAGCTACCAGCCCTACTCGAACTCGGTGTCGGTGATGCCGTGACTCGTCGTGCGGCGGCGTGGCTGCTCGCGGTCCTGCTGGGCGGTCATTGTTAGTTACGGCGCTACGGGTGAGATAGAGCCATGCACCCCCGCGACAACATGGCGTTCCGCTTTCCGATTTCGATCAAGGGCGTCGTGTTGCGCGAACAAGCGGTGCTACTCCTCAAGAACGACCGGAACGAGTGGGAGCTCCCAGGCGGCAAGCTCGAGCTAAACGAAACGCCGGAGGAGTGCCTCAGGCGCGAAATCAGGGAAGAGACCGGATTGGTTGTCGAAGTAGGACCACTCGTCGATGTATGGGTCTACGCGATTGCTCCCGACGTACATGTTTTCATCGTCGCATACGGATGCTTACCGATCGCCCCCGATGCAACCGTGCGCATCAGCGGCGAGCATCGAGAGCATGTGTGGGCTGGGGTTGACGACCTGAGCAAGGTGAGCATTCCCGCAGGATATCTGCGGGGCGTGAGTGCGTGGATGGCCGCCTCACGACATGGCCCTCCAGGACCTCTTCGACCCTCTTACCCGAGACGTTCGGGCTCGTAACGGGACGGCGAGGGAGGTGTTGCGCCACCATCAGAACGTGTGGCGTGCACGCCTCGCCGCGGCGCCGCGGCGACTCACTTGTCGCCCTGCTCCCACTCGGAACGAGGGTTGCAGCAGGCGCCCGCACCTGTTTGAACCTTGGGCGCCTTGCGAACGTCCGCTGATTTGAACCCCAACTTCGCGTGGATGCTGTGGGACACGGCTGCCCGAGTGGGTGACCGTGCGGCCGTGTCCGAGCGCGGCGCCACGACCACCTATGCCGCGCTCGTCGCCCGGGCGGCCGCGATCGGGCGTGCCCTCCAGGCTGCCGGCGTCGAGCCCGGCGACCGTGCCGCCGTCTTCCTGGAACGGGGAGCCGACGCCGCGGCCGCGTTCTTCGGCGCCCTCGCCGCGGGCGCGGTGGTCGTGAACGTGAATGAGACCTTGCGCCCCCTCCAGGTGGAGCATGTCCTGCGGCATGCGGGCGCCCGCGCGCTCGTCACCACCGGGCGGCTGCTCACCAGGCAGCCGCGGCCGCTCGACGCCGAAGCCACGCCCTTGCTGGTCGAAACGCTGCCGCCGGCCGCGTCGCTCGAGCCGGTGGAGCGCGTAGGGTCGGACGTGGCGGAGCTGATCTACACGTCCGGCTCGACGGGGCTGCCGAAGGGGGTCACGCTCAGCCATGCGAATCTCTGGGCCGGCACTCGCGCCGTCATCGGCTATCTCGGTATCACGAGCGCCGACCGGATCGCGAGCCTGCTGCCCTTCAGCTTCGACTACGGGTGTAATCAACTGCTGTGCGCGGTGGCCACCGGCGCCACCCTCGTCGTCGAGCGCTCGTCGGTTCCGCAACACGTCGCCGCCGCGCTGAGGGCGTCGGCGGTCACCGTGCTGGCGGCGGTGCCGCCGCTCTGGCTGCAGCTCCTGACCGCGGCGGACTTCCGGTCCCCGCTCCCTGCCCTGCGGACGATGACGAACACCGGAGGCTCGCTCCCGAGCGATGCAGTCCGGGCGTTGCGGCAGGCCCAGCCGCACGCGCGGCTCTTCCTCATGTACGGTCTCACGGAGGCGTTTCGCAGCACGTATCTGCCGCCGGAGGAGGTGGACCGGCGGCCGGACTCGATCGGCCGCCCCATCCCGGGCGCCGAGATCCTGGTGCTGCGCGAGGATGACACTCCCGCCGCGCCCGGTGAGATCGGTGAGCTGGTGCATCGCGGCCCGACCGTGGGCCTCGGCTACTGGGACGATCCTGCCGCCACCGCGCGCGTGTACCGACCCCATCCGCTCCGGCCCAAGGGCACCCCGGACGCGGAGCGTGTCGTGTATTCGGGGGATCTGGTCCGCCGTGACCCAGAGGGCTTCATCTACTACGTAGGCCGCCGGGACCGCCTCCTCAAGGTGCTCGGCCATCGCGTCAGCCCCGACGAGGTTGCCGGCGCGCTGTATGCCTCGGGCGAAATCGTCGAAGCCGTCGTGACGGGAGAGCCCGATCCCGCCGTCGGCAATCGCCTGATCGCGCACGTCGTGCTCGCGCCGGGGGGGTCGCTCGAGCGCCTCCAGGGCTACTGCCAGGCGGAGCTGCCGCGTCACCTCCGGCCGGCCCACCTCGAGGCGCGTACCGAGCTGCCGCGCCTGCCAAGCGGCAAGCACGCGAGGCCGGTGCTGAGCGAGGGCGCATGATTCCGGACGAGCTTGCGGTGCTGCTCGCGCCGCTCGAGGCCTTCGAGGCGATCCGCCGCGACGTGGTGCACCTGGGCGATCGCTTGTGCGACTTCTCGTACGCGAACCCCTACGACGGCGTAGCCGAGTCCACGCGCGCCGTGCTGGTGGAGGCGCTCGCGGAACGGCGCGCGCTGTCGCTCCAATACAGTCCCTTCGGAGGTCAAACGCGCGCGCGCCGGGCGGTGGCCGACGCCCTGCGCCGGAGCCACGGGCTTGCCTGGTCATACCGCGACGTAGTGCTCGCGCCGGGGGCCATGGCCGGCCTGCACCTCGCGTTGCGTCTCGCGGGACAGCCGGGCGACGAGGTGGTCATCCCGGTGCCCGCGTGGCTCGACTATCCCTTGTACGCTCGCCATCTGGGCCTCTCGCCGGTGCTCGTACCTTTGGGGGGACCGGATTTCGGCCTCGACGTGACGGCGCTCGCAGCGGCGATCACACCGCGTACCTGTGCCGTGCTGCTGAGTCAGCCGGCCAATCCCACCGGACGCCACTACCCGTCCACCACGTGGGCCGCGCTGGCCGACGTCTTGGCCGCAGCCGAGCGCCGCACCGGGAGACCACTCACGCTCATCGCCGACGAGACGCATCGCGATTTCGTGGCGGCCGGAACGTTCTCCAGTCCGGCGGCGGCCTGGCCGGCGACGCTCATCGTGTATTCGTTCGGGAAATACCACTTCCTACAGGGGCAGCGCGCCGGATATCTCGCCGTGTCGCCGCGTCATCCGCGCCGCGCGACGCTGGCCGACGAAGCGGTCCGCTGGAGTCGTATCCTCGGGCTCTGCACGCCGAATGCGCTCATGGAGTCCGCCATCCCGGCGCTCCTGGCGCTGCACCACGATCTCGCGTGGCTCGACGAGCGGCGTGTCCGGACGGTAGCGCTCCTGCGCGAAGCGGGCTATGAAGTCGCCCCGGCCGATGCCACGCTGTTTCTGTACGTGGGGACGCCCGACGGGCGGGACGACTTCGAATTCACCCGTGAGCTCGCGGCGGCGGGCGTGCTCGTGCTTCCCGCCCCGCTGTTCCACCATCGGGGCTACTTCCGGCTGGCGCTGACCGCCTCGCGCGACATGTGCGAACGCGGTCTGGCCATCCTGCAACGCGCCGCCATGCGACCCGCGTGTTCCGGCTCGTAGGCGAGCTCGACCCGAACTTCGGGTGGACGAACGGGCGCGTCGTGACCACGCCGCCCGATCAATACGCGCCGCTCGCCTCGGAGCCGCGTGGCGCCTTCGCCTGCGTGGCCCGGGGACCGGCCGGCGTCCAGATCGTGCGGGATGCGCTCGGGATCAACAAGCTCTTCTGGGCACGCCGCACCGACGGGGAGCTGCTCTTCGCGGCCCGGCCGCGTCACCTGGTCGAGGCGGGCAGTTGCTTCGAGGAGATCTGGGCGGTGCCGCCTGCAACCGCGGTGCAGGCTGACCCGCCCGGGCGCACCCAGCGCGCGGTGGCGCCCCGGCAACCCTTGCCGGTCGCAGCCATCGCAGCGCGCATCCGCTCCGAGCTCGACCGCTATTGCGCCGCTTTGGCGCGCGAGCTCGGTGACACCCCGGTGTACGTCTGCCTCTCGGGTGGCCTGGACAGCACCGGGATCGCCGTCGTGGCGCGGCGCCACCTTCCGGGGCTGCGCGCGGTGAGTTTCGATCTCGACTGGGCCGGGAGTGCGTCCAGTGGTGACCGACTTACCGCCGCGCGGCTTGCGGCGGACCTGGGCCTGCCCTTGACCCGGATCACCCTGTCCGCCGACGAGCTCCTCGAGCTGCTCGACACCGTGCTCTTGGAAGGCATCGACTGGCGCGACTTCAACGTGCACGCCGGGCTCGTCAATGCCGCGCTGGCCCGTGGGATCGCGCAGCTGCACGCGTCCGACAGCGCGGCACCCGTCGCGCTGACCGGGGACATCGCCAACGAGCTGCTGGCCGACTACCACGCCGAGCAGATCGGCGGGCGGACATTCTACGCCCTCCCCCGCGTCCCGCTCCCCCGGCTCCGCGCCGCCCTGGTCCGCGGCCTCGAAGCCTCGCACCGCGAGGTGGGGCCGTTCCACGCCTGGGGGGTGCGCGCGGTGCAGCCGTACGCCGTGGTCGTCGACCATTACATGGCGCTGCCGGAGGCTTTCCTCAGTCTCGCCGACCGCAAGCCCCGCCTGTGCCGCATGGTGTTCGGGGACGAGATTCCCGCCTATGTGTACGACCGCCCGAAGACGCGGGCGCAGGTGGGCGGTCGCGAGGACGGCGGTGTGTTGGGGCTGTGTCTCGATCGAGGGATAGACGGCCAGGCGCTGCGCGCGCGGTTCGCGGCGTTGCACGGCATCACCGACCCTGCGCTCCTCTCGCGCTTCATTTGCGGGGGGCGTTACCGTGCGGCATTACCTGCCTTGGGTGGACCGACATGACCAACGACCAGATCGCCGCCCGGCTGGAAGGATTCGTGCGGAGCCATTTTCGCGTGGCGCGCGACGACCCCGCCTTCTCTCGCCGCGCCCACTTGTTCCAGGACGGGTACGTGGACTCGCTCGGAGTGGTCGAGCTGCTGGCGTTCATCCACGAGCAGTTCGGCGTGGAGGTCCCCGATGAGGAATTGGTGCCCGACCGGTTCGAAACCATCGAGGACATCGCGCGGGTGGTGCACGGCCTCGTCGATGGAGAGCGGGAGCACGGCCTCGCGGACGCGCCCCCGGGTTCGCGGCGGAGAGGAAGCGCACGGGACAGCGGCTTGGACTCCAGCAGAGCCGCCGGGTGACGAGACGACGCGAAGGGGCGACCCATGTCGCGAGCCCCTCCCCGTCACACCTGCTCCTTTCTGACCCAGACTGCTCCGTTTGCGCTTGATCTCACCGCGGCGTCGATGAACTCCACGCCGTGGAGACCGTCCTCGACGGTCGGGAACAAGACCTCGCTGTCGGGCTTCTTGCGGTGCCGGGCGGCGCGGATCGCGTGCGCCACCTCCGTGTAGATGGTCGCGAAGCCTTCGAGATAGCCCTCGGGATGGCCCGCCGGGATGCGAGTCACGCGGGTGGCCGCCGGCCCGGCGCCCGGGCCAGCCCGGGTGAGCCGACGCGGCGGCTGACCCAAGGGCGCGTGCCACAGCTCGTTCGGGTTCTCCTGATGCCACTCCAGCCCGCCCTTGCTGCCGTAGACCCGAAGCCGCAGTCCGTTCTCGTTGCCGGGCGCCACCTGGCTCGCCCACAGCACTCCCCGCGCGCCGCCCCGGAAGCGCAACAGGATCTGTGCGTTGTCGTCGAGCCGGCGGCCGGAGACGAAGGTGGTCAGATCCGCGCACAGCGAGTCGAGGGTGAGCCCCGTGACGAAGCAAGCGAGATGGTAGGCATGCGTGCCGATGTCCCCCAGCGCGCCGCCCGCCCCCGCTTGCGCCGGATCCGTGCGCCAAGCCGCCTGTTTCTGGCCCGTCGCCTCCAGCCGCTCGGTGAGCCAGTCCTGGACATACTCGACGTGCACGACGCGGATGTCGCCGAGCTCGCCCGCGGCCATCATGGCGCGCGCCTGGCGGATCAGGGGGTAGCCGGTGTAGTTGTAGGTCACCGCGAAGACCTTCCCCGTTTGCTTCGTCAAGCGAACGAGGTCGCGCGCCTCGGCGACGGTCGTCGCGAGCGGCTTGTCGCAGATGACGTGCATGCCGGCCTGGAGGAAGGCGGCGGCAACGGACGCATGCAAATGGTTGGGCGTCACGATCCCTACCACTTCAATGCCGTCCTCGCGCGCGGCCTCGGCCGCTGCCATCGCCTTGAAATCGCCGTAGGCGCGGTCGGGGGCGAGGCCGAGGTCGCGCGCCGATTGCATCGCCCGTGTCGGATCGGACGACAGGGCGCCGGCCACGAGCACGTAGTGATCGTCCAGCCGGGCGGCGATGCGGTGCACGGCGCCGATGAAGGCGCCCTGCCCGCCCCCCACCATCCCCAGACGGATGGGGCCGTCGGCCGAAGCCTCGCCGCGCCCTTCGATCACGGCGCTTTCCCGTCGAGCCCGAGCAACCGGCGGTTCGCGGCCTGATCGACGCCGCCGGCGGCGAAGTCGTCGAACGCCCGCTCCGTCACCCGGATGAGGTGATCGCGGATGAAGCCCGCGCCCTCGCGCGCGCCCTCCTCCGGATGCTTCAGGCAGCACTCCCATTCGAGCACGGCCCAGCCGGCGTAGCCGTACTGGGTGAGCTTCGAGAAGATCCCGCGGAAATCGACCTGGCCGTCACCCAGCGAGCGGAACCGGCCGGCGCGGCCGATCCACGGCTGGAAGCCGCCGTACACGCCCTGCCGACCGGTCGGGTTGAACTCTGCATCTTTCACGTGGAAGGCGACGATCCGCTCGTGATACAGGTCGATGAACTCGAGATAGTCGAGACACTGCAGCACGAAGTGCGAGGGGTCGTAGTTGATGCCGCAGCGCGGATGCCCGCCTAGCCGGTCGAGCAGCATCTCGAACGTGGCGCCGTCGAACAGGTCCTCGCCCGGATGCAGCTCGAAGCCGACGTTGACCCCCTGCGAGTCGCAGAAGTCGAGGAGCGGCTTCCATCGCTTCGCCAGCTCGTCGAACGCGGTCTCGATCAAGCCCGCCGGTCGCTGCGGGAACGGGTACAGGAACGGCCAGGCCAGGGCGCCGGTGAAGCTCACCATCGTGTCGAGCCCCAGGTTGCGACAGGCCTTCGCCGCGGCTTTGACCTGCTCCACGGCCCAGCGGGCGCGGGCCTCGGGCTTGCCACGCACGGCCGGGGCGGCGAAGCCGTCGACGAGGGAGTCGTAGACCGGGTGGACCGCGACGAGGTGGCCCTGGAGATGGGTCGCCAGCTCGGTGACGGCGAGGCCATGCGCGGCGAGCGTGCCCTTGACCTCGTCACAATAGGCCCGGCTCGAGGCCGCCTTATCGAGGTCGAAGAGACGCGCGTCCCAGGTCGGGATCTGGATGCCTGTGTAGCCGTGCGAAGCGGCCCAGCCCGCCATGCCGGCGAGCGAGTTGAACGGCGGGTCGTCGCCCGCGAACTGGGCGAGAAAGATCGCGGGCCCCCGGATCGTCTTCATCGATATCTCCATGGTCGGACGTAGTCGATGACCAAGCGCTCCGTGGTCCACGGCCTCGTCGATGGGAGGCTGGAGCACGGTCTGGCTAACGGGCGACGACGGGCGCCAGCGCCTCCCCGTAGGGCGCGAACCCCGAGCGCCGCACCACGATCCACCCGATCCCGAGCCCGGCACACCCCACCAGGGCGTTCGTCACGTCGAACGTGCGATCGGCGATGAGAATATGTCCCAGTTCGATCACGACGCAGAGCCACACGCCCGGCCACAGGTGCGCCCAACGCCCCCGGAGGCGCAGCGGCCAGACCGCCAGCATGCTGCCGAGCGGCAGATACAAGAGAAACTGCTGCAATACGTGCAGCGCGCTGAACGCGTCCACCCGCTCGGCGAGCGACGCCAGCGGCACGATGTGCTCGAGCGTCAGCTGATCGGCGATCGCGTGCACATCCGTCCGCGGCATGAACAAGCGCCATCCCCACAGCACCAGCAGCCCGCCGTACGCGAGCACCACCACGCGCGCCCGTGCCGCTCCCCTCAACAGCCGCGTCAGCGCCGCGAGTCCGCGATGCGCCGTCCAAGCGCCCAGCCCCAGGCCCGCCGCGCGCACCAGCACCGCTTCCCACCAGACGGGAAATCCCAGCATCCCGTGCCCCAGCTCCGCCACGAGCGCGAGCGCAGCCCCGGCGCCCGCGACGCCTACCCAGCGCGCGTCACGCCCCCGCTCGCGTAACAGCATCATGGAGACAAATCCGGCCGGCGCGAACAGCAGCAGATCGATCAGCGGCAGCGTGTCGAACGAGACCGGACCCGCCGCGTGAAACGCCGCGCCCAGGCGCCCGAGCGGTCCACCGGCGCTCCACGGCAGCGCAGCCGGCCCGAACAGCGGTGTCAGCGCCTCGCACAGCGTCGCGCCGCCGTACGCGCCGGCCAGCAGGAAGGTCGGCACGCCCAGGTACGACCGCGCCCCCTTCGCTGCCACGAGCGCGGAGATCAACAGCGCGACCGCGCCGGCGCCTGCCAGCGCACCGAGCGTGTTGGTCGTGACATCCACGATGCTCGCGGTCCGCACCGGTGAGAACACCTGCAGGCCTTCCACGCTGGCGCTCAGCGCCAGCCCGACGACCGTCGCCCGCCGGATCTCGGCGCGCACGTTGCCGGACCGGGACGTCACCACCCACACCGCCCCGAGCCCGGCGAACAGCACCGTGTTCCGCAATCCGTCGATCGCGTCCCGCCAGCCGAGGGAGGGGGTGAAGGCGCGCACCAGCCGCTCCGCGGCGGCCGAGAGATCGGGGGAGAAATGGAGCTGGGTCAGGGTCGCCAGCAGGACGACCGCCACATAGCCCCAGCGCGCCGCGAGGAAGCGCTGCCCGGGCGTCATGCGGGCGCGGCCACGCTCAGCTCACCGCACGCAGCTGGTCTTTGACCGGGAGTTTCCGGATCCGCGTCCCTGTCGCGGCGAAGATGGCGTTCGCCACCGCCGGCATCACGCACGACGTGCCCGGCTCCCCCACACCCCCCGGCGTCTCCGTGCTCGGCACGAGATGGACCTCGATCACCGGCGCTTCGTTGATACGCAGCATGCGGTAGTCGTTGAAGTTGTGCTGCTCGACGCGCCCACCCTTGATCGTGATCTCGCCGAACAGGGCGCCCGTCACGCCGAACACGATGCCGCCCTCCATCTGCGCCTTGACCGTGTCCGGATTGACGATCGTGCCGCAGTCGACGGCGCACACCACGCGCGTGACGCGCACGTCGCCCTGCGGCGACACGGCGACTTCCGCAACCTGCGCGATGTAACTCCCGAACGCGTGCAGCAGGGCGACCCCGCGCGCGCTGCGCGGATGCAGGGGCTGTCCCCATCCCGCCTTCTCGGCTGCCAGGTCGAGCACGGCCTTGGCTCGTGGCGAGCGGTCGAGCAACGCCCGCCGGTACGCGACCGGATCCTGCCGCGCCGCCGCGGCCAGCTCGTCGATGAAGCTTTCGACCACGAAAATGCTGTGGGTCGGCCCCACGCCGCGCCAGAACGCGGTGGGAATCCCCGGCGGCTCCTGCCGCACGTACTCGACGCGGATGTTGGGCAGGTCGTAGGGCGGCTCCACCGCGCCCTCCACGGCGTCGGTGTCGAGGCCCTTGATCGAGGCCATCAGCTGGTGCAAGCCCAGCGCCCGGATCACCCGCAGGTTCTTGGGGAACAGCTCGCTCGCCACCCGCGCCATGATCGACGAGCCGGTGACGCGATGCGTCCACGCGACCGGCTTGCCGCCGGCGTCGAGGCCGGCCGCGATCCGGTCGTAGTAATAGGGCCGATACATGTCGTGCTGGATATCTTCTTCGCGGGTCCACACCACTTTCACGGGCCCGCTGACCTGCTTGGCGATCTGCACCGCCCGGACGACGAAGTCGACCTCGAGGCGCCGGCCGAAGCCGCCGCCCAGCAGGTGATTGTGCACGCGCACCTTGCCGCGCGGCAGGCCGGTCAGCTTGGCGGCCGCCGTCTGGGTGAACGTCGGCACCTGCGTGCCCAGCCACAGGTCGCAGCCGTCCGGCCGCACGTGCACGGTGCAGTTCACCGGCTCGAGCGTGGCGTGTGCGAGGAACGGCAGCTCGTACACCGCCTCGATCTTGCGGTCGGCGCCCGCCAACGCCGCCGCCGCATCGCCCTCGGCGCGTGCGACCACGCCGGGCTTCTGCGACGCTTCGGCCAGCGCCCGGACGATGTCCGCGGTGGCGAGGCCGGCGTTTGGCCCGTCGTCCCAGCGGATGTCGAGGGCCGCGAGGCCCTGCTTGGCGGCCCACATGTGATCGGCGACCACCGCCACCGCGTCCTCCAGGCGCACGATCTGACGCACCCCCGGAATGGCTTTGGCCTTCGCGTCGTCGACGCTCGCGAGCTTGCCGCCGAACACCGGACACGCGGCGACCGTGGCGACCTTCATTCCCGCGAGTCGCACGTCGATGCCGAACTGCGCCGTGCCGTCGACCTTGGCGGGAGCGTCCACGCGCTTCGCGGGCGTGCCGATCAGCTTGAAGTCCTTGGGGTCTTTCAGCGGCACGCGACTCGGCACCCGCAGCGTCGCCGCCTTGTCGACCAGCGCGCCGTAGCCGAGACTGCGATTCGTGGGATCGTGAATCACGCTCCCCCGCGCGGCGTGGCACGAGGCCGGATCGACGCTCCAAGTCGCCGCCGCGGCGGCGACGAGCAGGCTGCGCGCGCTCGCCCCGGCGCGGCGCAGCGGCTCCCAGTTGCCGCGCACCGACGTGGATCCGCCCGTCTCCTGCACCCCGAACAGCGGCTCCGCGTACCGGGCGTCGTCGGCGGGCGCATGCTCCAGCCGCACGTCGCCCAGGTCCACCTCCAGCTCCTCGGCGAGGAGCATCGACATCGACGTATAGGTTCCCTGTCCCATTTCGACCTTGTGCATGATCAGCGTCACGCGACCGTCGCGGTCGATGCGAATGAACGCGTTGGGCGAGAACGGGGAGGCAGGCGGTGCCGGCAGCTCGAAGCCCAGGAGCAGGCCCCCGCCGACGGTGGCGCCGATGCTCAGGAACTCCCGGCGCGACACACGCGGCTCGCGGGCCACGTCAGCCTGCCGCCGCGCGCTTGATCGCGGCGCGGATGCGGGAGTACGTACCGCAGCGGCAGATGTTTCCCGCCATCGCCGCGTCGATGTCGGCGTCCGTCGGGCGCGGTTTCGCCGCGAGCAGCGCGGCGGCTGCCATGATCTGACCCGACTGGCAGTAGCCGCACTGCACGACCTCCACGTCCAGCCAGGCCTGCTGGGCCCGCTTGCCGCTCGGCGTCTCGCCAACGGCCTCGATGGTCGTGATGCTCTTCCCCGTCGCGGCGGAAACGGGTGTGACGCAGGAGCGGATCGGCCGACCGTCGAGGTGCACGGTGCAGGCACCGCACAGCGCCATGCCGCAGCCGAATTTGGTGCCCGTGAGACCGATTACATCGCGCAGCACCCACAGCACGGGCATGTCGAGCGGCACGTCCACCGTGTGCAGCGTGCCGTTCACTCGCAGGGTGATCACGACCGCGCGCCCGACCGGGCCTCGCTCATCCCGTCTCCTGGCTGGTCCTGAGCCGGCGACGGGCCGTCGGGGCGACGCCACCGTACAACCGCTGGTAGTGCGGCCGCTCGATCAGCCGGTAGAACGCGAGAATCGCCGCCTGCGAGAACACGGCCGCGGCGAGCCCCGGTGCCGACGCCAGGAGCAGGGCCAGCCCGTACGTCTGGAGGTAGCCCACGGTGTACATGGGGTTCCGCAGCCAGCGGTAGGGGCCGGCGGTGGTCGGGGCCGGTCGGGTCTCGGGGTCGAAGAAATCCCGCCAGTAGTAGCCGTCCTCGCCGAGGGTGGCGGCCGCCCACAGCTTGACCGCCACGCCGACGGCCACGAGCGCGGCGCCCGCGACGCGGCAGGCGAGCGGCAGCGGGAGGTCGAGCGTCGCGCGGGTGAGAAGACAGACTGCCACGAAACTGACGCCGTCATGGTTCATCACCAGTGCCACGCGGCGGCGGAACCGTGCGTAGCCTGCGGCGCCCCCGGCCGGCGTCCCGGGTGCCGCGTCGGCACGACGCAGCGCTACCCCGATGTACATGACGTACGCCAGGCGGCTGGCAAGGGAGTAGCCCAGCGCGAGCAGGTCCTGGAGCTGGAGATGCAGCGGGAAGTCGGCGATGGGCGGTGAGTCCTCGTGGACTAGTGAGACGTGGCCGGTGTGGCCAGGAGCGCCGGCGCGGCGGCGGAGGCGCTCACGCTCAAACGAATCCACATGCCCGCCGCGCCATGCCCCGGCACGCCACAAAAGATGAGATACTCGCCCGCCGGTTGCGCCGTGAAACGCATCGTATCCGTCGCTTCCGACACGAGGCCCTCCGTAAGCCTGAGCGTGAACGCCCGGGGGATCGCGGGGCTGACGGGCTGCACGGGGAGCGGAGTCTGTGGCGCGATGATCTCCGCGCTGTGCGGCAGCATGCCGTCGTGGTTGCGGAAGTCGATCTCGGTCTGCCACCCCAAGGGCACGACCAGCGTGAGGCCACCGTCGCGGAAGCCGTTGAAGTTGAGCGCGCCGTTCAGCCCGGTGAGGCCGGCGATGAGCTGGAAGCGCGTGGTCTTCGCGGGAGTGTCGAAGCTGAGCCAGGCCGGGTCGATATCCGGGCCGGGCCCCGTGGGGGTGATACAGAGCGCGAGCAATACCGCCGGCGCGTACACGACGCTGCGTGCCGTCATGAGAGAATGCTCCGTGTTGCACCGTAATCAAGCGTGATTACCGCAGCGCCGAAAGGGCGCGCTCGAGGGCGACGCCGTCAACACCGTCGAGGGCTCTGGCGAGCTCGCGGCTGGCGCCGGCCAGCCGTTCGGCACCTGCCTGCTGCTGCGCTGCGCCGAGCGACGTGAGCGCGATGGTGACGCGCCCGCCCGCCGCGCCATCCGTGCGACTCTGGACCAATCCGTCGCGCTCGAGCATCACCACGAGGTCCCGCCGATCGTCGCCCCCCGGCTCTGCCAGGGGCAGGCCTGCGCGCGCCTGCGCGAGCTCGGTGAGCAGGTCGAGCCCGCCGGGGGAGAGGCCCAGCTCGGCGAGCGCCTCCGCGAGCCGAGCCGTTACAGAGTGAGCGGTGCCGAGCAGCTGGAACAGGAGGGATCCCGGGAGTGTGTCCCGCGCAGGGTCCAGTTCGGTGACGTTCATGTGGCTCGCGAGTGAGGGTTCGGTAATCCATCGGGGGTGGTGCGCTGGCTCGACAGAACCCCGTTGAGCGCTTAACCAGCGTCGCCGGCAACCGGTTCCGGGAACTCCGCACCAGACCGAGGGCTTCCAAAATCACCATGAAGCACAGTTCGCTCTGGGAAGGCACCCGGCTCGGGCTGGTCGTGGCGACCACGATCTGGCTCTGGCTCGCCGGGATCGACGCCGTGGTCGGCCAGCCGTTCCGCACGTTTGCCGTGCTGGGCGGCATCGCCCAGTTCACGCTGCTCCACTACGGGCTCAATGTGGCGTACGGCATCGCGATCGTGTGGGCGATACACCGCGCTGCGCGCGAGCCGAGTCTCGTGATGGGCGTGGCGTTCGGCTTCTTCATCGTCGAGTTCGGGTTCGCGATGCTGACCGTGCTGCTGTCACACCTTGGCCTGGGTCGCCTGGCGTGGGTGCGGATCCTCGGCGGCAATCTGGCGGGCGCCGCGGTCGCCGCCCTTCTGTTGTTCCGGACCCATCCGGTGGTGCAGGAGCTGCGAAAGGCCGAAGCGCAGGAGAACGACTGAACGCGGGGGCGATCGGGGGGAACCGCGGCGCGAGATAGTTCATTACTGAAGCATCATGCGCGCCCCCTTTGCCGTCGCCGCTCGATGGTTCACGCTGGCGACGCTCGCGGCCTTCGCACCCGCGGCGGCGCAGACACCGGGCAGGTCGGGGGTCCCAAGCGGACCGGTGTTCCTGCCGCTCCTGGCCGACCCGAAAGAGCCGCAGTTTTTCGCCGCCTACCTGTGGGAGCGCTCACCCCGGCTCGCGCCCCGCCTGGGCAGCGTGGGTTTCGGTCAGACGATCGTGTTGGTGAACGCGCGCACGTGGCAGGTCGCGATCGCCGCCGCCGTCTTCTCCCAGTTCAACCTCGCCCGCCCGACCGCCGACCTGATGAACACGGACTATCGGGTCGGCATCCCCCTGACCTACCGGCACGCCGGCGTGACGACGCGGCTCCAGCTGTACCACCAGAGCTCGCACCTGGGCGACGAGTACATGGTGCATGCCAACGCCCAACGGGTCGACTTGACCTTCGAAGCCGCGGAGCTGCTCGTGTCGCAACGGCTCGCCGCGTGGCGCGTGTACGGCGGCGGCGAGTACGTCTTCACGCATTCGCCAGCCGACCTGAAGCCCGGCGTGCTGCATGGAGGGCTCGAGTATCGCCAAACCGGCGTGCTGCTCCACCTGGGCCGGTTGGCGGCGGGTCGCGTCGTGGCGGCCCTGGACGCGAAGTCGTTCCAGGATCGCGGCTGGGACGTCGGCTGGAGCGGCGTCACCGGCCTGGAGCTGGGCGATGCGCTCGCCGGCCCCGACGGCGGCTGGCGGTGGAGCGTGCTCGTGCGGGCCTACACCGGTCCCGCGCCCTATGGCGAGTTCTTTCGCGATCGTGTCGCGTCGCTCGGCGTGGGCCTGGGGCTGGCGCTGTGAGGCCGGCGCCAGCGGCGAACTGGGCGCGCGGTTTCGGCGCCGGCCGGCGTGACGCCCCCCCTCATGCCCGAGGAGCTCCGATGCCGACCGGGTGGTGGGCTCCCACCCGAATGGGTGAGCCCAGCCTCGCCCCACGGACTCGCGGGAACCTTCCGCACCAATCGTTCATTCGTGAACTATCGCCACCTCTTCGGACGGGTATAGAGATGAAGCGTTTGATCAGACCAGCAATCTGGACCGCCGCTCTCGCGGCGGCACTCGTGCTTGTTGGTGCGGCGGCGGCGCGCCGGCGCCCTCCCGTAGCCCCCGCTAGCCCCCCGGCACCCGAGGTATCGGTGCTCACGGTGGTGCCCGAGACGGTGGCCGCGCGCTACGAGTACGTGGGGCAAGCCGCCGCCTCGCGCTCGGTGGAGGTTCGCTCGCAAGTCACCGGCATCATCGTCGCGCGTCCCTACGCCGAAGGCACGGACGTGGAGAAGGGAACGCTGCTGTTCCGCATCGACCCCACCACGTACGAGGCCGCGTACCGCAGCGCCCAGGCCCGGCTCGCGAACGCCGACCGCACGCTGGCGCGGCTGAAGCCGCTGCTCGCGGCGCGTGCGGTCGCGCAGAAGGACGTGGATGACGCCCAGCAGGGATTGGACCAGGCACAGGCCGCGGCCGACCAGACCAAGAAAGACTACGAGGACACGTTCGTTCGGGCCGAGATCTCGGGGCGCGCGGGACGAGCGCAGCTGGAGCTGGGGGCGCGCGTGACCGGTTCGGGGGACCTGCTGACGACAGTCGAGCAGGTGGACCCGATCTACGTGAATTTCAGCCCTTCCGACGAGGATCTGCTGGCCCTGCGGCGCGACATCGCGGACGGCCGGCTGCTCATGCCGCCCGCGCCCCGCGCCCTCGCGGTTCGGGTGACGCTGGCGGACGGCAGTCTCTTGCCTGCCGCGGGCGAGCTGAACTTCGCCGATCTGGCTCTCCAGCCGGCGACCGGCACGCTGCAACTGCGCGCACAGCTGAAGAACCCGCAGCACGTCCTGCTCCCCGGGCAGTTCGTGCGGGTCCGCCTGCTCGGCCTCAAGCGCCCGAGCGCGATTCTCATCCCGCAACGCGCCGTGCAGCAGGGGCTGACCGGGGCGTTCGTCTACGTCGTGGGCGACAGCGACAAGGTCGCGGCCCGGAACGTCGTGGCCACCTCCTGGGATGCCGGCTCGTGGCTCATCGAGCAGGGGCTCCAGGTCGGCGATCGCGTGGTCGTCGACGGCGTGCAGAAAGTCGCGCCCGGGCAGCCGGCGCGGCCGGTGGCTTACCGGCCGGCGGCCGACGCCCCGAGCGGGGCCCAGGACAGCACGTTGATCGCTCCTCCCGCAGCACAGCTTCGCATCAGGAGCCGCCCGTGAGCGACGCGCCGCAGATCCGCAACCTGTTCATCCGGCGCCCGATTTTCTCGGCCGTCATCTCGATCGTGATCGTGCTGCTCGGGCTGTTCTCTCTCTCCCGGCTCGCCGTCGAGAGCTATCCGCCCCTCACGCCGCCCGAGATCCAGGTGCAGGCGGTGTATCCAGGTGCGACGGCGCAGGACGTGGCCGACGCCGTGGCCGCCCCGATCGAGCAGCAGCTGTCGGGCATGGAGGGGCTGCTGTATTTCAAGTCCGCGAACTCGAGCGATGGCGTGATGAACCTGTCGGCGTTCTTCGACGTCTCGCGGAATCCCGATCTGGCCGCGGTGGATGTCCAGAACCAGATCGCGCGCGCCCAGCCGCAGCTCCCCCAGGAGGTGGTGCGCAACGGCATCACGGTGCAGAAGCGCCAGACGGCCTTCCTCGTCGTGCTCGCGCTTTCGTCCGACGATCCGCGCTACAACACGGAGTACCTGAACAATTACGCCAAGATTTATGTCGACGACGAGCTCAAGCGGCTTCCCGGCGTGGGCGAGGCGAGCACGTTCGGCCAGCTCGACTTCTCCATGCTCTTGAGCCTCGATCCGGACCGCATGGCGCAGCTGGGCCTGACCGTGTCGGACGTCGCCGCAGCCGTCCAGGAGCAGAACGCCACGAACCCGGCCGGCCGCATCGGGCGGGAGCCCGCGCCGCCCGGCACACAGCTCACGATTCCCGTGATCACCAGCGGGCGACTGAAGGACGCGAGTGACTTCGAGCGCATCATCGTCCGGGGACGGCCCGACGGCTCGCTGGTGCACCTCTCGGACATCGGGGACGCTCACCTCGGCGCGCGCAACTACGACCTGGCCGGCCGGTTCGACGGCGCGCCGACGGCGCTGACCCCCGTATTCCTGCGTCCCGGCGCCAATGCCCTCGAAGTGAAGCGCGAGGTCGTCGCACGGATGACCGAGCTCGCCAAGAGCTTTCCCCAGGGCGTTCACTGGTCGATCGCGTTCGACACGACGCCCTACGTCACCGCTTCGATCCACGAGGTGGTGAAGACGCTGTTCGAGGCACTGTTGCTCGTGACGCTGGTGGTGTTCGTCTTCCTGCAGAGCTGGCGGGCGACCCTCATCCCCGTCGTCGCAGTGCCCGTTTCGGTCATCGGCGCCTTCTTCGGGATGCAGGTGCTCGGGTTCTCGATCAACCTGCTGACGCTGTTCGGCCTGGTGCTCGCGATCGGCATCGTAGTCGACGACGCGATCGTCGTGATCGAAAACGTAGAGCGCATCATGGCCCAGGAGGGGGTCCCACCCGCCGTCGCCGCCGACCGGGCAATGCACCAGGTGAGCCGGGCGCTGATCGCCATCGTGCTGGTGCTGTGCTCCGTGTTCGTCCCCGTGGCGTTCCTGGGAGGCATCACGGGCCTCATGTACAAGCAGTTCGCCATCACCATCGCGGTCTCGGTGGTGCTGTCGGGCATCGTAGCGCTGACCCTCACCCCGGCGCTGTGCGCCGTGCTGCTCAAGCCCACTGACCCCGGACGCAAGTCCGGGGCGATGCTGAGCCGAGTCTTCGATCGCTTCAATCGCGGCTTCCGCTCGGTCACCGACCACTACCTGGGAGCGGCCGGTCGCGTGATCGACCGCCCCCGGACCTTCTTCGCCGCCTTTGCGGTGGCGGTCGCCCTGCTGTTCATCCTCGTGCGGTCCGTGCCGACCGGGTTCATTCCCAGCGAGGACAAGGGGTACTTCGGCATGCTCATCGAGCTCCCCGACAACGCTTCGCGTCAGCGCACCGAAGCGGTCGTGCAGCAGGTGGAGGGTTTTCTCAAGCAGCAGCCGCCGATCAATCACGTCGTCTCGCTCGTCGGACTCAACTTCATCCAGAACGCGAACCAGACCAACGCGGCGATCATGTTCGTCATGCTGAAGCCGTGGGAAGAGCGGACCGCCCCGCGCGACCAGTTCCCGGCGGTGCTCGGCGCCGTGAACGGGTATCTCTTTCAGCTGCAGCAGACGCGCGGCTTCGCGTTCAACATGCCCGAGATCATCGGGCTGGGCACGACCGCGGGCCTCGAGCTGAATCTCCAGGATCGGGGCGTGAACGACCTGACGCGGTTCGCCGGCCTGACCGGCGAATTCGCGGGCGACGCCAACGCGTTGCCCGAGCTGCGCGGTGTGTACCCGACGATCCGCGTGAACACGCCGCAGCTGTTCGTGGACGTGGACCGGGCCAAGGTCAAGGCGTTGGGAATCTCGCTGACGGATCTGTTCCAGACGCTGCAAGCGTCGCTGTCGACGCTCTACATCAACGACTTCAACCGGTACGGTAAGACCTACCGGGTGCAGGCCGAGGCGCAGGCCCGGTTCCGCCAGACGCCCGAGGACATCGGGCGGCTTTATGTGCGCGGGCCCAATCAACAGATGGTGCCCGTGTCGGCCCTGACTCGGACCGAATTCCGGGCGGGCCCGAGCGTCATCACGCGGTTCAACGGCTTTACGTCGGCCCTAGTGGTTGGGGCCGCGGGCCCGGGCAAGAGCTCCGGGGAAATGCTCGCCGCCGTGGAGCGGCTGGCTCAGGACAAGTACGCGGGCCGCGGTGTGGGCTACGCCTTCAGCGGCCAATCGTATCAGGAGCGCGCTTCGGGCGGTCAGGGCAGCCTCGTGTTCGCACTCGGGCTGATCATGGTGTTCCTGGTGCTCGCCGCACAATACGAGAGCTGGTCGATCCCGTTCGCGGTGCTGCTCGGTGTGCCGTTCGGCACGCTCGGTGCGCTGCTCGGCGTGTGGCTGCGCGGCATGGCGAACGACGTCTACGTGCAGATCGGCTTGATCGTGGTGATCGGACTCGCGGCGAAGAACGCGATCCTGATCGTCGAGTTCGCGAACGAGCTGCGCGCCCAGGGGCGGTCCATTCGCGATGCGGCGCTCGAGGCCGGCCGCGAGCGGTTGCGGCCGATCCTGATGACGTCGTTCGCCTTCATCCTGGGGGTCACGCCCTTGCTCACGTCGAGTGGCGCGGGCGCCGCGAGCCGTCACTCGATCGGCACGGGCGTCTTTTTCGGGATGCTCGTGGCGACGCTGGTCGGCGTCTTCTTCATCCCGCTCTTCTTCGCGGCGATTCGCACGCTGAGCGAGCGGGGCCTGTTCCGCCGCGGCGAGGGCTCCGTCGTGCCGCAAGCCGCGCCGCTCGCGGTGGAGGGCGACTGACATGCGACGCGTCGCCGTGCTCGCGGCGGGCGCGCTGATCGCCCTGACCGCTCTCACCGGGGCATGCGCGGTGGGACCGGGATATCACCGGTCCGGCGTCGGCATGCCGGACGGCTGGCGGCCGCGCGCGGCGTCGGAGGACTCGCTCCGGGCGTTCTACGACTCGTTACGCACCAGCCGCGATACGCTGCTGCCCGCCGGGACCGATACGGCGCGGGTGCCCTTCCGGTACGACACGACGTCCTCGAGGTCGGGCGGGGACTCGGGTGCCACGTTGCGGTGGCTCGATCTGATCCAGGATTCCGTGCTCCGGCAGCTCGTGGACACGAGCCTGCGGCAGAACCGTGACGTCCGCACCGCCCTCGCCGTGATCGACGAATTCCGCGCGCAGTACCGCGCCACGCGGGGCGCGCTCCTGCCTGACCTGACGGCCAACGGTCAGGCCGGCCGCAGCCGCGCCGTCTTTGGGAGCTTCGGGGCGCAGACGTTCGACGTGTACAAGGCCACCGCCGACCTGAGCTGGGAGCTCGATCTCTGGGGCCGGCTGCGCCGCGGCACGAGCGCCGCTCGCTCGGATCTCCTGGCTCGGGAGGAAGACCGGCGCGCGCTGCAATTGTCCCTGATCGGCGACGTGACGACGGCGTACTTCGACCTGCGCGCGGCGGACTTGAACCTCGCGATCGCGCGCCGCACCCTCGACTCGCGGCGGCAAACGCTCGCGCTCGCGCGCCGCCGGCTCGACCAGGGTCTGATCTCGGAGCTCGACGTGCGACAGTTCGAGGCCGAGGTGGCGAGTCCGGCGGCGAGCGTCGCGGACTTCGAGCGTCAGGTAGCGCAGCAGGAAAACGCCCTGAGCGTCCTGGTCGGACGCAACCCCGGGGCCATCGCGCGGGGCCGCTCGCTCACGGAAATGGCGGCACTGATCCCGGTCCCGGCCGGCGTGCCGTCCGGCCTGCTCGCGAACCGCCCGGACGTGCGAGGCGCCGAAGCGACGCTCCGTGCCGCCACAGCTCGGATCGGCGTGGCGCAGGCCGCCTTCCTGCCGACGTTCACGATCACCGGGCAGTACGGCAGCCAGAGCACCGAGTTCTCGAAGTGGTTCGGGTCGGGCACCAACATCTGGCAGGCCTTCGCTGGGGTCTCGATCCCGCTGTTCAATCAGGGCCGGCCGGGGGCCGGCGAGCAGGTCAACATTGCCCGGGCGCGGGCGGCGCAGGAGCGGTCGCGTTACGAGCAGACGGTGTTGGTGGCGCTGCGCGAGGTCGAGGATGCGCTCGTGGGACTGCGCACGGCTCAGGATCGAACCGCCGCGCAAGAGCGCCAGGTGATCGCGCTGCGGCGCGCGCTCGAGCTCGCCGACCTGCGGTATCAGAACGGCGTCTCGAGTTATCTCGACGTGCTCGACGCGCAGCGCGGCCTGTTCGGCGCCGAGCTGGCGCTCACCCAGGCGGAGCGGGACCAGCTCGTGGCCGGAGTGCAGCTGTACCAGGCCGTGGGCGCCGGGTGGCCCGGCGCCGTCGACTGATTGACCATGCCGGCCGGCGGCGTATGATTTCGCCGATGCGCAAACGTGCTCCGAAACGGAGACGCCGGTCCGCCACCGCCAGCGCGGTGGTGTCCTCGCTGCTCGAGACGGCCGAGGCGGTGGAGACGCGGCTCGAGGCGGCGGTGAGCCCCCTGGGCTTGTCGCTCGCGAAGCTCGGCGTGCTCCACCCTCTGGCAGAAGCGCGCGAGCCACTGCCGCTCTCCGAACTGGCGCAGCGCCAGCATTGCGTGCGCTCCAACATCACCCAGCTGGTCGATCGGCTCGAGAAGGACGGGCTGGTGCGCCGGCGCCCGGACCCCCAAGACCGCCGCGGCGTGCTGGCCGCGCTCACGCCGGCGGGCGAGCAGGCGTACACCAAGGGCATGCGGGCGCTCGTCGAGGCCCAGCAAGCCATCGTGCGCACGCTCAGCGCGGGCGACGCGGCAAGCCTGAAAAGCGCGCTCAACGCTCTTACCTCATGAACGGCACAGAAAGGGGATCCCCCGTGCGCTACCTCGTCCTGGTGGGTCGAGTGCTGTACTCCGCCATCTTCTTGATGACCTTCGGCCACTTCTCGCAAGCCTACATCGGCTACGCCGTCCAGGCGGGTGTGCCGCTGGCGGGCCTCCTGGTGCCTCTCTCCGGTGTGATCGGCATGGCCGGGGGCCTGAGCATCGCGCTCGGGTACCATGCGAAAGTCGGGGCTTGGCTGCTGGTGCTGTTTCTGGTGCCCGTCACGCCCATGATGCACAACTTCTGGGCCGTCGCCGACCCCATGATGCGGGGGATGCAGATGGCGATGTTCATGAAGAACCTGTCGATGCTGGGAGCCGCGCTGCTCATTGCGTACTTCGGCGCCGGCCCGCTCAGCCTGGACGCCCGCCGCAGCGGGCAGGCGGCTAATAGGTCACTCCCTTTCGGATCGCAAAGCCCCAGCGACTCCCGCTGAAGCCTTCGCCAAAGCGGTATCCCACCGCGAATTCCGCGACGTCGCCCCGCACCGCCCGCGTGGGACCGAAGCGCAGCGCCAGGCCGACGTCGCTTCCCACCCGGGACGGGTCGCCGGCGTACCACGCGCCGCCGTAGTCGAAGAAGGGTGCGACGCCGACGCCGGCGATGCCCCACAACTCATCGGCCAGGAGCACGCGGTCCTCCACTGCCAGCCACACCATGCGCGTACCGGTGAACTGATGGATGGCGAACACGCGCGGACCGCTCTGCGAGGTCAACAGGTCGAACTCCTCCCCCGCGCTGGGCCGGCGCAGGCCGGCGCCCTCTAGGTGCAGCACCAGCGTCTGTTTCGGCAGGTTCTGGCTGGCCACGGTGAGCCCCCCCGACACACGCCCCGAGTCGGGAACACCGGCGGTGAAGACTCCGTTCGCCCCGGCGCGCAGCACGACGAACCCGCCCGGCCACAGCGCGGACAGTTGCCCCCGCAGCTCGACGCCCACGCCGGCACTCGCGGGCCCGTACCCCCACGCCCGAGGCGCGGCCCACAGCCCGAGGTGGAAGAGCTGCGACAGGTCGACGTCCTCGCGCCGCGCGTAGCTGTTGAACCGCTCGAGCACCTGGAAGCGGACGTGGCCGAGGTCGATGCCGGCGCCCACCGTGCCGAAGGCCGAGTCCGGGAAGACGAAAGTGGGACTGCGCGTCGAGTCCTCGCGGGCGAAGTTGTCGCGGCGCCACGCTCCGGCCAGCCAGAGCCGCGTGTAGCCGCGGGTCGTAGCGTGGACGGCGAGCCCCGTGGTGACGCCGACGCGCAACCCCCGCCGCTCCAGCGTGTCGAGCGGGGAGCCGTTCCTGAATCGCAGGATCCGCTCGGACGCCGCTTGGCCGTCGGTCAGGAGCGCGCGGGGCGCCGCGGTCTCGTAGAACGGCACGCCCGCGAGCCACTGCCCGCGCCGCCCGTCCGATTTTCCCTTGTATTCGGCCGAGAGGCGTGCACGACGCGCGAAAAAGTACGGGTTCACGTACCCGAGGCTGAAGATGCTGCGATCCGGTGTGTCGTTGTACACGGCGGTGAGCGACGTGGCCGTGCCGAGCAGGTTGTCTTCGACGAGCCCGACGAGCCAGCTGACGGAGCCGCCGCTCGAGGAATAACCCACCTGGGGCTTGGTGCTCCACCCGTCGGTGGTGGCCACCCGCAGCGCGAGGCGGCCGTCCAGACGGGTGGTGTCGAAGCGGACCCGGCTGAACACGTGCAAGCCGCGCAGGGCGCGCTCGCTCTCCGCCACGCGCGCCGAGTCGTAGCGGTCTCCGGGATTGAGGAGCAGCGTGCGGCGGATGACCCCGGTGCGGGTGGGGACATGCAGGCGGTTCGCGAGCCGCGCGAGAAACCCCGGCGCGTCGGGATCCTGGAGATCGAACACGTTGCGATTCACGACGATGATCGTGTCGATCGCCGGAGCGGGACTCTGGGCCGACACACTGACGCGCGCACCGCCGGTCAGCAGTGCCGCGGTGACCGCCGTCGTTCTACTTGACCAAGTCAATGCGCTGGTGCAGCGAATAGGTCGCGTGGCGAGCGGGGTCGCTCCATTCCGTAAAATACAGGGTCGCGTCCACGCGGCCCGTGATCTGGCGCAGGCCCCGCGTCGCCAGCCGGAAGGTGCCCCGCACGGAGTCGGGTTTGAGGGGGCGGCAGAAACAGGTCACGGTGGCATAGGCGGGAATGCGAGCGTCCGTGCCGCCGAGCGCATACGGCACGTTCTGCCGGAGATCATGTGCCCGCCCCAGGTCGAGCCCCAGCGTCAGCGAGTACTCGTCTCCCTCGCCCTCGGCGGGATTGAAGTCGTAGCGGGCCAGCCCCACATCACCACCACCGTGCCCCGTGTCGATCGCCAGGCGTGTCAGGGTGAGCCGGGGATCCTGGGTGACCGCGATCCGTCCGTGCCACTCCCAGCGAGCGGACGATTGCGCGCCGAGCGTGTCGCCGCGGCGGGAGGGGCCGTCGCAGGCGAGACACAACAACGGCAACGTCGTCAAGCACAGACGTCGCGCGACGACGTTGCACAAAGACGTCCCCCGGAGCGGGAAAAGGATGCCACCCTCAGCTATGCCCCCTCCTATTGTGTGCCATGACGCTGCGCGCCTATGCTCGTCGGTTGTGGGTACACGAAGTCGCCGTGGAGGTCTCCGTCCGGGTAGCTCGCTTGAGCAGGCAGCTGTCCGGACCCGGAGCCGCGCCGCGTGCGGATCAGCTCGTCCGAGCGGCGCTCTCCGTCAGCTCAAACATAGCGGAGGCCTGCGGCCGCGGCACGATTCCGGAATTCCGCCAATTCCTGCAGTATGCCAGGGGGGCCGCTCAGGAAACGCTGACGCAGTTGCGCGTCGCGGCGGCGCTCGACCCGGTGCATGCACGCGCCATTCACGAGATCGAGGGTCGAGTCGCGCTCATCATCAAGACGCTGGGGCGCTTGATGGCGCACCCGCCGCCAGACAGATGACGACGCGGTTTCGTGCTACGTCTTGGTGTTACGCCTCTGTGCTACGCCTTCGTGCTACGCCTTCGGGCTACGTCGTCAGTATTGCCCGAGGTATCTATCGAGCTCCCATTCACTGACCTGCCCGATGTACTCCTGCCACTCCTCGCGCTTTGCCTCCACGAATCGCTCGTAAATGTGCGAGCCCAGCGCGTCGCGGATGACGTCGTCCTTCTCGAGCATGTCGAGCGCTTCGTGCAGATCGCGCGGCAGCTCGTCGATGCGGTACTTGCGCCGCTCGCGAAAGCTCATCGTGAAGATGTTCTTGTTCACCGGATCGGGAGGGATGAGCTTCTGCTTGATGCCGTCGAGGCCGGCGGCAAGCTGGACCGCGAGGGCGAGGTACGGATTCGCCGAAGGGTCCGGCATCCGCAGCTCGCAGCGCGTGCCGATGCCGCGGCGATCGGGGATCCGCACCAGCGGCGACCGGTTGCGCTGTGACCAGGCGACGTTGGTCGGCGCCTCGTACCCGGGCACCAGCCGCTTGTAGCTGTTCACCAGCGGATTGGTCACGGCGCAGAAGCCGCGGGCGTGCTTCAGGAGCCCGGCCACGTACTGGATCGCGGTGGCCGAGAGCTCCCACTTCCCGGCGGGATCGTGGAAGGCGTTCTTCCCGCCCTTGAACAGCGACTGGTGCGTGTGCATCCCGGAGCCGTTCTGGCCGAAAATCGGCTTGGGCATGAAGGTGGCGAGGAAACCGTGGCGGTACGCGACGTTGCGGACGATGAACCGGAACGTCGCGAGGTTGTCCGCGGTCTCGAGGGCCGCCGCGTAGCGGAAATCGATTTCGTGCTGGCCCGGCGCGACTTCGTGGTGGCCCGCCTCCACCTCGAATCCCATCGAGACCAGGTCGCGGATGATCAAGCGCCGGATCTCCTCGGCCCGGTCCACCGGCGTCTGGTCGAAGTAGCCGCCGTGGTCGTGCGTCTCGGTGGTGGGCTCGCCGCTCGCGTCGAGCTGGAAGATGAAGAACTCCGCTTCGGCCCCGGCCATCATCTCGAAGCCGAGCGCCTTGGCCGCCGCGATCTGCCGCTGCAACGCCTGCCGCGTGCATCCCGCGAACGACGATCCGTCGGGGTTGTAGATGTCGCAGATGAGCCGGGCGATGCGCCCCCCCTCGTCGTCGTACGGCAGCACCCGGAACGTCTCGAGGTCGGGCTTCAGGACCATGTCCGACTCCTCGATCCGGACGAACCCCTCGATCGACGACCCGTCGAACATGATGTCGCCCTCGAGCGCCTTCTCGAACTGACTCTCGGGCACCTCGACGTTCTTGTTGACCCCCAGGATGTCGGTGAACTGCAGGCGCAGGAAGTTGACCTCCTGCTTCTTGCAGAGCTCGAGCAGCTCCCGCTTGGTGGCGCCGGTGGTCTTCAGGGCGGTGGCAGCCATAGAGGGCGGTAGAAGACGGTAAAAGACGGTAGAGGACGGCGCAGCATCTACCGTCCTCTACCGTCGTCTACCGTCGTCTCACCTCAGACGTCGTAGTACAAGAAGAATTCGTACGGATGCGGCCGCAGGGCAACGGGGTCCACCTCCTTGGCGCGCTTGTACGCGAGCCACGTCTCGATCAGATCGGGCGTGAACACACCGCCCTCGAGCAGGAAGGCGTGGTCCGCCTCCAGCGCCGCGAGCGACTCGTTCAGGGAGCCCGGCGTGTTCTTCACGTGTTTGCGCTCTTCGGGCTCGAGGTCGTACAGGTCAACGTCCATCGGCTTGGGCGGCTCGATCTTGTGCTTGATGCCGTCGAGCCCCGCCATGAGGAGCGCCGCGAAGGTGAGGTACGGGTTCGACGAGGGGTCGGGCGCCCGGAACTCGATGCGCTTCGCCTTGGGCGACTTGGAGTACACCGGAATGCGGCAGATCGCCGAGCGGTTGCGCTGCGAGTAGATCAGGTTGATCGGCGCCTCGTAGCCCGGCACGAGGCGCCGGTAGCTGTTCGTCGTCGGCGCCGCGAACGCGAGCAACGCCGGGGCGTGCTTGATCAGGCCGCCGATGTACCAGCGCGCCGCGTCCGACAACAGGGCATACCCCTTGGGGTCGAAGAACAGGTTCGTCCCGTCCTTCCACAGACTCATGTGTACGTGCATTCCCGAGCCGTTGTCCCCGAACATCGGCTTGGGCATGAACGTCGCCGTGTAGCCGTTCTGATGGCAGACGTTCTTCACGATGTACTTGTACATCATCAGCTGGTCGGCCATGCGCGCCAAGGTCGTGAACCGCATGTCGATCTCGGTCTGCCCCGCGGTTCCCACCTCGTGGTGATGCACTTCGACGTCGACCCCCGACGCGATCAGCGCGAGCATGATCTTCGAGCGCAGGTCCTGCAGCCGGTCGACCGGCGGCACCGGGAAGTAGCCCTCCTTGTGCCGCGGCCGGTGTCCCTGATTCGGGCTGCCATTCGTCCCCGAGTTCCAGATCCCCTCCTCGGAGTCGATGTGATAGTAGCCTTCGTGCGCGTTCTGATCGAAGCGCACCGAGTTGAAGATGTAGAACTCGGCTTCGGGCCCGTAGTAGGCCGTCGTGGCGATCCCCGACTTCACCAGGTGCTGCTCGGCCTTCTGCGCCACGTAGCGCGGATCGCGCGAGTACCGCGCGCCCGTCACGGGGTCGGACACGTCACAGGTGAGCGACAGCGTCGGCACCTCGAGACACGGATCGACGAACGCGCTCGCCGGGTCGGGAAACAACAGCATGTCGCTCTCGTTGATCGCCTGGAACCCGCGGATCGACGAGCCGTCGAATCCGATCCCTTCCTTGAAGAGATCCTCCGTGAGCTCCTTGAGCGGAATCGAAAAGTGCTGCCAGGTGCCGGGCAGATCGGTGAACCTCAAGTCCACGACCTGGACCCCGGCGTCTCGCGCCTTGCGGATCACGTCGACGACCGTCGCGGTCGCAGGCTTGCCCGCCTGAGGGTTGGTGGTGGGCTCCAACGTCGCGGTCATGGGTCGCTCCTCAGAGGGCTCGGGTCACTCACGCACGTGCACGCTTGATGCCACGAACGACGCCAGCCGCGCGCCCGGCCGGGCGCAACAGGCTCGCAGTGATTCCCTATCGGGGATTACGGCAGGCATGCGGGAAGGTACCGAGGCCGTTGCACGGTGTCAACCACTTCGTGTCACGCACGCAACATTGACACGCCGCTTCGCAGGACGACTCGTCTTTTGGCGCCCGATGCACATCAAAATGTGCAAAAACTGCACGCTTATCAACACGGCCGTGTCAGCTATTCAGGGACTCCACAAAGTGCCATAACTCCACTGCCGAAAATTCCCCGAACCTCTCCTGGACCTCGCGCTCCGACCACTCCAGGAAGATCCAGCTGGTAGTGCGGTGCCGCTCGCCGCTCGCGAAGTGCAGCCGCCCCCGCACGGCCCCGGGGCCCACTTCCGGGTCGGGCTGCACCTCCATGAAGACGTCCCAGCGCTCGTCGCCACGCTTCAGCTCACCCATGTGCTTGGCGCGGTCGTGCCCGGGAAAGGGAGCGCTCATGGGCCGTTGTACGACGCCACGACGCTACGTTCTAGGAAGGTCCGCGTCGCACCTCGTATGACGTGGCGTCGTAGCGTCGTATCGCGGGTCATGGGGAGTACACTACGCTGCCCTGAGCCTTCTCGCCAGTTAGATTTCCCGCCCTCCATGAACTGTCATGCGTGCGGAGCGGCGCTCGCGGCCACGGCAAAGTTCTGTCACCGGTGCGGCGCCCAGGTGAGCGGCGGACAGGCGGCCGGCTGGCGGGCCGGCCTCCCCTGGGGCGTAGCGGGCGCGGCCGCGGGGGCGCTGTTGACGGTGCTCGCGTTCCGGCTGGGGGGCTCGGCGGGAAGGGGGACTGGGGACGCGGGAGGGGTGGAGGATGGGCCGCTTCCCGCTTCCCGTATCCCGCCTCCCGACATTTCCCAGATGTCCCCCGAAGAGCGCGCCACCAGGCTGTACAATCGGGTGATGTCGCTGCACTCGCAGGGGAAGTCCGACAGCGCGGAGTTCTTCCTGCCGATGGCGCTGCAAGCGTACACCATGCTGCCCGCGCTCGACGTCGACGCCCGCTACCACGTCGGCGTTCTCGACCTGACCGGCGGCAACGCCGCAGCAGCACTGGCCCAGGCCGACACGATCCGGCGAGCGGTGCCCACGCACTTGTTCGGGTTCATGCTGCGCGCCCGCGCCCTCGAGCTGACCCACGACACCCCCGGCGCCCTGCGCGCCTATCGGGCGTTCCTGCAGCACGAGGCGGCCGAGCGCGCGCGCCGGCGGCCGGAGTACGCTGACCACGTGCAGAACCTCGATTCCTTCCGCGACCAGGCGAAGCAGGTGACCGCCGGCAAGTCGACGCGTGGCCGCTGAGCCCCCTCCTCCCCGCCCCCCGCTCCGCACGATCCACCTGGCGCACAGCCCGGACGCCGACGACGCCTTCATGTTCTGGGCGCTGGCGGCCGGAAAGATCGACACCGGCGGTCGGCGCTACGAACACGAGCTGGGCGACATCGAATCGCTCAACCGGCGCGCGTTGCAGGGGGAGCTCGAAGTCACGGCGGTCTCACTGCACGCCTACGCGTACCTCGCGCAGCGCTACGCGCTGCTCGCCCATGGGGCGAGCTTCGGCGACCGCTACGGGCCGCGGATCGTGGCGCGCGCCCCGCGGCCAGCCGATCCGCGCGCGGCGCTCGCCGAGTCCGCGGTGCGCATTGCCGTCCCTGGCGAGCTCACCACGGCGTTTCTCGGCCTCAAGCTGTTTCAGCCCGCTGCCCGCTACGTGGTCGTGCCGTTCGATCAGATCGAGCAGTTCGTGATGACGGGCCGGGCGGACGCGGGACTGCTGATCCACGAGGGCCAGCTCACCTACGCCGACCGCGGGCTGCACCTGTGGGTGGACCTGGGCGAGTGGTGGCACGTCGAGACGGGGCTGCCGTTGCCGCTCGGCGGCAACGTGGTGCGCCGGGACCTCGGGCAAGCCTTGATGCGCGACATCGCACGGGACTTGAAGGCGAGCATACAGTACGGACTTGCCCACCGGGCCGAGGCGCTGGCGCATGCGAGGGGCTACAGCCGCGGGCTCGACGACGCCGGCACCGATCGCTTCGTCGGCATGTACGTGAACGATTACACCGTGGACTACGGAGAGACCGGCCGCCGGGCCGTGGCGGAGCTGCTGGCGCGGGCACATCGGGCGGGACTCATCCCGGCCCCGGTCGACCTCACGTTCGTCGCGGCGGCCTGAGCGCCGCCGCCGCCCGGTCGGGGCTATCCAGACGCACCGGGCGGCGCCATTATCCGGTGCATCACCCAAGGAGTCGAGAGAGTGGCCGACATGGCGGGGCCCGTCCAGATCCTGGTCGTGGACGACGAGGAGCCCATCCGGAACGCCCTCAAGAAGTTCCTGCAGCAGCAGCAATTCGAAGTGTATGCCGCCGGCTCGGGGGACGAGGCGCTGCAGCAGCTCAAGCGCCATCGCATCGCCCTCATGCTGTGCGACATCCGTATGCCCGGCACGAGCGGCGTGGACCTGGTGCCCGCGGCGCTCGAGATCGAGCCGGAGCTGGCGATCCTCATGCTCACGGCCGTCAACGACGCGACCAGCGCCGCATTGTGCATGCAGCGTGGAGCCATGGACTACCTCACCAAGCCGATCGAGCTGGCCGACCTGGGCCGCGCCGTCCAACGCGCCCTCAAGCGGCGCGAGATGCTGCTCGAGAACCGCCAGCTCAACCAGTGGCTGAAGGAGGAAGTCACCACCCGGACCGCCGAGCTGCAGCGCGAGCGCATGAAGCTCGAGCGCTTGTCGATCGCGACGCTCGAGGCTCTCGTCAATGCCCTCGAGGCCAAAGACCCCTACATGCGGGGCCACTCGGCGCGTGTGGCCGACCTCTCCGCCACCGTGGCCCACCACCTCGGCATGTCGGAAGAGGACGTGGAGCTGGTGCGCATCGCAGGCCGGTTGCACGACATCGGGAAAATCGGCACGCGAGAGGCGGTCTTGAACAAGCAGGGCGCCCTCACGCCGGAGGAGTTCGAGCACGTGCGGCAGCACGTCATCATCGGATCCCAGATCCTCGCCCCCCTCACACACCTTGGCGACATCATCCCGGCAGTACGGCATCACCATGAGCGCTTCGACGGGACGGGCTATCCGGACGGGCTGCGCGGCGAAGCGATCCCGCTCTCGGCGCGGGTCATCGGGGCCGCCGAGGTCTACGACGCGCTCACTACCTCGCGGGCATACCAGGAGAAGATGCCCCCGGACAAGGCCATCGCGCGCAGCGCCGACCTCGTGGGGACGGTGCTCGACCCCGCGGTGTTCGAGGCGCTGTCGAGCGTCGTGGCCCGGCGCCGGACGCTGGTGTTCCTCGACGACGGCGGGGACACGACGACCGCCTGAGCACCTCCTTCCGTCGTCCCCTGTGCTGATCGCCGTCACCGGAGGCAGTGGATTCGTGGGGCGGCACGTCACCACGTTGCTCGCTCACCGCGGCCATCGCGTCCGCGCGCTAGTCCGGAGGGACGGTCGCCGCCGGGTGCTCGACGGGCTCCCCGTCGAGCGCACGCCCGGCGATTTGGCGGACCCGGCGGCCATCACGGCTTTGACCCAGGGCGCCGACGTCGTCGTGCATCTGGTCGGAATCATCGTGGAGGGGGGCGCCGCGACGTTCGAAGCGGTGCACGTCGAGGGCACGCGGCGCCTGCTGACGGCCGCGCGCGACGCGGGCGTTCGCAGGTTCGTGCACATGAGTGCGGTCGGTGCGCGTGACGAGCCGCGGGCGACCCGCTATCACCGGACCAAATGGCGCGCCGAGGAGCTGGTGCGGGGCTCCGGCCTGTCGCACGCCATCTTCCGGCCATCGATCATCAGCGGTCCCGAAAACAAGCCGATCCGCATGCTCGCCCGCCTGCACCGCTGGTCACCCCTGGTGCCCGTTTTCGGTGACGGCCGTTTCCCGACGCAGCCCGTCTGGATCGAAGACGTCGCCCTCGCGTTCGCTCTCGCGGTCGAGCGTCCCGCGCTCGAGGGCGCGTTCGAGCTTGGGGGGCCGGCGGCGCTGACCTACGAGGAGTTCGTGCGCGCCATCGGCCGGGCCGCCGGTCATCCGCGCCCTCTCCTGCATGTGCCGCTCGCCGTTGCGCGCGCGGCAGCCGCGGCACTCGGCGTGGCTGGGCCGCTGGCTCCGATCACCGCGGACCAGCTCCAGATGCTGGTGGAGGGCAGCGCTACTCCCGCAAACGCGCTCGAGCCGGTGTTCGGTATTCGGGCGCTGCCGTTCGACGCAGGGCTGACGCGTTACCTCGGCGGGGGACGGCGATGACGGCGACGCGGTGTGTGCTACTCGCCGCGGCGCTCTGGTCGGGTCCCGCTCCGGGGGCGGCACAGGCCGAGCGCGATTCCGTGGCGTACGTCATCACGCCCGCGAGTCGCTTCGAAGTGAAAACCGGCAAGGCCGGGCTGCTCGGGTTTGCCGGTCACGCGCACGTCGTCCGCGCCCGGGCGTGGTTCGGGCGGATCGTCTATCACCCGACGAGCCCCGGCGACTCGCGCGTCGAGGTGGTCGTGCCCGTCGACAGCCTCGAGGTGGTGACGCCCCCCGACACGGCCGAGGTCCGCAAGGTCACCGAGACGATGCGGAGTGAGGTGCTCCACCCCGAGCGGTATCCGATCATCACATTCGTCTCGACGGCGGTGACGCCCGCGGGCGACGCACTCCAAGTCGAGGGGCGATTGACGATCGGGGGACAAACGCGCGACATCGCGGTGGTGGTGCGACTACAGGTCGCCGGTGACACGCTTCAGGCGACTGGGCGTTTCTCCGTGAAACAGAGCGACTTCGGCATCAAACCGTATCGTGGGGGGCCGGCGGGAACGGTGAGAGTCGCCGATCGCGTCGAATTCGACGTGGCCGCCGTGGCGATCCGCTCCACGGACCACTGACACGGCTCCCCTCCGCCCCCCCCAAAAAAACCAGACCCGGGGCTTACAGCGCCCCGGGCTGGCGGTCGGGCGAAGTGGCCGTCACACTTCGGCCGCGACCCTTGTATGATGCTCTGCCTATTGTCGTACGACTGAGGGCGGCGGATGTTTCATCCGCCACGTGTGTTTGATGCAGTCCCCCCGCCAATGGTTGCATTGCGCCCTACCAGCGCTTCACCCGGCCCAGGCGGGACATGGTGATCGTTTCAGATCGCACACCCCGCCGCAGCACGACCTTGGTATTGGACACGCCCCACGGGAGCCCGATCGGGTCGAACACCACCACGGGGGTCGACACCTCGAGGGTGACCCCGTGCCGATCCGGGCCGGGCCAGCGCTCCAGAGGCGCCCAGGAGTCCCCCGCCCAGCGGTCGATGCGGAGGGAATCACGGGCGATGACCAACCGGCGCCGGCTGCCCTGCATGATCGCGGCGTTGCGGCTCACGGCCAGGGCGGTGGTGACGTCTTGGGCGGCGGTGTTGACTGCGATCCAATCCAGCAGCCCTTGCAGGCGGGGGAGTGTGAGCGACGTCACAACGGCCAGAATCGCGAGCACGACCGCGAGTTCGACGAGTGTAAAGCCCCGGCGCATGGGCCGAATAAGGCGAGGGAAGGCCGTCCGAGTGGCATCCGAATCGTGCGGTGAAAGGCGAGAAAACGCGGGAATTGCGACCTAACGCGCCGCCAGGGAAAACGCTATGTTCCGACCCGGCCGCGCGTTGCACCGAGGCATGACCCCTGCCTTGGGCCTGGCTTGGTACACCACCAGCCAGTCTGACTGGGAGACCGACCGGATGCCGGCTTCGCGCCTGAAATTCGAATCGTTGCCTCATGCGATATTCCTCCAGCGGGTGTCCGGCCCTCAAGGCGCCACCTCGCTCGAGGCGCGCCTTGGCCAGGGTGCGTTTCTCGCGCTGCGGCTCGTCGATTTGCTGGCGCCGGACCGGCCGCCCGTGTCGGGGGATGCGTTCCACTATCAGTGGATCGCGACCGACCGCTTCTGCGCCGAGCTGCGGGCGGCGGCGACCGAAGGCGCGCACGTGCACGGCATCGCCGAGAGCACGGCAGACGCCCATCGGCTGGGCGACATCCGGCTGATCGCACCCGCCCTGTTCGCGTATGCGCACTTCCTCGAAGAAGAGTTGCGCCTGGAGGAAGCGGTCGACGTGCTGACGACGCTGGTCGTGGTGGTCGCGAGCCGCCTGTCGGCCAAGGACGCGGTCGCGGCCCGGCTGCGGTTCGCGCGCGTGCACCGTAAGCTCAATCGGTTCGACGAAGCGGAAGCCGCGTACGCGGAAGCGGGCGAGATGGCGAGCGCGGCGGGCGACCGCTATTCGGCGCTGCTCAGCCGCATCGGTCTGGCGAACACGATCCTGGGTCGCGGCAACCTCCCGGAAGCGGAGCGGAGGCTCCGGGGGATCCTCGCGGATGCTCACGTCGCCGGCGAGCGGGACGTGGAAGCGCGTGCGGAGCACGGCATCGGCGTCGCGCTGCATCTCATGGGGCAGGCTCCCGATGCAATTCCCCATATTTGGCGCGCCTTCGAGCTTTACGACGAGGACGACTCGCGGATGCGCGCCCTCAACGACGTCGGCGTGATGCTCCTGACCTTGGGCGACGCAGTCGGGGCGGAGCGAGCGCTGTCAGAGGTCGTCCGCCGCGGCGGGACGCCCGACAATACCAGCAACGCGTTGATCGAGCTGATGCACGCGGCCTCGTACAGACGCGATCACGTCGGCTTCGCGCGCTGGCGCGAGCGCTGCGACGAGCGCCTGGAGCACATGCCCCCGAACATCCTAGCGGACTTCTACCTGAAGCAGGGTATCGGGCAAGCGCGGTTCGGCAGGTTCCGCCGCGCGGAAGCGCTCTTGACACAGGCGCTCGAGATCGCCGGCGCGGCCGGACTGCACGAGTTGGAGTTCCGCGTCGAGCGGATTCGGAGTGGGCTGGCGGACTGCGAGCGGGTGCTGGCCGTGGAACCGCAGACGACGGAGACGGTGGTGCAGACCGACGAGCTGCGCCAAGTCTCAGCGTCCCTCGCGCAGCTCGTCGGTTGAAGCGGACTGTGGGGCGGCTACTTGCAGGTATTGCTGTTCTGAACGTCGCAGCCGTGGCGGGGGCCGGTGGCATCGGCACACGCGACCGTGGAGAGGGCGAACGCGACGACGAGCAACGCGAATAGGGCGCGAATACGGGACATGTGACCTCCGCAACCTTGGTGTGGTGACGACGCAACAGGACACATGAACCTCGGAGCGGAAGCGTCTGTTTCTTAGGCTGTTTTTGCGGCATCGTAGGGCGATTTTGCGACTTTTGGGGGTTTTAGGGGATTCATGCTCGTCCTAGCGGCCGTGCCTGACGTCCAATTCCATAAGCTGCGCCGCAGTGCCGGAGAGCGGTTCAGCGTCGTGCACGCGCTGACCTGGGACGACGTCCTGACGGTGATTCGCGGGCGCCCCGTCGAGCTCGCCGTCGTGGACCCCCTCTTGTCCGGCGACGCCCGCTCGCAGGAGATCGAGCGGCTGCGCGTGCTGTTCCCCTCGCTTCCCCTCATCCTGTACACGACGCTCACACCACGGACGGCGGGCGTGCTGCTCGCGCTTGGCCAGCGCGGCATCCAGCACGTGGTGTTCGCGAACTATGACGACCACCCGACGCGGTTGCGGGACGTGCTGAGTCAGGAGGAAGCACGCTCCTCGTCGCGGCAGCTGCTCGACCAGCTCGCCGACGCGCTCGCGCCGCTGCCGAGCGAGCTCCGCTGGGTGTTGGAGGAGGCCCTGCGCGCCCCGGGGCAGGTGCAGACGGTGAGTCAGGTGGCCGTGCGCGCGCGGGTGGACCGCCGCACGTGCGAGCGCTGGTTCACCCGGGTGGGGCTGCCGTCGCCCCGGCATTTCCTCTCGGCCGCGCGCGTGCTGTACGCGCATCGGCTGCTGCAGGACCCCGGCTTCACCATCGAGGATGTGGCGAAGCGGCTCGGGTACGCGCAGACGAAGACGCTGCAGTTGCACGCGCGCGCCTACCTCGGCCTCACCGCCGGCGAGATGCGGCTGTCGCTCGGTCCGGACGAGGCGCTGGCGCGCGTGGTGCGGGGCTTCCTGACGCCCGCCGGCGCGCAGGCGTCGGTCTCATGAGCGAGCACGCGCGCACGATCCTCGTGGTGGACGACGAGGCGCCGCTGCGCCGCGTGCTGGAGCGCTCGCTCACGCGGGCGGGCCATCGCGTGATCGCCGCGGGAAGCGCCGAGACCGCGTATCAGCTGCTCGCCTCCGCGCAACCGGACGCGTTGCTCCTGGACATTCACCTGCCGACCATGTCGGGGCTGGCCCTGTATCTCGCCATCATCCACCGCTGGCCGGCGCTCGAAGGGCGCATCGCGATCATGACCGGGGACGCGGAGGCGGAGGAGGTGCGGAGCTGGCTCGAGCGGCACCGCTGCACGGTCATCCGCAAGCCGTTCAACCTGCACCAGGTCACGGATTGGCTGGCCGCCGTGTTCCGCCTCGCCGACGAGCGCGGGCGGGGAGGGGCGGAGGCGTGACGGGCGCACCACACCACGAGCCGGTGCAGGTCCTGCGGGAATACCGCAGCCTCGCACCCTGGAATCTCCGCGACCTGGCGGCGCTGGTCGGCGCGATCCTCGACGCCTCGGCGATCACGCCGATCAACGCGGCGGCGCGCGCCCAGCCGAGCGAGCGCACCATCCGCTTCTACGTGACCAAAGGCCTGGTGAGTCCCCCCGAAGGACGGGGCACGGCCGCGACGTACTCCTATCGTCACTTTCTCCAGCTGCTGTGGATCAAGCTCCGGCAGATGGAGGGAGCGACCCTGGCGGCGATCACCAAGGACATGCAGGACCAGACGGGCGACGTGCTGGAGCGACGGGCGGCACAGGCGCTGGGCGCTTCGCTGCCGGTGCCGGACCAGCTGCCCCTCAAGAGCAAGGGCGCTCCGCCGCGCGGGAGATCGGGACGGGCGTTGACCGCGTGGATGGCGCGCGACGCGACCCGCGACCCCGAAAGCGCGAGCTCCTGGCGCCGCATTCCGATCGGACGGGGCGTCGAACTCCACATCGAGACCGCCCACCCCCTGGCGCGGCTCGGGCCCGACGACCCGGCGGTCGCGGAGGCGGTGCGACAGGCGCTTGCGAAACTCCTCCCACCCAACACCGCGTAAGAGGACTCACTTCGACACGGAGCTCACATGGCGCCGCTCGCATTCCTGATCGTTCTGGTCGTGGTGGCAGCGTGGCCCATCGCGGCCTACAACGGGCTCATCGCTCTCAAGAACCAGACGCTCAACGCCTTCAAGCAGATCGACGTCCAGCTCAAACGCCGCCACGATCTCATCCCCAACCTGGTGAACGCCGTCCGGGGCGCGATGGACTTCGAGAAGTCCACCCTGGAGGCCGTGATCCAGGCCCGCAATCAGGCGGTCAAGGTCAACGCGACGGGCCCCGAGGGCATCAAGCAGATCAGCCGGGCCGAAAATGTCCTGTCTTCCGCCCTGCAGCGCCTGATGGTGGTGGTGGAGCAGTACCCGCAGCTCCGGGCCACCGGCAACATCGGCCAGCTGCAGGAAGAGCTGACGTCGACCGAGAACAAGGTGGCCTTCGCCCGACAGCTGTACAACGACACGGCGACGCAGTACAACACGAAGCAGCAGCAGTTCCCGACGAGCCTCGTCGCCGGCCTCGCCAAAGCGCAACCCGCCGACCTGTGGGAGATCGAAGACCAGGGCGAGAAGGCCGTGCCGCAGGTCGATCTCTCCCTCAAGCCGAAGACGTGAGCGACGAAGCCTCCCTGAACCTGTTCCAACAACAGGAAGCCAATCGCCGGCGCACCGTCGTGCTCGTGGCCGGCTTCGTGGCGTTCTTCGCGTGGCTGGGATTCGGTGGTGACTACATCTATTACCTCTTCACGCGCGACGCGCCCCGCTACGCCTATCACCACGCCTTTCCCTGGTTCGGCATCGGCCTCTCGCTGGCCGCCGCGGCGATCGCCTGGTACGCATACCGGACCGGGCCCCAGAAGGTGCTGTGGTCCACGGGCGCCCGGGAGATCGTCGACCCGCGAACCGACAAGGAGCGGCAGCTCGTCAACGTGGTGGAGGAGATGGCGATCGCCGCCGGTGTGCCGCGTCCCCGAATCTGGATCGTCGACGACCCCGATCCGAATGCATTTGCGACCGGCACGGACCCCCTCCATTCGCACGTCGCGGTCACCCAGGGCGTGCTCGATCTGTGCACGCGCGACGAGCTCCAGGGGGTCGTGGCCCATGAGCTGGGGCACGTCAAGAACCTCGACGTGCGCCTCATGACGATGCTCGCCGCGTTGGTCGGAGCCGTGGCCCTGATGCACGACGGGACGTCGCGCGTGCTGCGACCGGGCGGGGGGTCGAGCGACGAGCGAAAGCCCAGCCCGCTCGTCCTCATCCTGCTCGTGGTGTGGATCGTCTCGTGGATCCTGGCTCCGATCATCGCCCAGCTGCTCGCGCTGGGCGTGAGCCGGAAGCGGGAGTATCTCGCCGACGCGATGAGCGCCCAGTTCACGCGCAACCCGCTCGCGCTGGCGAGCGCGCTCCAGAAAATCGAGGGCGCCGACGCCCCGACCGCGCACATCAAGCGCGGGGCCGCTCACTTGTGTATCGCGGATCCCCTGGGGCGACGGCTGACGAGCCACGACGGCCTGTTCGCCGACGCCCTCGCCACGCACCCGCCCATGGCCAAACGCATCGCGATTCTGCGCGGGATGGGATACGCCCAACTGAAGCAGGACAAGCGTTAAAGGCGAAGGCGTCGCGCACAGGCGTCACGCGACGGCGTCGAGAGAAGACGTGCCACGCCGCGCTCCGCGCGATCGGTCTGGTCGATCATGGTGAGCAGCAGCTCCCGCACCACGAGCTCGCGCGTCCCGAGCCCGGCCAGGCGAGCCGCGCACCGCGCGGCGGCGAGGGCGTGGCGGACTTCCGAGATGTGCACCTCCCGTCGCCGCGTGGCGGCGTCCGGCATTCGATACGTGGGTGACACAGCGGCGAAGCTAGGGGTGCGTCGCGACCGGCGAGGCACCCGTTTCGCCCGCACGCCGTCGCTTTTTAGGCGAGCTCGGTCTCGAGCTTGAGCAGTCGCCAGCCGGTCACCATCGCACCCAGCAGCAGCACCGGAAGCACCTGCAGCCCCTGCAGCGCCAGCCCCGCGGCCACCGCTTGCTCCGGCGCCACCCCGAACGGCAGCAGGCCCACCACGAGCGCGGCCTGGGTCACACCAACGTTGGCCGGCGTGGGGCGAAACAGGCCGCTCAGATTCGCCGCGATGAGGGCCGTAAACGACGCGGCCAGAGACACCGGGACGTGGGTCGCGCGCAGCACGAGATGGTAGGTCGCCCACTGCGTTGCCCAGTTGTACAGGGCGAACAGGGTGGGCAGGAGCAGCCGCCCGCCCCGCCCCATGGTGCGCAGCACCGCCAAGCGGGCGGCCAGCGCGGGTGGCAGCTGGTCCGCGAGCCACGACCAGCCGCGCGCCCAGGCGAGCAGGAGCACGACGACCAGCGCCAGCCCCACTCCCACCTGCAGCACCCGCAGCCAGGGCTCGAGCTCGAGCAGGCTGGGCGCCATGATCAGGAACACCGCCAGCGCGAGCGCCTCGGCCAGCCGGGTCCACACCACCGACGACACGGCGGCGGCGATCGGCACGCCCGCCCGCTGCGCGATCACGTGCACGCGCGCCGCTTCCCCCGCCACGGCCACCGACAGATCGTTCACCGCGGCACCCACCAGGTTCGCCTCCTGGGCGTGCCGCCAACTGTGGGGCGCCGCGGGCTTCAGCACCAGGTGCCACCCCCATCCTTTGGCGACGAGCGACGAGAGATTGGCCGCGAACGCGATGGCGAGCAGCCATGGGTTGGCGCCGAGCAGCGCGGCGAAAGTGACGCGCCACGGAAACGCCGTGAAGAACTTGAGTGCGAAGCCGACGCCCACGAGGCCCAGGAGCCACCACACCCAGCGCCACCGCCTCGACATCAGGCGACGAGCTCCGCGAGCGAGCCGAACGTGTAGCCGGCGGCGCGCGCATCCGCGATGATGCCCGGCAGGGCCGCCACCGTCCGACTCCGGTCACCGCGCGGATCGTATCCGTCCCCGTCGTGCAACAGCACGATGGCGCCGGGGCGGAGCCTGGCGCGCACGCGCCGCCGGATTTCCTCCGCCGCCACACGCGGGTCCGAGTCCCACACGCCGAAGGTCCAGCCGAAGACGGTATATCCGAGCCGGCGCGTGGCTCGCGCGACGAACGGATTGCGGTACCCGTGCGGGGCGCGGAACACCCGCGGCGCCCGCCCCGTGGTCTCGACGATCAGCGCGTGGGTGCGCTCGAGCTCCTCACGGATTCGGGCCGGGCCGGCGAAGTGCAGCTTGCGGTGGCGCAGCGTGTGGTTGCCGATCTGATGGCCCGCCGCGGCGACGCGATGCGCGATGCGGGGAAAGCGCCGCACGTGCTCGCCGACCATGAAAAAGGCCGCGGGGATGCCCTCGGTCGCGAGGGTCTCGAGGATCGGCTCGGTGGCCGCGGGGTTGGGCCCGTCGTCGAACGTGAGGTAGGCCACGCGCCCCGCGCGCGACCCGCGGCCGATCACGCGCCCGAACAGCGGGCTATTGGGCTCGTAAGTGCCGTAGGCCCAGGCGCCCAGCACGGTGCCGAGGGCGGTGAGGGGCAGCGTCCACGTCATCGGCGGTCAAGATAAACACGAAGCCCCCGAGACGGCATCGACTGCCGCCCGGGGGCTCCGCACATCGGTTACCCGGAGCCGGGGGATTGCTCCCTCCGTTCTTCATCCTGCCGCCGCCGGTTGACTGATTCGTCGCTCGGTAGGGCGAACAGGAGCTCCGGCTTCCATCCCCAAGCAGCCTGGCCGGGCCGCAAGGTTCACCGATGTGAGTGCTGCGGGTCAGATCGGGTCGCGGACCGACCTTCCGCACTGCACGTCGAGGCACCACGTCGACGCGGATAGGGCACGCGACTGGCCCTATCTATCCGAGCCGGAGAGCCTGCTCCCGGATCGCCGGCCGCCTGAGCCCTTGTTTGCATCGGCGGTCTCCCCGGAATTTCCGCTCGGACCCGTCTTGAAGGCGTAGCTGAGACACCAGGTCCCGACCCTTCCCTTCAAGCCGCGTGGCATCAATATAGGGACCTGTTTCGGACGCGCAAGTGCCGATGTTTCTTCGGGTTAGCTCACTTCAGTGTGCATCGGATGTGGAAGGTAACCTAGCCCTGCGTTTGCCATTGCCGCGCCCGTCCACACGATGTGGAGTTGTGAATCAACAGAAAAGCACGTTTGTGGAGGTTTACGAACAGCAGGTTGGTGGAGGTTGGGGAGGTTGGTCAGGATCGGACGCGACCTCCACAACCTCCAGAACCTCCCGAACCTCCCTAACCTCCTTCAGTTCCCACCTCACAGTACGTGTAGGGCTCGTCAGCGTGGGGGGGGAGGAGCAGGACGCCCGCGCCTCCAGTGGCGAACCAGCCTGCGAGCATGCGGGTGGATCCGGTCTCTCCCGCGGGCTCGGCGAACACCGCCTGCAGCCAACGGCGGACGTGGCGCAGCTCGGGCGCGCGACGGCCCAGCATCGCGATGACGGCGCCGAGTCCGAGACTGGCGCGGAGGAAGTGCGCGATGGCGTGCACGCGCTGCGCAAAGATGTACGCGCGCACGCCGGGCTCGTCGTACAGGAGCGTCCCTTCGTAGGGGTCGGCGGGAGGCGCGTCCATGCGGGGCCCGAGGTAGATGAACACCCGCTGATCGCCGTCCTTGCGCTCCACGACGGCCGCGGCGCTGTCGGCGCCCACGCGCGCGGCGTGCATCAGATCGTCGGCGGCGAGGATACCGACCGCGACCGTCCACTCCAGTGCGGCGATGGCCTGGTCGAGCGGGCAGCCGACCGCGTCGTCGTAGGCGAGCAGCCGCGGTGCTTCCCCGGCCCGCAGGAAGAAATGCGCCAGGGCTTCGGCGCGATCTTCGAACGTGCGGGTCTGGCGCGAGGTTGCGGGAACGGTCATTGTGACATTATAACCAGGGCTTCCCGTGACACCCAGAGGATCCTGATGCGCTGTCTGGCCGTGCTGATCTGTTTCGCTGCGATCCCGCTCGGGGCGCAGACGCCGCCTTCGCTCCCGGACTCGACGCGGGCCGAGTCCACCCCGCCACCGCCGCCGCCCAGTCCCGAACAGAAACGTTTCCTGAACGGGCTGCGCACGGCGACGCGCGGCATCGCGCAGCTCAAAGACGCCCTGGGCCGGGTCACGCGCGCGGGAGGACGCGACTCGGCGGCGCAGCGGCGTGCCGGACGCTTTCTCGCCGGCTTGTGCGGCTCGAGCCGCGGTTTCCTGAGACGGGGGCGCCCCCAGATGAGCCCCACCGTGTACGAGGATTCCGTGCAGCTCAAGGCGAAGCGCCTCGTCACTCAGGTGGACTCGCTGATCAAGTACACGACGACGTGCGAGGACAGCGCGGCCGTCGCCCCCGGCCCGACGGTCCTCGCACTCGGCAAGCGCATGAAGAGCTACGACGCGGCGTGGCGCGATTTCCGGCTCGCCATCGGGTTTCCGGTGCGGGAAGACAGCGCCAAGGCCCCCAAACGCCCGTAGCTGCTGGTGGCGCTATGCTGTCGTTATGGTGACAAGACGCGCCTGCGAACGCAACCGCCGTAGGCCCTGTCATTTACTTCTATTGACAGGGTTCCCGTCGCACCCTACCTTTTGCCCCGGTTCAAGCAATACGTGGCACCGTCACCGGTTTGTCTGCGCTCCGCGAGGACCACTTGTCTCGCGGTTTTTGTTTGAGCCCGTCTCTGGTCGCGGTGACCAGCGTCGAACATGTCCGGGGCAGTGCCCCTCAGTGCTGAGGTTCAAACGGTATGGCAAAGGGTAAGGTGAAGTGGTTCAACGACGCGAAGGGCTTTGGCTTTATCGCGCAGGAGTCGGGTCCGGACGTGTTCGTCCACTTCACGGCGATCCAGGCCGAGGGCTTCCGCAGCCTCGCAGAGGGCGATACGGTCGAATTCGAGGTCGCCCAGGGTCCGAAAGGCTTGCAAGCGCAGAACGTCCGCAAGGTCTGACCGAGGCGGATCGCAGTTGCCACGGGTCCGGAGCGACGCTCCGGGCCCGTTTGCGTTGTGGCGCTTTATATTGGGCCCATGATTCCGGTTCGGGGCACCGCGCTGGCCCTGCTCCTCCCCGCACAGCTCCTCTGCCAAGCCGCCGCGCCGGCTCCTCCGGCCTACCGCGGCTTCACGCCCGGTATCGGCTATCGGGCGTTCGTGCAGCAGGCGCGGGCGCTCGCGGACAACGACGTGCTGCGCTGCCAGACGTCGCCGCGCACGGCGCAGATCATGGAGTGTGCCGTCCTGATCCGCGATCCCCGCGACGGGGCGCGGTTCTATCTGAGCGCCCACTTCATCGAGAGCGACGCCGACATGGTCGCGCTGTATGATTCGGCGGGGTTCGGCAACGCGCGTGGCGTGGCGCTGCTGGAGCGAACGAAGCGCGATCTCACGCGCGTATTCGGCAGGCCCCACGTGCTCGGGGCTGGCGCCTGGCAATGGCGCTACGGCCGCCGCGTGGTGCGGCTCAGCTGGCGAGGGCGCGGGACCGCCCGCTGGGTGTCCATCACCCTCACCGACGGCGTCGTGATGGACCGGATCAGTCGATACGTAAGGAGAGCCGCAAGCCGTAAGCCCTGAGCAGCCGCAGGTCTCAAGGCTTACGGCTGCTCAGGGCTGGTCCCCCTGATCAATCTCTCCGCCAGCTCCGACACGCCACGCGTGCTCGCCCTCCCCAGCTGATCGAGCCAGCGCGGCGGGATGCCCGTCTCCCCGTGCCGCGCCCCCAGCAGCGCCCCCGCCACCGCAGCGTTGGTATCCGTGTCGCCGCCCGCTTCGACGAGAAAGATGAGGGCCTCCTCGAGCGAGGGGCGGTGTACCGCGCACCAGAACGCGATCTCGACACAGTGCACCGCGTAGCCGAACTCGTTTGGCACGGCCACGGGGAGGTCGCTCTCTGGCTCCCAGGGGACGCGCCGGATGGCCTCGATCAGCACGCGCGGCGCCGCGCCCTGCAGCCGGTGCAGCACTTCCTCGATGAAATACTGGTTGCCGTGGAGCAGCTCGCGCGCCGCGAGGTTCACGGCCGCCGCTCCCCAGGTGCAGCGCTCGTCGGCGTGGGTGATGGCCGCCTGCTGTGTCGAGACGCGGATGAGTTTGTCGACGTTGTCGTGGTAGCGGAGCGCGACCGGGATGCACCGCATCACCGCCCCATTCGACGCCGTGGCCCCCGCGGTGCGCGCCTGGCGACCCGCCTCGAACGGCTCGACGCCGCGCTCGATCAGACGCAGCGCCCGCTGCGTGGTCAGGCCCACGCCGCGCCCGTCGACCCGCATCCACTTCACCCACCGCCCCGCCACGTCGGTGGCGTCGAGGTCGCCTCGCTCGGCCAGCGATTCGGCCAGGAGCAGCGTCATGGCCGCGTCGTCGTCGAAGGGCGACCCCTTGGGGGGCGGCTGGAGATCGCGTACGCCCTGGGGGAACGCTTCCCGAATGGCCTTGGCGGTGCCGAGCCGCTCCGTGGGCACCCCGAGCTGATTGCCGACCACCAACCCCAACAGGGCGCCGCGCGCCCTGGTGAGGAGCTGGGCGTCGGGGGCGTGCGCTAGAATTCGAGCACCACGGCCCCGTTCGGCGGGGTCACGCGCGCCGCGAAGCCCTCCCGGTCCACGTGCGGCCCGGTGTAGGGGTGGGCGCTGTTGTACGCGGCGACGGCGGAGTTGCGATACAGCCGATAGTAGCCGATGTGCGTACGCACGGCGCCGCGGGGAACGAGGCAGCCACAGCGCGCCGCGGCGGCGGTCCCCGGGTTCACCTCGACGGTGATGTCCGACGCGCTGGTGTTGGTGATGAGGGGCGCGAAGTAGGTCTGGCGTCCCACCTCTGCCGCGACCTGCGCGACGCGTCGTCCCCGGATCCGCGTGAAGGGACCCAGCGGCCCCTCCATCGGCTCGCCCAGCGGAGGGTTGCCGGGCCGGAGCAGTCGCCAGCCGAACCCCGTGTCGCGCCCACGCGAGAGCCAGAGGCGCTGGGTCCCGTCGGGTCCCACCGTGTCCAACGGGACGCCGTCGCGCAGGATCTCGACCGGCTCGACGAGCCCGTTGTGGACGAAGGCGACCCCGGACCCGAGGTAGCCGGCGCGGCGCGCCATGCCGCCCCCGACGAGCACGGCCAGCGCCCCGGCGGCCCACCAGCCGAGCCGCGCCGTACGGGAGCGCATTTCCCCCGAGCGCCGCACCTGCCGCTCGAGCGTGCGCGCTCCGACCAGCCCGGTCGATCCGGACGCCCGGCCGGCCTCGAGCGCCGCCAGCACCTCGTCGGCGCTCTGATAGCGGTCCTCCGGTTGCTTCGCGAGGCACTTGACGATCACGCTCGACAGCCAGCGCGGGATCTTGGCGTTGACTTCGCTCGCCACCGGCACGGGATCGGCGAGGTGCTTGCCGACGATCTCGGCGCTCGAAGCGCCGTCGTAGGGGGGCGTGCCCGTCACCATCTGGTACAGCATGGCGCCGAACGCGTACAGATCGCTGCGCCCGTCGATGGTCGGCTGGCCGAGGGCCTGCTCGGGGCTCATGTATTGCACCGTCCCGACGGTGAAGCCCGTCGCCGTCTTGGCGCTGCCCTCGCCCGAGCCGGGGTCCAGCAGCTTTGCGATCCCGAAGTCCACGAGCAGGGCTCGGCCGGTTTTCGCTTCCAGCATCACGTTGTCCGGTTTGATGTCGCGATGCACCAGACCCTGGGCATGGGCATGGGCCAGCGCCTGCAGCACGGGCTCGGCCACCGCGAGCGCGGCCTCGGTGCCGTAGGTGCCGCGGCGCCGCAGCGTGTCGGCCAGCGACTCTCCTTCCACGAACGGCATGACGTAGTAGACGAGCCCTTCCCCATCTCCCGTGAAGTGAATGGGGAGGATCGACGCGTGCTGGAGCCGGGCCAGCGCCTTCGCTTCCTGGCGGAAGCGCGCCAGCATGCCCGGCGTCCACGCGATCTCGGGGTGGAGCACCTTGCAGGCCAGGCGCCGGTCGAGATCCTTGTCCCACAGCTCGTACACCTCGGCGAACCCGCCCCGGCCCACCAGGCGTCGCACCTCGTACTTGGACCCGAGCGCGCGTGCCATGCGCTGCGCTGTGGGCACACCGGCGAGCCCCGCCGCCGGCACCGCCGTCGCCGTGGCGCGCTCATTCGTGATCACGGTGGGCGACGGCGTGCCGCAGGCGGGGCAGAACGCCGAGCCCGACGGGATTTCCGCGCGGCACGCGGGACAGGTCGGCTGAGTGGTCACGGCTCCAAAGATTTGTGTTCCAGGCGCAGGCTGCAAGTTAACTTCCCCCGATGCTCGCCCTCCGGATCGCGCTCGGGCTCGCGCTGGCGTACGCGCTGCTCGTGCTGCTCGCGTGGCGGTTCCAGGAGCGTCTCGCCTTTCCGGCGCCCCGCGCCCCGGTCCCGGATCCGAAACGCGTCGGCGTCGCGAACGGGGAGAAGGTCGAGGTGACGATGGAGGACGGAACCAGACTGGTCGGGTGGTACTTGAAACCCGAGGTTGGGGGAGGACGGGGGAGGTTAGGGGAGGTCGTTCCGCACCGCATCAACCTCCCGCAACCTCCTCCAGCCTCCGCAACCTCCCCTGGCCTCCTCTGGCTCTACGGCAACGGCGAAAACATCGCGGCCATCTGGCCCATCGTGCGCGAGTTTCAGCCGCCCGGAACGGCCGTCCTGGTGGTCGACTATCCGGGCTACGGCGGGAGCGCGGGCCGGGCGACCGAGACGGCGCTGTATGGCGCGGCGGACGCCGCCTACGCGGCGTTGGTGGCACGACCCGGGGTCGACCCGGGCCGCATCTACGTCTACGGCCGCTCGCTCGGCACCGCAGCCGCGACCTGGGTGGCGGCGCGCCATCCCGTCGCCGGCTTGATCCTCGAATCCCCGTTCACCAGCGCGGCTGCGATGGCGCGTCAGCTGTATGCCCTGTTGCCGCGCTTTATCGTCCGCCTCTCACTCGACAACGTCGGTCGCATGCAGCAGATCCGCTCCCCGGTGCTCGTGTTCCACGGAGATGCCGACCGCCTCGTGCCGACGGCGATGGGGAGAGCGGTGGCTGCGGCGGCGTCGGGACCGGTCCAGCTGGTCCTGATCCACGGCGCGGGGCACAACGAGACCTACGACCGCGGTGGGCGGGCCTACCGGGACAAGCTGTGGGAGTTCGTCAAATGACCACCACCGGCACGATCCGATCCCGCTGCTGCTCGAATTGTCGCTCCGCGTCGTCGAGCGTGCGCAGCACGGCCGGATCGTCGCCGTCGGCGAACTTCGAGCTCCGCGCCACGCGTCCCGTGAGCCGGCGCACGGCCACGAGGGCCCGGGTCACCTCGCAGCGCTCCACGTCTGGGTCGGTGTGGCCCGAGACGAGCAGCTCCTCGAACAGCGGGAGGGTACGCTCCTCGGCGAGGACGTACAGCGACTCGAGAATCTTGGGACCGAGGAAGCGGCGCAGCAGGTGGTCGCCGCGGATGCGCTGAAACAGGCGCTCCAGCACTGCGGCGTGGCCCACGTAGAACCGCGCCGCTTCCACCGCCGCGGCGACGAACGCGTGGTGCGCTCCCGGAGTCACGAGATAGCGCTCGAACAGCGGCCAGGCCCCTTCCGGATGGCGCTCCGCGAGCGCGAGGAACGCGAAATAGCGGCGACCGAGCGGGGCCGCCGTATCGGCGATGACGGTTCGTAACCCGGCCACGCCCCAGCGCGCCCCGGCGAGCGCCGCGGCGGCCGCGTGCTGACAGCGCTCCAGCTCGGGAACGCGGAAGGTCACGAGATGCGGATCGAGGAACGAGCGGCAGCGCTCCAGCACGGCGAGGAGCCGGCGGTCCACCGCGTGCAGGGCGGGCTCGAGCGCCGCACTGTTCGCCCGTCGGGCGAGCGCGAGCGCCTCCCACGCGAGGCGGTCGAGATGCGCCGCATCCCACGCCCGCTCGAAGGCGGCGGCATCCGGAGCGACCAGGAGAGGTTCGAGAGCACCGGCAAACCGATACAGCGCGCGCGACGGTTCCATCTGCACCAAGCTACCGCCCCGCCGCGCACCGGCAAACCGGGCGTTTGTCCACATCCATCTGGAAAACCGGGTGGAAACCCTGCGGGAATGTTGCGCTTACCCTTGGCCGAGCTTAACCTTGCCCCGCACCTGGTAGGGAGAAGGCTTCTGCGAACGTCACTCGTCGTCGGCCTTGCCGTCGGGCTCGCGGCGTGCTCCGCCCGCCCCGGCCGCCCGGTCGCGATCGGGCTGGCGGGCCCCTTCTCCCAGCCGCGCGGCGCGTCGATGCTGCGGGCCGCCCAACTGGCGGTGAACCAGATCAATGCCAGGCGCGGGGTGCGCGGCCGGCCGCTGGAGCTGCGGGTCGCCGATGACTCGGGAAGCGAAGACACGGCGGTGCGGGTGGCGGAGCAGCTGTACGCGGATCCCACGGTCGTGGCGGTGGTGGGGCACCTCTCGTCCGGCACGACGATCGCCGCCGCACGGGTGTACGCCGCCGGGCCCACTCCCGTCGCGATGATCTCGCCCTCGGCGTCGAGTCCCGATCTGTCGGGGTTCAGCCCGTGGGTGTTCCGTGTGTGCCCGAGCGACCTGCAGCACGGGCCCGAGCTGGCGCGCTACGCCTGGCAGGCGCTGGGCGCGCGGCGGGCGGGCATCATCTACATCAACAATGACTATGGACGCGGGGTGCGCGGCACGTTCGCGGCGGAGTTCACGCGGCTGGGTGGAGCCGTGGAGGAAGCGGATCCCTACGTCGCGGCGACGCCGTCGCTCGAGCCGTACCTGTCCCGTATGCGGCGGGCGGGGGTCGACGTGCTGCTCGTCGCCGGCGAGCGACCGGGAGCGGAGCTCGCGCTCCGGGAGATGGCTGCGCTGGGCGTGCGCTGGCCGGTGCTCGGGGGCGACGCGCTCACGGGCATCGAGGCCGACGGGGCGCTCGCAGAAGGGGTGCGGATCTCCTCGGCCTATCTTCCCGACCGGCGCGACGAGCGCAACGCGGCGTTCGTGGCGGATTACGCCCGCGCCTTCCCGGGGCTGCGCCCCGACCACCGCGGGGCCGGGGCCTACGACGCCGTGCTGCTGCTGGCGCGGGCGATTGAGCGCGCGGGTGCCGCGCGGGGCGCGGTCCGCGACTTTCTCGCGCACGTCGGCCCGGGCCGGGGGCAGTTCGAGGGCGTCACGGGCGCGATCGCGTTCGACGCCAACGGCGACGTGCGGGGGAAGACCGTCGTGATCGGCGTGGTGCACGACGGCGCGCTGGTGACCCAGGCGGAGCGGTGATGCGGAGTCCGCTCGCCACCATCCGGAACCGCATTCTGGTGGGGCTGGTGCTGCTCATGGTCGGCCTGGTGGTCACGGCGATCGCCGGCGCGGCCACGCTCCGCCGCATGCGCAAGGCCGTGGCGGAGGAGCTGGCCGGCCTGCGGGCGTCGACCGAGGTCGGGAGTGGTCTCGTCACGAGCGTACTCGAGGAGATCCGCGCGGCCGAGCAGTATCTCGCGTCCCCTGGCGCCGATGCGCGGCGGCAGTTTCAGACGACCGCCGACGACGCGTTCCAGTACGAGCGGCGGCTGGACGCCCTGGGCGGCCTCACCGCCGAAGACCGCGTCACCGTCAACCGCCTCAAGCAGCTGCACGCCACGATCCAGACCGAATACTCGATCGCCCACGCGTTGAAAGACCTGGGGCGCGATCAGGAAGCCGTGGCCCGAGCTGCTGCGGTGCGGTCCCAGTCGACCGAGTTGACGCGTCTGGTGCGCGATCTGTCGCGGCGCCAGGCCCAGAAGGCGGCGAAGGCGGCCGAACGGCTCACCACGGACGCCGCCGAGCGGGAGCGCAAGCTCTGGGCGTTCGTGGTCGCGCTCGTGATCGCGGGCGTGTTCCTGTCGCGCTATACGCTCCAGTCGGTGCAGGGCCCGCTCGCGCGGCTCGTGACAGCCGCGGAGCGGTTCGGGGCGGGCGACCTGCGGCCGGTCACGACGGGCGACATGCCGCGCGAGTTCCGTGTGCTCGCCGACGCGATGCAGCACATGGGGGACCGGCTGCGCCGGATCGTCGGCGAGGTGATCACCGAGGCGGACCGGATCGCCGGGTCGGCGGGGGATCTGTCCGCGGTGAGCGAGCAGCTCGCCGCCTCCTCGAGCGAGGTGTCGACGGCGATGGTGGAGATTTCCAGCGGCGCGGATCAGCAGCGCGCCGCCCTCGGCTTCATGGGTACGGGACTGGACGAGCTGGGCAAGGCGACGGGGGACATGGCGGACGCGGCGGAGCGGGCGGCGAAGCTGGGCGAGGAGATCCGCACCGTGGCCGAGCGACACCGCGGCGACGTGGCCGCCGCCGGCGGCGTGCTGCTGGATGTGCGCGAAGTGGTCCAGACCAGCTCCAAGCAGATCGCGCAGCTCACGGAGCTCTCCACCTCGATCGACGACTTCGTCGATCTCATCAAGCGCATTTCGTCGCAGACGAACCTGCTCGCTTTGAACGCCGCGATCGAGGCGGCGCGCGCCGGCGAGCACGGCCGCGGGTTCGCGGTCGTGGCCGAAGAAGTCCGCCAGCTCGCCGACGAATCGGCGCGCGCGGCCGAGGAGGTGACGCGTACCACGGGCCTGATCCGCGAGCAGATGGAGGACGTCACCGCCACGATGGCGGCCGGTCAGGCCAAAGTGCGGGGGATCGAGTCCGTCGCGGAAGGGGCGGCCCACGGTCTCGCCGAGATCGCCACGGCGGTGGAGCTGGTGGAGCAGGCGGCGGCGCGGGTCCGGATGGCGGCGCAGTCGAACCGCGCGACGACGTTGCGCCTGCAGGAACAGGCCCAACAGGTGTCGGGACGGGCGACGGCGCATGCGAGCGGGGCGGAGCAGGCGACGGCCGCCGCGGAGCAGCAGGGCGCCTCGACCCAGGAGATGGCGGCCGCCGCAGGTAGTCTGCTGCAGGCGGCCGACAAGCTCCACGAATTGGTGCGGGGATTCCGCGTCTAGACGCGCTGCTTCACCGGCGCGACTTCTTCTTGGCGGGCTTCTTCTTCGGGGCCGGTTTGGGCTTGACGGCGCTCTTGGGAGGCTTGCGCTTGAGCGCGCCCTGTACGTCGGCGAGGACGCGGTCGCCTTCCTCCGGACCGATCAGGCCGCGGCGCACCGCGTAACGGACCAACTCCTCGGCGTCGTCGACGGTGAACTCGCCCAATCCCGCGGCGCCGCGGATCGCTTTGACCAGGGCGTCCGCCACGGGGCTGCGCAGTACACTCGCGATGCCGGGGAGGGCTTCGAGCAGCGAAGAAATCTGCGACCCGCCGAGCTCAGCTGGGGGGGGCATCGAACACGCTGCTCCGGCGCTGAAGGTCGCGCCAAGCTACATCGACCCCTCGGGAGCGTCAAGGATTTTCGTCGGAACTACGACTGTGATGCGCGGTTACGACGCTGGCGCAGCGCCTGGACCAGCCCGCCCGGCGCCCGGCGTGAGATCGTCAAATCGGAGTGCGACAACAGCTCGCCGAGCACGCTGCGGGTCTTGGCGTCGAGCGGCATGCCGAAGTGCAGGTCGAGCTGGTATTCGGCGTGATCGGCGCCCTGGCCGGTGAGCGTGAAGCCCTGATGGTCGGGTCGAGCCGCATCCACCTCGATCTCGGCGACGGGCACGTATTTGGGGCGGTCCATCTGGCGGAACCTCCGGGCTGGATGAGAGATACGCCCCGCGGCAAGGCTGTCAAGCAGGCCCGCAATCGCTCCGCTGGAGGCCCTTCCTGGGGTGGCTAGATTCCCACGTTGGAGGCGTGACCTAGAGCCGTGGGACGACGCGGAATAAAGGAATACCGGGCGCCGGAAGCGCTGGCGCTGATCGCAGCGGACCGCGAGCATGTGCCCCTGGTCTGCCCCTCGTGCGGGACGCGGTCGATCGTGCGCGCGCCCCGGCGACGGGGGACCAAGCTCGGGCCGCTCGCGCCCGAGCGCGTGACGCTCACCTGCCAGAGTTGCGGGCGGCATGCGTCGTATATCGAGCGGGGCCGGGAGCCCCCGCGGGACGAGACGATGGATCCGCACGCGGCGCGCGCGTAGGACGAGGAGGCGACCGGGACGTGGCGGGCGACGCGATACAGATGATGGGCACGATCACCGAGGTGCTTCCCAACACGACCTTCCGCGTGAAGCTCGAGAACGGGCACGAGGTGCTGGCCTACGTCAGCGGGAAGATGCGCAAGAACTACATCCGGATCCTGCAGGGAGATAGAGTGGCGGTGGATTTGTCGCCTTACGACCTTACGAGAGGCCGGATTACGTACCGCTACAAATAGACGTCACCCAAAGACGTAGCACAGAGGCGTAGCACGAAAACGTCACGCACAAACGTAAGAGGCCGGGATCGCTCCCGGCCTCTTTCCGTTCTACCGTGCTCGTTCTGCTCTAGAAGAAGAGCATGAACCCGCCGGACAATAGCGTACGGTTGAGTGGCGGCACGCCAACCGCTCCGCGCAGGATCGCAGACGTGCCGATATGCGCGTTGATCTCGCGGCTGCCCTCGAAGACAAGCTTCAGAGACTTGGTCCACTGATGGTAGACGCCAACGGTATACAATGAGACCTGCCCAAGTGGGGCGTCGGTGCCGTCCGTGCTGGTCGTTCCCGCCCCCTTCAATCGGCTGAAGCCCCAGCTTGCCCCTACCGTCGTTTTCTTGTTAGCTGTGTAGCTGACTTGGACAATCCCGCCGTCCGACTTGCGCTTGTTGGTACCATTGGCAACGGCGTCTGGGGAGAAGCCGAACGTTGTGCCGATCCCGCTGCCGACGTAACCATTGACGACCACAGACAGGTCCTGGAGGTCCACCTTCACGCCAGCCGTTCCACCCACCGAACTGACCGAACTGTCTGCCGCGTTCGAAGTGGTCTGCCATTCCCCACCGACCCAGACCATATACTTGGTCTTGCCCTGCGTCTGATGCCAGGTCCCTTCAGCTTCGAGGCGCGGGATCTTCGTGACTCCGAACCCGCCGAAGACCGAAGGCTGGAACAAGCCGATTGACAGCTGCGCCGGGTTCTTCGGGTTCGAACTGTAGGTAACCTGGGCGTTGAAGTTTGGGTAAATGTAACCGTAACCGATGCGACCCAGCGTCGTGCCCCCGCCCTGAGGGTCGCCGACCGCACCAACTCCGAACAAGGTCATGTCGCTGAGGATGTTCTGTCTCTGAAACAGCGCAAGCTCGCGGCCCGCAAGGATCTGGCCCCACTGCCCGCCGATCGTCAGGTAAACTTGACGCATGTCGATATTCGCGCCGAACTGGTCATGTGCGTTACCTGCGTTCTGGATCTGTGGCGCAAAGCCGAAGTGGATGCCAAGGTTCATTCCGGATTCCTTGCCCCTGGCCTCGAACGTGGCGAACGCTGGGAGCAACCCTGTGCGTACGCTCGAGTTCTTGGATGCCTTGGTAGAGTCTGACGAGAACACCCAGAACGCGTTCACGTTCCCGGAGAACGCGAACGACCAGCCATTCGACATCTGCATCGTCAGGCCTTGCGCCTTGGCCGTCGCCGTGACGCCGAGCGCGAGACCCAACAACAGCAACGTGAGACGCTTCATACGAGAACCCCTCCTTGGGAGTTGGCCTGCTAGGTAGCCTGCTCGTCTGGCTTCTCACTACGCCTGTGTATGACCGACCTGATAAGGAAAGTTGCGGAGCCCACCTCCTCTTCGAGTGCGACTCCCCGCTCCCGCAGACCTTATACTTGCTCGCAGGAGTGGCCGCCAGGGACGGCGTCCGAGGTGATCCCGGGGGACCAAGGGCAAACCCACCTTCCGGCCGCCCCTGGCCCAGAATCCCGCAAAATATTGGGTATGACCCCCCCCTAAATGCAATAGCGGGCGGGTTTTCGGCCCCTCGCAGCCGTAGGGGCGCACGCGCCACCGGCCGCAACTCGCCCTGTGGGAAGGGGATGGGGGATCAGGCCCCGGCGGGGTCTCCCGGAGCGACCGCGTCTTTTTGTCGCGCAGGGAGACCCCGCCGGGGCCTGGAAACGAGCCTACATCCCGGCCTTCGGCAGTCCGAAGACGAAGACCGAATTCCCCAGCGGATAGCTGATCTGGAAGTTGCCTCCCGCCGCCACCGCCACAAACTCCTCACCGTCGAGCTCGAACACCGAAGGCGCCGCGTTGGCGCCGGCGCCGCAGTTGAACTGCCACAGCACCGCGCCGGTCTTGGCGTCGTACGCCTTGAACCAGCCGTTGCCCTCGCCCGCGAACACCAGGCCGCCCGCGGTGGCGGTCGCGCCGCCCATCATCGGCAGCTCGGTCTTCACGCTCCACGCGATCTTGCCGGTGTTCAAGTCGATCGCGTTCACATTGCCGTACTCACCCGAGTAGCCGCCCTTCGCGTCCGGGATGCGCACGAAGGCGCTGCCGAGCCACAACCGGCCCTTCTCCCACGGCGCGTAATGCACCTTGTAATGCATCGGCTGGTGCAGGCCCACCGTATAGGCGTAGCCCAGATCCGGATGCACCGCGATGGGCGACCACTCCTGGCCGCCGTTCGCACCCGGGAGCATGAACACGCCGTCGGCGGTCGGCTGGCTGTACATGTTCTGCTGGGGCACGAACGCCGCGGAGCGCCGGATCAGCTTGCCGGTGGCCGCGTCCAGCACGTACACGAAACCGGTCTTGCCCGCCTCCACCACGGCCTTCTTCCCCCCCACCATCGCGATCACCGGAGGACTCACCGCGTCCAGGTCCCACACGTCGTGCGGCACCTCCTGGTATCCCCACTTGAACTTGCCGTTGGTCGCGTCGATCGCGACGACCGATTCGGTCCAGCGGTTGTCGCCGGGGCGGATCGAGCCGTCCAGGTCGGGCGACGGGTTGCCGATCGCGACGAATAACGTCTTGCTCACGTCGTCGTAGGCGGGTGTCATCCACACCGAGCCGCCGCCGGTCTTCCAGGCATCGGCGTACTTGGCGGAGTCGGCACGCTCCTTCGCGACGTCGCGCTTCAGGTCGTCGCCCTCGGGCGTGGTCTTGGAGAAGGGGCCCCACCAGCCCCCGTCTTCCGGCGAGGGCAGCGTGTACCACGTCCAGACCGGCGCACCGCTCGCCGCGTTGAAGGCCTTCACGTAGCCGCGGATGCCGTATTCGGCGCCGGAAGTCCCGATGATCACGTTGTCGCCGATCACGAGGGGCGCCATCGTCTCGGTGTAGCCTGCCTCGGGCCCGTCGCCCACCTTGACCGCCCACTTCTCCTTCCCGGTGGCGGCGTCGAGTGCCACCAGCTCGTCATCGAGCGTGCCCACGAACACGGACCCGCCGGAGACCGCCACGCCGCGGTTGTTGGGACCGCAGCACGCGGTCGCGACCGGCGCGTTCTTGTGCGTGTACTCCCACAGCATTTTCTGCGTGCGCAGGTCGAAGGCGCGCACGATGTTGTTCGGTGTCGCGGGCGACGTGATGTACATCGTCCCGCTCACGACGATCGGCGTGGTCTCGAAGCTGCCCAGCTGGGTCGAGCCGTGGGTGTACACCGCCCGCGCGACCAGACGCCTCACGTTGGTGGCGTTGATCGTCTTGAGGGGGGAGAACCGGTTGTTCCAGTAGTTGTGCCCGTACATCAGCCAGTCGCCGCTCGCCGCGGCGTTCGCCAGCATCGCGTTCGTCACCACCGCGGGGGCCGAGGGGGGGATGCCCGGATTCGAGACTCCTCCCGACCCCTGCCCGCACAGCGGTGCCGCGACGAGCGCCGCGACCAGTGTCGTCGCGGACCATTGAGCCCAATACCTCATACCCACCTCCGTTGAAGGACGACGTCTACTCCCCTGCTCCGAGCGAAAATCCGACGTACATGTTGCGGCCGGGAGCGGGCTCATAATAGCGCCCCGCGGCCGCGTTGATAACCACCGACCCGACATAGGCCCGGTTGAACACGTTGTTGAAGCCCACGAACGGGGTGAGCCGCACGCTCCCCGCCGTCCCGCTCCAGCCCAGTCGTACGTTGGTGGTCCACCACGCGCCGGTGGCCGTGTTGAGGGTATCGTTGACGAAATAACCCGATGAGTGCGTCTCCTCCACCTCGGCCCAACCACCGGGCGCGAACGCTGGATGCGCCGCCAGCACGAAGTGCAGCCAGTGCTGCGGGATCCCGGGCAGCGGTCGGCCGTCCACCGTCCGCGCGCCGATCGAGTAGCGGGTGTAGCGGAAGTCCGAATACGTCCACGCCGTCGTGAGACGCAACCCCGCCGCGAGCTCCAGCGCGCTGCTCAGCTCGACACCGCGATGGCGGGACGTGCCGGCGTTCTGGAAGTAGACGCGGCCATTCGTGTCGGCGGGCACCGGGAACGGAATGAGCTCGCCCCGCACCTCGGCGTCGAACAAGGCCACGGAGTAGTTCAAGCGTCCCCGGACGTCGCCGCGCACGCCGATCTCGTAGTTCGTCGCCTGCTGCGGCCCGAGCGACGGGTTGAAGCCGCCGGCGCCGCTCGGCCGGTTGGTGAGCTCGGTCGTGGTGGGCGTCTCGAACGAGGTTCCGATGTTGCCGTACACGGTCGTCGCGTCGGAGGGCGTGATCGCGACCCCGACCGAGCCCGACAGCGCATTCATCAGGCGGCGGCCCGAGTCGTCGGGATTGGTGGCCGTGATCAGGCGATCGTCCGCTCGAAAGGTCACCCAGTCGTAGCGCAGCCCGCCCGTGACCGAGACGTGGCCGGCGACCTCCAGCGCGCTCTGTACGAACGGGCCGATCTCGGTCACGTGCTCGAGCTGGTCGAGGGTGCGTACCGTCGTGTCGACCTGGCCGGCATTATTACGGAAGTTCTTGCGGTCGTCGCGCTGGCGCTGGAAGTCGATGCCGGCCGTGAGCCGCTGCTCGAGGGAGCCGAGCGGGAGCGGCCGGCTGACCGCGAACCGAGCGCCATAGTCGAGCCGGTCGAGGTCGATGTATGCGAAGGTGGTCGGGTTCTTGAGGCTGCGCGCGACGCCGAAGACCGTCAACGAGGCGTCGCCTCCTCCGGGGAACTCTCGTCGCACGGTCACGCCCCCCTGCCCCTGCGTCACGTCTTTTCCGGCCACACGGGTGATGTTGATGGCCGCCGCGGAATCGGGGTTCCTGGCCAGCTCGGCGGCCGTGAGCGCGCCCGGGTTGTCGGCACGCGGGTCCCACCCCACGTCGGCCGTGGCGGCGAACGACCAGCCGTGCGCCAGCGGAAAGTGCCAGCGCGAGTTGAGATTGCGGAAGTCGGCGCCGGAGTGCTGCCGCTGACCCGTGTAGTCCAGCCGCGACACGGTCACCAGCCCGCTCCCCACGCCGATCGGGAACGCCGTGGTCGCCTGCCACTTGCTCCAGTTGCGATCCAGGTGGCGGTCGAACGTGCCGAACAGCACGCGCACATCCTGGCGGACGCTCTGGGGCGCGGTCGGATCGCTCCAGATGCTGATCACCCCGCCTGCGGCGTTCCCGAACAGGGCCGACGCGGACCCACGCAGGATCTCGATCCGGTCGGCGGCGCCGAGCTCCAGATTGGTGAGCTGGCCCTGGCCGTCGGGCAGGGTCTGTGGAATCCCGTCGACGAGCACCTTGATCCCGCGGACGGCGAACGCCGAGCGTGCCCCGAACCCGCGGATCGAGATGCGCTGATCGAGCGAAAAGTTGTAGCGGTTCGCGGCGTACACGCCCGGCACCGAGACGAGGGCCTCGTCGAGACCCCACGTAGGTCGAGCGCGGCTGATCTCGGTCTTTTCGACCAGCTGCACGGCCTGGGGAACTTTGTTGATCGGGGGGTTGGCGCGCGTGACGGACACGACCGCGGGCGGCAGCGTGTACACCTTGAGGCTGTCGGCCGGACGCGCGGTCGTGTCGCGCTGCTGGGCCGCGCCCGCAACGGACCATGCGCTGCAGAGCGCGGCGAGCGCCACGGCTCGCTCGAGACTCACCGGCCCGGTCATGCCCTCACCTCGGCCGGCGCAGCATCCGGTTCCAGCGGATCCGCAGCGGGTCCGTCGCTACGCTGAGATAGATGATGAGCGGCTTCCCCACGACGTGCGCCCGCGGCAGGAATCCCCAGAAACGGCTGTCGTAGGACTCGTCGCGGTTGTCGCCCATCACGAAGAAATGCCCCGCCGTCACCACCACTGGACCCCAGTCATGCGTCGTGGGGTGGTAGTGCGCCGAATCGCGACCGATGTAGTACCGCAGCTGCCACGCGCGCATCTGCTGCAGCCGGAAGCCGGGATCGGCCTCGCTCCCGCCCGCGAGATGGAGCGCGTAAGGCTCGTCGAGCCGCGTGCCGTTGCGGTACACCGTGTCGTGCATCATCCGCAGGGTGTCCCCCCCCGCGCCGATCACCCGTTTCACGATGTTCAGGTTGGGCGTCGAGTCCTCGACCGAGCGGAACACGACAATGCCACCACGCTGGGGCTCGGCGTAGCCCGGAACGCGCAGCAACCGGATCCCCGTCCCGGGAATCTCCAGCTCGCCGCCGTAGATCGCCTTGTTGACGAACAGGAAGTCGCCGACGAGCAGCGTGTTCTCCATGCTCGCCGAGGGAATGCGGAACGCCTCGATCAGGTAGGAGCGCAGCACGATCCAGATGAGCACCGCCACCACGACGGACGTGTCCCACCCCTTGGCCCACCGATGGAAGGCCCGCCACAGCTCGCGCAACTGGTTCATCGAGACCGCAAGCTAGAGGCCGCTCGGAGTTCGGGCAACCGCACGTTTCGCCGGTTTCTTGGTATAATTGGACTCCCATGAGCGATTCCAACGCCCCGCGCCGCGCGCAGCCGCCCCTGCTCGACGCCCTCGGCAAGCTGTGCAGCGAGGGCAAGCAGCTCGCGGACTACCTCTGGCAGGTTCCCAAGGACGAAGCGGCGCGGGAGCGGATCGTCGTCATCCTCGACCAGATCGCCGCCGAGGGGACCAAGCAGGGCCGTAAGGAGATGCCGCGTATCTGCGCGGAGCTCAAGACCGCCGCCAAGGCGAGCCCCAGTCCGCAGCAGGTGGACCTGCTCGTGAACGGCTTCGATCGACTCATGCACCTGTGGCAGGCCTCGAAATCGGGCCTGTTGTGACCTCGCTCCCCCCTCCCCCGACCGCGCGCAGCAGTTCCCTCGACCAGCTTTGCATCAACGCCGTCCGCACCCTCGCCATGGATGCGGTGCAACAGGCGGACTCCGGCCACGCGGGTACCGCCATGGCGCTGGCGCCGCTCGCGTATGTGCTGTGGCAACGCCACCTGCGGTATCATCCCGCCCACCCGGACTGGTTGGGGCGCGATCGCTTCGTCTTGTCGGCGGGTCACGCCTGCATTTTGCTCTACGGGGTGCTGTACCTCACCGGCTACGACCTGTCGCTCGACGACCTCAAGCAGTTCCGCCAGTGGGGAAGCCGGACGCCCGGGCACTCCGAGCACGGGCTCACGCCGGGCGTCGAGGCCACCACCGGCCCGCTCGGTCAGGGCGTCGGGAACGCCGTGGGGATGGCGCTCGCGGAGGCCCACCTCGCGCAGCTGTTCAATCGCCCGGGCCACGCCGTCGTCGATCACTGCACCTACTTCCTCGCGTCCGACGGCGACCTGATGGAGGGCGTCTCGCACGAGGCCTGCTCGCTCGCCGGTCACCTGAAGCTGGGCCGTCTGATCGGGATGTACGACGACAATCGCATCACCATCGACGGCAAGTCCGACCTCACGTTCTCGGACGATACGGCCAAACGGTTCGAGAGCTACGGCTGGCACGTGGAGCGCGTGGCGGACGGCAACGATCTCGGCGCGCTCGACGCGGCGCTCGCCGCGGCGCGCCGCGTCACCGACCGGCCGTCGCTCGTGATCGTGCGCACCCACATCGCCTACGGCAGCCCGCACAAGCAGGACACCGCGGAGGCCCACGGCGCTCCGCTCGGCGCGGAAGAGGTCCGGCTCACGAAGCAAAACTTGGGCTGGCCCAGCCTCGAGCCATTCCATGTCCCCGAGGAAGCGCTGGCGCAGTGGCGCCGCGCCGGTGAGCGGGGAGCGCGGCTCGAAGCCGAGTGGCAGGGGAAGTACGACGCCTACCGTAAGGCCCACCCCGACCTCGCCGCCGAGCTCGAGCGGCGCCTCGCGGGCCGGCTCCCGGTCGGTTGGGACGACGGCCTGCCCGAGTTCACGCCCAAGGACGCGCAGGCCACGCGCGCCGCGTCGGGGAAGTTGCTGAACGCCCTCGCGGCGAAGCTCCCGGAGCTGATGGGCGGGTCGGCCGATCTCGCCGGTTCTACGAACGTCGTGGTCAAGAACGGCGGCGACGTGGGGGCGGGGAGCTGGGGGGCGCGCAACGTGCACTTCGGCGTCCGCGAGCACGCCATGGGCGCCATCATGAACGGGCTGGCCCTGCACGGCGGCGTGCGGCCCGTGGGATCGACCTTCCTGATCTTCTCCGATTACATGCGACCGCCGATCCGACTCGCGGCGCTGTGCCGACTCCCGGTGATCTACGTCTTCAGCCACGATTCGATCGGGCTCGGCGAGGACGGCCCGACGCACCAGCCGATCGAGCAGATCGCATCGTTGCGTGCTGTCCCCGATCTCATCGTGATCAGGCCGGCGGATGCGACGGAGACCGTCGAGGCGTGGCGCGCCGCCATCCGCCACCAGAGCGGCCCGGTGGCGCTCGTGCTCACGCGTCAGAAGCTCGGGGTGATCGACCGCACCCGCTACGCCCCCGCCAACGGGCTGAGACTGGGCGCGTACGTGTTGGCGGACGCACCGGCCGGCAAGCCCGCCCTGGTGCTCATCGGCACTGGCTCGGAGGTGGAGTTGGTGTTGGGCGCCTGGGAGCGTCTCACGGCCGATGGAGTCGCGGCGCGCGCGGTGAGCATGCCGTGCATGGAGCTGTTCGCGCGGCAGCCGCAGGAGTACCGCGACGCGGTGATCCCGCCGGGCGTCGGGGCGCGCGTAGCCGTCGAGGCCGCGAGCCCGCAGCCGTGGTACCGCTGGGTGAGCGAGCGCGGCGTGGTGATGGGTATCGAGCGCTTCGGGGCGTCGGCCCCGTATCAGCGGATCTATCAGGAGTTCGGGTTGACGGTGGAGAATGTGGTGCGCACAGCGAAGGCCCTCTTGACGTGATCCCCGGGCTTGCGCCCGGGGTCAGTCGTGCCCCTACGCACGCCCCAGCCGCTCCATCACCTGCCGCGCAGCCGCTCTTCCCGACTTGACGCACGCCGACACTCCCGCCCCATCGAACCCCGCGCCTGCGATCGCCAGCGGTGGCAGCCGGGCCAGACGTTCGCGCACCGCGGCCACGTGCCCGGCGTGGCCCGGCTTATAGCGCGGCAGACCCCGCGGCCACGTGAACGCGCGACTCCACAGCGGGAGCCCCTTGATTCCCAAGATGCTGGCGAGTTCCGCATGAGCGGCCGCGGCGGGACCGTCGTCCAGGGGGCCGACGAACGCGCGCAGCAGGGCGTGGCCGGGCGGCGCGCGACCGGGATACTTGAGCCATGAGTACGAGCAGGCGCGCACGACGCCCGCCCACTCTCCGGCCGACACGAATCCCGTCCCGGCGAGCGGCGTCGCGAGTTGATCGCCCCGGTACGCGAGCGACACCGTCGTGGTCGGATAATAAATCACGTCATCGAGTCGCCGCGCGGCCGGGACGCCGGCCGCCGCCACGAGTCGCGCCGCTACCCACGCCGGCAGCGCGAGGATGACGGCCTCCGCTTCGAGCGTGGAGCCGCCGCCCAGCGAGAGTCGCCAACCTCGCGTCGCGGGCGCGAGGCCGGTCACGCCCTGGGCCGGTCGGATCGCCGGACCCACCCGGGCGACCAGTGCCTCCACGAGGTCCGCCATGCCGGTGGCGAAGCTCCGGAACCCGCAGTCCATCGCGGACTGCGTCACCCCCTGGATGCCGAGCAGCGCGGCCGCCTGTCCCTCGGCCAGGGGCTCCATCCGCCGCCCGGTCCATAACGACGACCCGCTGGTGAGTTGATCGACCAGTCGCCCGCCGATGCCGGCCTCGCGCGCCAGCTCCTGGATGTCCGGCTCGGCCGCGAGGAATCCATCGGGCCCGGCTTCGACCACGAAGCCGTCGCGCAGCTCCGTCACGACTACTCCGCCCGAGCGTCGCCCCGCGTCGAGCACCACGACGGTCGCTCCCGCCCCCGACAGCTCCCATGCCGCCGAGAGGCCCGCCAGGCCCGCGCCCGCGACCGCCACCGTGGCGCTCACAGCCATCCCCGGCCGGCGGCCGCATCGCGGGCGATCTCCGCGATCGCGCCCACGAGCAGCGGGTCGTCGTTGAGGGAGGCCGTGCGCTCGAGACGCACGCCCAGGCGCCCGGCGAGCTCCCGGTACACGACGTCCACGTCGTACAGCACCTCGACGTGATCGCACACGAACCCGATGGGAACGATCAGAAACGCCTGATGGCCCTTGCCGGCGAGATCCGTCATCAGGGCGCCCGCCTCCGGCCCGAGCCATGGCTCCGCGGTGGCGCCGGCGCTCTGGTAGGCGAAGTGCCACGCCGTGAGTCCGGCCCGCTGCGCCACCGCCGCGGCGCTGGCCCGCAACTCGGAGGGATAGGGATCACCGGCTGCCAGAATCCGCTGGGGCAGGCTGTGCGCGGTGAAGAGCACCTGCACCGCGGCGGGAGACGGGAACCGCGCCAACGCCTGCGTCAACCGACCGGCTACAGCGGTGAGGAACTTCGTGTGCTCGCCCCAGCTCCGTACCAGCGCGACATCGAGCCGCCCGGCGGTGGCGGCGAGCAGCTTTTTCTGATAGGCGCCGACCGACATCGACGAGTAGTGCGGCGCCAGCGCGATGCCCACCAGGCGGCGCTGGCCCGCCGCGACCATCCGCTCGACGGCGTCGGCGATGTAGGGATGCCAGTGACGCATGCCGACGCGCACAGCGAAGCGGTCGCCCAGCAGCCGCTGGACACCCGCCGCCTGCGCCTCCGTGAGCTCGCGAATCGGCGAGCGACCGCCGATCCGGGCATAGCGCGCCTTGATCTCCGCCGTGAACTCCGGGCTCACCGGCCGGCCGCCGCGCACGTCGAGCAGATAGGGCTCGACGTCGTCCAGGCTGTCCGGTCCGCCGTACGCCATGAGGAGGACGGCGATGGCCTCCGCCTCAGCCGCCATGCACCCACTCCACCACCGCCTGGAGCGCCTCGACCGGCGTCTCGGGAAGCACGCCGTGGCCCAGGTTGAAGATGTGTCCGGGCCTCGAGCCCGCGCGGGCGAGGACCTCCCGCGTCTGGCGCTCGAGCTCCACGCGGGGGGCGAGCAGCGCCACGGGATCGAGGTTCCCCTGAATGGAGGCCGGGGCGATCCGCTCCCACGCCACGTCCAGGGGGACGCGCCAATCGACGCCGATCACGTCGCCCCCCGCCCGGGCGAAGTCCGCGAGCAATCCCGCGGTATCGGTCCCGAAATGGATCACCGGCACGCCCGACGCGCCCGCCAGCTCGAGCGCCCGCTGGCTGTGAGGGAACACATAGTTCGCGTAATCGGCCGGGGAGAGACATCCCACCCAGCTGTCGAACAGCTGCAGCGCGCGCGCCCCGGCGTCGGCCTGGGCGGCCAGATAGGCACCGACCAGCTCCGCGAGCCGCTCGAGCAGCTGGTGCCACGCGCGCGGCTCCGAGTACATGAACCGCTTGGTGAGGGCGAAGCTGCGCGTGGCACCGCCCTCGATCGCGTAGCTCGCCAGCGTGAACGGCGCGCCGGCGAAGCCGATGAGCGGGACATGGGGGGGCAGTGCCCGCGCCGCGAGCCGCGCCGCCTCCAGTACGTAGGCGAGGTCGGTGACGGGGTCCACCGGCGCCAGCTCCAGCACCTGGCCCGCCTCGCGCACGGGGCGGGTGATCTGCGGGCCCTCGCCCGCGGAGAACGTGAGGCCCAGCCCCAGCGGCTCGAACGGCAGCAGGATGTCGGCGAACAGAATCGCCGCGTCCACACCCAGGCGCTCGATCGGCTGCAAGGTGACCTGGGCCGCTAACTCCGGCTTGTGGCACAGCTCGAGCAGCGAGTGCTTCTGCCGCAACGCGCGGTATTCCGGCAGGTAGCGGCCGGCCTGCCGCATGAACCACACCGGCGTCACATCGGTGGGCTCCGAGCGGCACGCCTTGAGGAAGCGGCTGTCGTCAGGAGCGAGGGGCAATCGGCTCGCGCGCGTCGATCAGACCGGGGGGAGCGATGAGGACCGTGTCGCCCTCGACCTTCACCCGATAGGTGGCGACCGGCAGCGACGGCGGCCCGCCCAGCACCTGCCCCGTCTCGAGTGAAAAGACGCCCTCGTGCCACGGGCACGTCACCGCGCAGCGTGCCGGGTCGACGACGCCTTCGGAGAGGCTGGCGCGCGCATGGGTGCAGCGGTTGGCGATGGCGTGCACGGTGCCGTTCACGTTGAACAGCGCGACCGCATCCCCGCCCACGTACACCCGCCGGCTCGTGCCGGCCGGCAGATCGGCGAGCGTCGCCACCGGCGTATAGCCGTCCGCCCGGGTGGGCCGGCGCGACACCGCTTGCGCCGACCCCGCTCCCCCCAGGGTGTCCAGCATGTCCCACAGCGACATCTGGACGCAGGTGAACGTCGGCGTGTCGCGCAGCGTGTAAGACGACGCCTTGCTCTCGCGCAGCTCCATCACCAGGTCGAGAAAGTCGGCGGGGTTGTCGCCCTCGAAGGCGACGATGAACTCCTGGTCGTCGAGCCCATACGAATACGTCGTGTTGAGCCGGATCGACGGGTACTGGCGCCCGATGCGCACGTGCTCGTCCATCATGCCCTGCCGCTCGGCCTTGGGCAGCATGTACCAGCCCCGCGTCTTGATGAACGGGTACACGAACAGATAGCGCGCGTCGCTCGGTCGGATCACGAGTCGTGACGGCTGACCTCCTCCCGGCGCTTCGGGAAACTCGTAGATCGACCGCCGCGTCATCGCGAGGTAGCTGTACGGGACCGCGAGATAGCCTCCCAGGTCCGTGCGGTTGAGCGCGGTCTGCAGCGCGACCAGGGAATCCAGGTCTTCCGCCACCTGCCACAACAGGAAGTCGCAGTCCCCCCGGATGCCGACGAGCCCGTACGGGCGGAGCAGCAGCCGGCCGGCGAAGCTCTCGATCGTCTCGCCGAACTCGAGCTTGGCGCTCGCCTGCCGCTCGGCCGAGAGCCGGCGCCACGCGCTGTCGAGCTTGTAGAAGGCGAAGCGGACGACTTGGCGTTTCTCGGGGAGCTTCGTGCTCATGCAACGAATCTAACGCGGAACCTCAGGCCTGTCCCTCTGTTCCGCGTTCCGCGTTCCGCGCTCCGCGTTGCTCCTGCCACATCTTCCGCACGATCCACACGCCGAGCCCACCGAATATCAGCACCGGCGTGAGGGCCAGGATCACGGCCGCCCAGAAGTAGAGCAGCTCCATGTGCGGGTCGTCCCCCCCGTGCAGCAGCAGGAGCACTGCGGCGAGCGTCATCGGCCGAGGAAGCGTTTCAGGTGGCGCAGGTAGTAGCTGAGCGCCGCGGCCGCGGCGGCGGACGCGATGGCCATCACGAGCGTCACGCCGTCGCCCGATTCGCGATAGCTCCAGCCCGCCCACAGCGCGAAGCCCGCGCAGAACACGACCGCGGTGGAGATGAGCAGGCGATGGAAGGGAATCATGGCCGTGCCTAGGCGGCGACCTTGTCCACCACCATGAGCGTGAGCAGCGCCGGGAGGTAGGCGATCGACACGACAAACAGCCGCCACGCGCGCGCCGTGGTCGCCGCTCGCGTCATCGCGACCGACGCCCCCGCATACGCGAGCCCCAGCGCCAGCGCCCCGAAGAAATACAACCCGCCGGTGACGCCGAGCAGCGTGGGCAAGAGGCTCACGGGGACGAGCGCCGTCGCGTACAGCAGGACCATGCGACCGGTGTGCCGACCGTCGACGTCCGAGACCGACAGCATCGCGAGGCCACCGCGCCGGTAGTCCTCCCGGTAGATCCAGGCGAGCGCGAGGAAATGGGGGAGCTGCCACAGGAACAGGATCCAGAACAGCGCCGCCACGGCCGGCCCCAGGGCCCCGCCCGCCGCGGTCCATCCGCCCACGATCGGCAGGGCGCCCGGCACCGCGCCAATTAGCGTATTGAGAGTCGTGGTGCGCTTGAGCGGGGTGTAGAGCAGCACGTAGCTCGCGAGCGTGAGTGCCGCGAGCCCGGCGGTGAGGAGGTTCACGCTGAGGGCGAGATAGCCCACGCCCGCCACCGAGATGCCCGCGGCGAACGCGGCGGCGGCGCGCGGGGTCACGCGCCCCGACGGCAGCGGCCGGCCCTGCGTGCGCCGCATGCGCGCGTCGACGTCGCGCTCGCGCCACTGATTGAACGCGTTGGTCCCCGCGGCCACGAGGGCCACGCCGACCAGGGTGTGCGCCAGCAGCCGCACGTCGACCCCCGCGCTCGAGCCGAGGTAGAACCCCGCCGCGGCCGTGAGCACCACCAGCTGCGTGATGCGCGGCTTCGTCAGCTCGAGAAACGCTACCAGATGTGCTCCGACATGCCGGCCAGGATGAAGATCACGGCCAGCGGCAAGGGGATGATCGCCATGATCCGCAGGTTCCAGCGCTCGAATTTCAGATGCATGAAGAACAGCCCGACCAGCGCCGCCTTCCAGATCGCCAGGAACAACAACAGCAAGAGCTTGATGTTGGGTGAGATCGGCAGCTTGAACGCGAGCGCCAGCTCGGCGGCCGTGAGGACCGCCAGGTACACCCAGATCAGGATGTAGTTGGGACGCTTGTGCGCGGTCTCCATGGCCCCCCCGCCCTCAAATGAGGTAGACGATCGTGAACAGGATGATCCATACCAGGTCGACGAAGTGCCAGTACAGGCCGACCGTCTCGATCCCCCCGTAGCTCTGCTTCGTGTACTTGCCGGGCAGCGCTTTCGTCAGGTACAGGTAGGTCATCGAAATCACGCCGCACGTGACGTGAAAGCCGTGGAACCCGGTCATGGTGAAGAACGTGGACCCGTACAGGCCCATCGTCGCGGCGGGCAACTGTCCCTTCGCGACCAGCTCCGCCAGCTCGCTGCCCTCGCGCACGCCGCTCGGCACGAAGCCGTGCTCGATCAGGTGAATGTACTCGTAGACCTGAATCCCCACGAAGGTCGCGCCGCCCAGGATCGTCAGCAACAGCCAGAAGCGCATTTTCTTCGGGTCGCCGTCCTGGATGGCCGCGTACGCCTTGACCATCGACACGCTCGAGCAGATCAGCAGAAACGTGTTGAAGGCGGTGATCTTGATGTTCAAGACGATCCCCGGCTTGGCCCATTCGCCCGGGGCGCCGAACCGCAGGATGATGTAGGTCCCGATCAACGCGGCGAAGAACATCACCTCCGACGCGAGGAACACCCACATCCCGAGCTTCGTGTTGTAGACGTCGAGCCCCCGCTCGGCCGGGTACGGGGGCCGCATCTGGTCGACGGTGGCGGCTGCGTGCGTCATCGTCCCTCTCCCCTCGGTCAGTGGCGTGCGGCCGACGCTGCGGCCGGCTCACGGTCGCTCGGCAGCCTGCGGGTCTGCGGCAGGTAGTCCTCGGGCACCTGCGGTGAGCTGAACTCGTACGGGCCGCGGTACACCGTCGGCACCCGCTCCCAGTTGCCGTGCGGCGCGGGACTCGGCAGCGTCCACTCCAGGCCGTTGTCCTGCCAGGGATTGAGCCCGGACGGCTTGCCCCGCTTCAGGCTCCACCAGAAATTCACGAAGAAAATGATCTGCGTCGCGAACAGCAGGAACGCGCTGATCGAAATGAACTCGTTCATCGGCTGGTAGGGCTGGAGGAACGCATACTGCGTCGGATCGTAGATCCGCCGCATGTGCCCCGCCATGCCGAGGATGTGCATCGGGAAGAAGACCAAGTTGTAGAAAATGAACGTGAGCCAGAAGTGCACCTTGCCCCAGCCCTCGTGCATCAGCCGGCCGAACATCTTGGGATACCAGTACGGGATCGCGGCGAACAGCGCGAACAGGCTGCCGCCGAACAAGACGTAGTGCAGGTGGGCCACGATGAAGTACGTGTCGTGGATGAACATGTCCACCGGCGTCGCCGCCATGAAGATGCCGGACAGCCCTCCGATCACGAACATTGCGACGAACGCGACCGCGTTGAGCATCGGCACGGTGAACCGCAGGTTGCCGCGCCACATCGTCCCCATCCAGTTGAACGTCTTCACGGCCGAGGGAACGGCGATCACGAGCGTCGACACCATGAAGGACGACCCGAGCGTCGGGTTCATCCCGCTCATGAACATGTGGTGGCCCCACACGATCCACCCCAGGAACGCGATCGCGACGATCGCGAACACCATCGAGTGATAGCCGAAGATCGGCTTGCGGCTGCCGTTCGCGATGATGTCCGACACCATGCCCATCGCGGGCAGGATCAGGATGTAGACCTCGGGGTGGCCGAAGAACCAGAACAGGTGCTGCCACAGGAGCGCCTGACCGCCCGCTGCGGGATCGAAGAAATGCGTCCCGATGATCTGGTCGAACAGGAGCATGATCGCCGCGCCGGAAAGCACGGGCAGGGCGAGCAGGCCGAGGATAGCGGTGATGAACAGCGACCACACCGACAGCGGCAGGCGGAACCACGTCATGCCGGGTGCGCGGTTGTTGATGATCGTGGTGATGTAGTTCAGGGAGCCCAGAATGGACGACAGTCCGACCAGAATGATCGAGACCGACCACATCTCCTGCCCGAAGGACGCGCCGGAGAGGTCGTGCCGCGCCGACAGTGGCGCGTACATCGTCCACCCGGCGCGCGCGGCGCCGTCCGGCACGAACAGGCTCGCCAGCATCACCAGGCCCGCCGCGAAGAACGACCAGAACGACCACATGTTGATGCGCGGGAACGCCATGTCGTGCGTCCCGATCTTCAGCGGGATCAGGAAGTTCGCGTACACGCCCACGAGCAGCGGCATGATGGCGAAGAACACCATGAACGTGCCGTGCATCGTCACCAGCTGGATGTAATACTCCGGCAGGATCACGCCGCCCGGCGCCATGGTCTCGGGGAGGACGCCGCCGCCCGGCATCGGCTTGCCCGGGAAGCCGAGCTGCCAGCGCATCTGCATCGCCAACAGCCCGCCCACGAGCAGGAAGAACAGGCTCACGAACAGGAACTGGATGCCGATGATCTTGTGATCGGTCGAAAACACGTACTTCCGGATGAAGCTCCGGTCGTCGTGATGCGCGGGGGCGGGATGTGCGGTCGCGGCCACGGTGGTCATGACGAGGCCTCCTGAGCAGCCTGCTTCGTCCAGGCGTCGTAGTCTTCCTGGCTTTGCACGAACACCTGCGCCCGCATGCGGTAGTGCCCCAACCCGCACAGCTCGGCGCAGCCCAGCTCATAGGTGCCCGGCACCGTCGCCTGGAACCAGGCATTGATGTCCATCCCCGGAACCGCGTCCTGCTTCACCCGGAACACGGGAACGAAGAACGAGTGGATCACGTCTTCCGAGGTGAGGCGGACGACGATGGGCCGTCCGACGGGCACGTGCAGCTGGTTGCGGACGGTGAAGTCGTCGCTCGTCCCCAGCTTCCCGTCCGGCCCCGGATAGGTGACCTGCCACTCGAACTGCTTGGCGTGGATCGCGATCGGGTAGGCGTTCGGGGGCACGCTGTTGCGCCCCTTGATCCGGACCCAGTAGTGGTTGCTGATGAGGCCCAGCGCCACCATGGTCACCGCGGGGATCGCGGTCCAGATCACTTCCGCGCGGGTGCTCCCGTGCGTATAGAAGGCCTTCCGGCCCGGCCGCTGCCGGTATTTCACGACGAACCAGATCAGCCCCACCTCGACCAGCACGAACGCGATCCCGGTGATGATCGTGATCGCCAGGAACAGGCCGTCCACCTCCCCCGCGAACGTCGAACCCTTGAGCGGCAGCCACCAATGCATCGGGCGCTCCTCGGTTAGTTCACTTGGCGGCGAAACCGAAATCCGCCGTCTTCGTCTCACTCCCCGCCACCGTCACGGTCGCGGTCTGCGCGCCGTACTTCTCCTGCCAGGCCTCGATCGTATAGGTCCCGGGCGGGAGCCCCTTGATCGTGAAGCTGCCGTCCGTGCCCGAGACCGCGAAGAACGGGTGCGGCAACACGCCCAGCCACGCGTGCATCCAGCCGTGCACGTTGCACTCGAGCGGCACCATCACCTCGGGAGCCGTGAAGGTCCGCTCCGACGTCATGGTCGTCGGTTGGCTGATGTTGAACGGACGATTCTTCGTCCCCTTCGCCTTGATGTTGTGCAGGATGCCGTCGGAGTTCTTGATGGCGAGGTTCTGGCCGACCAGGATGCCGAACACGTGCGGATGGTAGCGGCAGCCGTCCTGGTCGAGCGTCACCGGCCCGGCGGGCGCGGGCGCCTTGTAGCTCGCCGGGAGGCCCGACTTCACGTAGACGAACACGTTGGCGAGGGTGCCGTTCGCGTTCACCACCACGGCCTCGTCTGTGGGCGGCGCGGCCGTGTACTTCGCCTTGCACTTCGGCTCCTCGCTCATGTCGATCTTCGGCATGGCGGGCTTCGCGCCGGTGAACTTCACCTTGCCGCTGATGGTCCCGCCCCCCTGTGCGGCGGGGAGGGGCGCGCGCATCCACCCCCCGAGCGCCAGCACCAGCACCGCCACTCCCGTCGCCGCCACAGCTCCGAGCTTCCCCATCCTGCCTCCTCGATGAAAGGCCCGCATGCTATCGCTGTCTCCCTGCACGCGCCGTACCGCGCCGCCGGGCCCGCCGGACGACCACGAGCCCCAGTCCCAGCGTCACGAGCATGGCCAGCACCGGAGAAATGAACACGCCCGGCGGCGTGGGCCGATCGAGCGCCAGGAAGTACCAGGTGCTCACCGCCATGCGCGAGCCGTGTTCCCCGCTGGAGCCGTCCCAGCCGAAGAAGGCCACCGGAATCGCCCGGCCGGCCTCAAGCTGAACTTCGTTGGCGGTATCCGGCGTGGCAAGGGCGCGCGTGAACACCAGCCGCCACTCGCCGTGATCGAAGCTCGCCTGCCCCGCCAACGCCCCGGGGAGCGTGTCGAACCGCTCGATGCCCCGGGCCAGGCCCGCGACGCTCTTGCGCGGCCGGCTGGTCCAGCGCCACTGGTACACCGGGTCGGTCTCGCTTCCCATCAAGAAGTAGGGGCGCTCCATGCCCCCCGAACCCTCCGGGAGACGGCGGGGGAACTGCACCGCCAGCTGGTCGGGCCACGGCTCCGCCTTGGGGGGGCCCGAGTCGTCGCCGGCGACGGTCTCGAGCACGCGCTGCTCGAACCCGAGCCACGCGCTGTCAGGGCTCTGGGTGCGATCGTCCCAGCTCAACCGCAGCGCGAGGGTGTGGCCGTCGTGCAGCGCCTGCACCCACACACCCGTCACCGCGGGCGCGAACCAGCGCGCCTTGCGCACCACCTGCCCGACGAGCGGGAACCAGTAGCGGTCGGCGCGCGCCCACGCCGAGTCGTCGGGCGAGACCGGCGCGGGGCCGGCGATCTGCGGCGCATGGATGACGTCGCGCACCTCGGGCGGGTCGGGCGGCGAGAGCGAGCGTACGTACTGGGCCAGCCGCCACAGCTGCTCGTCGGTCAGGAACTTCTGGTCGATCAGGTCCGAGAACGAGGGCATCGGTGTCCCGTCGAGCCCGGTGCGCAGCCGGTGGTAGATGTCCGCCGCACTGCCCCCCCCGCGAAACCGCCAGCTCTGATGCAGGTCCGCCGCGAAGATGGGAAACCCGGCGTCGTCCTTGAGCGTGGGCGCGGACGGCCCGTCTCCCCGCCCCTGGTCGCCGTGACACTTGCGGCACCCGATGGAATCGTAGAACTGGCGCCCGGTCTTGAGCGCCGCCGCGCCGGTGCCACCGCCCGGCTCGCCCGAGAACTTGAGCGCCGCCGCGTGCTGGCTCGTGTCCGCGAAGAACGCGGAGAACGTCTTGATGTACCCGGCCACGTCGCGCCGCTCGCCGTCCGACAGGCGCCCCTTCCACGCCGGCATCGCGCTCCCGGGCAGCCCTTCGTCGATCGCCCGCATCAGGTCGGCGTCGGTCGGCAGCTGACCCGAGGCCGTACTGCGGATCTTATAGATCGCGCCGGTGAAGTTGCGGGGCCGGGGAAGCATGTGCGCGGCGGAGGGGCCGTCGCCCGCGCCGCCATCGCCATGGCAACCGGCGCACCACTTCACATAAACTGCCTTCCCTTTCGTCGTGTCCTGCAGCGGGACGAGGGAAGGGGGACGGGGGACGAGTGGTGCGAGGAGCGCGAGGACCAGAAGCCCGTCAATCATGCCCCGTCCCCCGTCCCCCGTCCCCCGTCCCCGTTTTCTCCCAGGTTCGTGGAGTCCACCCGGTTTGATCGTACAGGAACAGGATCACCGACCAGATCTCGCGCTCCGTGAGAAAGTCCTCCCACTTCGGCATCGCCGAGTTCCACGGCGTGCCCTCACGCGGCAGACCCGGCCCGCCCTTGGCCACGCGCCAGAACACGAAGCTCTCCGTGAGCTGGGCGATGGTGCCGTTGTCCTGGAAGTTCGCCGGCAGTGGATTGAACCCCGATGCGAAGTGCCCCTGACCGTCGAGGTGGTCCCCGTGACAGGGCAGGCAGTTGCGGTAGTAGACGCCCTTCCCCTCGGCCAGGTAGAGGGCGAGCGACTCCGGGTGCGCGCGCAGCGGGTTCTCGAGCCCTGTCAGCGTGATCGACCTGCCCCGGAACGTGATTTCCGCGGGCGGGGCGGGGTGGATCGAGCGGAGATTGGGTGGGGCGGCGACGGTGGTGGCCACCTGCCCGTACGCCACGAGCCCGACCAGCGCCGTCACCACGACGAGCAGCACGGCCCGCACCACCCGGAGCCGCGGCTCGGCCAGCACGGCCTCGATCGGCTCTTTGAAGCGGGCCCAACGTTCCTCGTTGTCGCTCACGTAGATGAGCACGCCGACCAGCACCGTGACCATGTATTGGAGCACCACGCTCTTCGGGACGATGGCGCTGCCCGGGAGCAGCGGCACCACCCACACGACTACGATGTAGGCGATAACGAGAATTCCCACCGCCTGCCAGAACGGGTGCGTGGCGGAGCGCCGCAGCGCGGGTGCGGTCACTTGTGCCCCGCCAGATACTGCACCAGCGCTTCGAGCTGCGCGGCGCTCATCATGGTGCCGAACGTCTTGGGCATGATCCCGGCGAGCTTCTCGTAGCCCTTCGCGATCGACGACGCCGGATCCAGGATCTTCTTGCGGATCGATTCCGCGTCCCGGCGCGCGCCCACATGCGTGAGATCGGGCGCGATCACCTGTCCCTGGCCGTCGAGCTTGTGGCACGCGAGGCACCCCGCCGCCTGGATGATGGCTTTGGGGTCCGTGCTGCCGGCGGCAAAGGCCCCACCACCAGGACTACCTCCCGAATTCGCCGGGCTTGCGCCCGGGGTCAGTTGCTTCGCTTTGGCTACGTCGTCCCCTGTTACGTCCACGGTGCCGCCCTGCGACTCCAAGAAGGCGATCACCGACCAGATCTGCTCTGGCGAGAGCTGCCTGGTCATGACCGGCATGATCGGCTGATAGCCCGTCACGACGAACGCGGTCGGATTGTCGAGCGACTCGTACAGATACTGCTTGCAGCTCTTGCCGGCTTCCCGCTTGCCGCAGCGGGCGCCGATCGGTCCGGTGCCCTTCTCGTCCGTGAGGAGATTGGGCGCGCGCGTGCCGAGCCCGTGGCAGGTGGGGCAGCCGCCGATGCCGTTGAACACCTTCTCTCCCGCCGCCACCAGCTGTTCGGGCGTGACGTTCGCCCCCAGGGTGAGGGTTTGCGGCACCTCGGACTGCACCTGCGGAATCTTGTTGGCGATGAGCGTATAGAGTGCCAGGGTCCCCAGCACGATCCCGACGACCTTCAGGTTAGTGGCCCACATGGCGGCCCCCTCCCTGGCGCTCGCCGGAGGCGACGAACGTGGACTTCTCCGCCAGCCCGCCGAGCCAGAACACGAACGCGACGAGCGTGAGAAAGATCAGCACGCACAGGCTGATCATCTTGGACGCGTAGCCGAGCGCCGGGGTGGCGGCGTACTTGCTCGTGTCCTGCATCACCTGCCACACGTGCCAGTACTGGCGGATGCCGGAGCGGGCGAACCCCATCAGCCCCATGAGCCACGTGAACGTCACCGCGAGGATGAACAGCGCGTATTGCGACCGCGGCGGCATCTTGCCCCACTGGATCGTGCCGAGCGACTGCGCGCCGCGAGCCATCAACACGTCGATCACCGTCACGAACACGATGCAGCTCAGGACGGCGAGCACCTGATACACGCTGAAGCCGATGCGGACGATGGCCTCGACGAAATAGCCACGGATGCCGTAAAACAGCACGACGCCGGCCGCCAGGGCGAACATCGCCCCCTGGATGATGGTCCCGCCGCGCGCCCACGGGACCACCGGACGGGTGTTGGCGCGCCGGTACAGCAGGAACGAGAGGAACGTGGTCAGGATCATCAGGTTCACGGCAGTGTTCTTGGCGCTCATCACGCCCAGGGCGCCCAGGAACGGGTGGTGCGATCCGCCCATCGCCGCCAGCTCCTTCGAGTCGGCGATCATCGTGTGAGGCGTGCCCCACACGATGGCGCCGAGCACCAGCACGATCAGCAGGTACTTGGTGTAGGGCCGGAACCGCTCCGCGCCGGGAATGCGGCCCATCCCGATCCACAGGTAGTAGTTCCCCGTCAGGAACAGCACCGCGATCAGGAACGCCTGGATCACCCACAACCAGCTCATGAACCCGCCCATCATCGTGATGCCCATCGACTGGTCGTACTGATAGATCTCGCGCCCCAGCCAGTAGCCGGCGAACGGCAGCACGATCAGGGCCGACATCGCGATGAAGTTCCCGACGTAGCCCATCCAGTCGTAGTGCGCCCGCTCCTCGTCGCTCTGTGCCGCGAGGAAGCGATAGCTCGCATACGCCCCCACGATCGCGCCGCCGAAGACGACGTTGGCGATCACCCGGTGCACGTTGATCGGCATCCACGTCGCGTTGGCGATCGCGTGCCACAGCTTGATCGTGGTCGGGTCGGTGGTGGGCGTGATATCCCGGGGCGGCGACATCATGTACGTGAGCCACGAGTTCGCGATGAACATCACGATCGTGCCCCACAGGTTGAGCAGGATGCCGAGCGTCCAGTGGCCCAGCTTGGCCCGGCCTTTCTTCCAGCGGTCCCAGCCGTAGTAATAGAGGTACAGCGTGAACGACTCGACGAGGAACAGTGCCGCGTAGGCCCACATCGACGGCGCGAAAATCGCGGTCAGGTACGCCCAGAACCGGGGATACAGCGTCGACAGGCCGAACACCAGCATCGCGCCCCAGATCGCCGTGGCGCTGTACGCCACGAGCAGGAGGCGCGTGAACTCCTTGCTCAGCCGGTCGTAGCGCTCGTCGCCGCCGAAGATGCCGATCGCCTCCGTCACCACGGCGAACATCGGCACGCCGAGCACGAAGGCGGCGAACATCAGGTGCACTTCGGCCGTGATCCATATGAACGCCCGCGCGCCGATCACAGGGAACTCGCCGTAGGCGCGAGTCGAGTCGGCGGCGGCTTGCAGCAGCAGGGCGCCGTCGGTCATCAGCTGTCAGCCACGAAGAACGGGCGCTTCTTGGAAAAGTCGATCGGCAGCGCGCGGCGCACTTCCGCGAGCAGCTCGGGTGTGACTTCGCGCCGTCCCTGGCGGCGCGCCCACGCCTCCACCCGCTCCATCACGACCCCCCGCACGAACGAGGGGATGCGCGCCACGCGCTCGCGCGCCGCGGGCGTCCACGCGAGCGCCGGTTGAAAGTCGCCGCCGTAGCGCACGGCGCGGGCCGGCTCGATGACGGCCGTGTCGCCCGTCGGTTGATAAAGGCACGACGGATCGGCGGCGAGCACGTCCCCCTCGAGCGCGAACCCGCGCGCCCGGCACCCGCCGCACACCGCGCGGTACTCGCACGCCCCGCACTTCCCCTGCAGCGGGCCCTCCCGCAGGCGCCGGAACAGGGGCGACGACCGCCACACGTCGGCGAAGCGCTGCGACCGCAGATCCCCGGCCACCTCGGGCAGGTACGGGCACGGCGTGACCTTGCCGTCCGGGGTGATGCGGCAGTACTGCGTGCCGCAGGGACAGCGGGTCTCGTAGTTCAGGACCGGGGACTCGGGGTCGGTCTGATGCACGAGGCGCATGAAATGCGGGGCGCACTTCGCCCGCACCAGCATGCGGCCCCGATAGGCGCCCTCCCAGCGAGCGAGGTCGGCGAGCACCGCCTCGTAGTCCGCCGGCGTCAGGTCCGAGAGCGCCGCGCCACGGCCGGTCGGCACCAGAAAGTAGCAGTTGAACGAGACGGCCCCTTCGTCTGCCGACCACGCCACCAAGCGCTCCAGCTCGGCGCGGTTGCCCTTGGTCACCGTCGTCTGCACGATGAAGTCGAGCCGTGCCGCGCGCAGCCGCGCGAGCGCCGCCTGCACATCGGCGAGAGCGCCTCTGCCGTGGCGGAAGTTGTCGTGATACGACGGACGCAGCGAGTCGACGCTGACCGCGACGCCCCGCACGCCGGCGTCCGTGAGCGCCGCGATGCGCTCTTCGGTGAGCAGCGTGCCGTTGGTCCCGACCACCACTGTCGCGCCGTTGGCGCACGCGTAGTGGGCGATCTCGCCCAGGTCCGGCCGCAACAACGGCTCACCTCCCGACAGGATGAGGAGTGGCGCGGGATTCACCGCGAGCAGCTGGTCCACGATGTCGACGCACGCCGCCGTGTCGAGCTCGGCGGCGGCGCTCTCGCTCGGTCCGGCCGAGATGTAGCAATGCGCGCACTCGAGGTTGCAGCGCCTGGTCAGATTCCAGGCGATCACGTGCGGGACGAGGTTCACTGCAACAGCTTCTCCACCGCCTGCTTCGCCTCCTCGGGCGTCAGGCCCCCGAAGTCGACCGGGCACTTCCCCATCTTTTCCTCGATGTCCCGAATGGGGCAACGCGTGATCCCCTGCGCTTTCGCCTCCTCGATGAACGCCCGCATCTCGGGACTCAATCCATCGCGCCCTTCGGCCTCGGCGCGGATCTGCTTGGCGCGCAGCTCCTGGAACATCACCATCATCGTGTCCACGTCGAACTCGTCGGCCGCGATCATCGCCTGTTTGTTTTCGTCCATCACGCCGGTGCTCACGCGCCAGATGTCGTGCCCGCGCGCGAACCGCTCGACCGTGTTGCGCGCCAGCGGCCGGGCGATGAGGGGCACCAGCTGCAGCCGCTGCCAGGCCTCCTCGGTCCAGACGATCGGGTCGGCCGCGGTGCGCGGACGGCGGCTCACAGCGCCCGTGACTGGGCATTTCACTTCAACTTCAGGGGTCAGGGGCTGGGGGTCGGCGTCGCAGCCATGCACCTTCGTCGCCTTCATTTGCTCCTGCGCCTTCACTTCCGCGAGCGCGATCTCCTCGGCCGTCCCGATGCCCATGATGAGCTGCATGTGGGTGGGCAGAAGCTTCCGGATCGCCTCGTCGAGCCACTTGTTGGTGACCGTCGCGGGCTCTCCGTGCGTCTGCTCCAGCACGTATTCCTCCACGGCCCGGCGCGCGATCCCCTGCGCGAACGGCGGCACCCGCAGAATCCGCACCTCGGCCTCCGGCGCCCAGGGCAGCCCCGCCACCCCGTCTTCCTCGATCCAGGGGATGTCCTCGGGCCTCACCCCGCCCGTCCCCGCGAGCAGCACGTTGCAAGGCGCAAGCCGCACGAGGTTCTCCGCCTGGCTACCGAGCTCGGTGCCTTCGATCCGATGGGCGCCGTGCCGCGCCAGCACCAGCAGCGACGGCTTGATCTCCTCGGCCCACTGCATGATCACCTGGAACGGCTTGCCCACCAGGATCTGCGTCGTGAGAGAGACGCCGGGGAACTCCTGCGCCATCACCTCGGCGCGCTTCAGGTTCGCCTGGCACAGCTTCAGGAGGCCCTTGTCGATGATGTTGTTGTGCAGCTCCTCCTGCTCCTCGAACTTGAAGACTTTGGACGCTTGATAGGAGAGAACATCCTTGATGTTGTGAAACACAACGTGGTGGTACTCCACGTCGAACGCGCTGCACACGAACAGCGACCCGCCGAACGCCTGGGCCAGCTCGAGCGCCAGCCGCATCGCCCGATAGCCGTAGGACGACCCGTCCACGCACACCAGGAACCGCCCGCCCGCGAACGGCCGCTCGTCGCGCACCAGCAGCACGTCCTTCTCGATGCCGCGCAGCACGCGCGACACCACGCCCCCGAGCTGCGAGTAGGGCTGACGGCCCAGACCGTGCGCGCCGATCGCGAGCAGGTCGTACTGGCGGCCCGACGAGCCGGCAAGCCGCGCGGCCGCGTCCTCGTCTTCGGCCACGAGCCGGCCATTCTCACCCACCTTCACGTCCGAGCGCGTCTTGTCGCCCCCGTCGTAGCCCGCCGCGCGGTCGGGGTCGAAGCCGATCAGCCCCGGCAGCCGGCCGGCGCCGCGGTTCACCTCGTTGACGATCTCCTCGTAGTTGATGCCTTCCAACAGCTGGCGAGTCAGACGCACGCCGGCCGCCTCGCAGCGCTTCCCCAGCTGGTCGAGAAAGCTGTCCGCGATCAGTTGCAGGCCTTTTTCGATCAGCTTGTCGTGGATCTTGCGCTGTTTCTTGATCTCGTCGGGAGTCTGGAACCGGGCCGGGAGCCCGGTTTCGAGCTGGCGAAAGCGGACGTCGTGGAGGCGGGCGGCATAAACGTGGTTTCCGGTGATGCGGCCGTCGGATTGGCGGCACAACTCGATGGCCCGGTCGACTGCCCAGTCCGAAGGACTCGAGTTGTCGACCGGGACGAAGATCTCGCGGTACACCGGCACCTCCCCTTTGGGCGCGGCGAGTATGTGAACGACGAGACAGGCTGTCAAGTAAGCAGCGAACAGAAGATGCAACAGCTAGACGCAACGGACGCACAGTGGTGAACAGGGCCGAGTGGGCGGATGCTCCTGCCGACTACTCCCTATTCACCGCGGTGCGTCTGTGCGTCTAGCCGTGGACTGTCCTGGCACCAGCTGCCTACCCTCTGAGTCCCAAACGGTTATGGCATCTACCGGACAGGCGTCACACGCCCGCAGCAGGCGCTCGCGCTCCACCCGCTCCGGCTCGAGGAAGGTGGCGATGGTGTCGGCGTCCAATTTGAAACCCTCGGGGGCTGCCGTCGCACAGTCGCCGAACCCGACGCACTGCTCGCGGTCGATCACGATGCGCAGCCCGTGGACTGTGCGCTCGTCCAGGCTCACATGCCCTCGAGCCCGAGCTCGCTCCGCGCGGTGTCCATCACGGCCGGGGTGATCTCCGCAATGCAGCGATCCTTGGCATAGTCGGCGTAGATCTTCTTCACCATCCCGCGCACGAAGTTGGGGACCCGGGCCAGGCGCTCCTGAGCGTCGACCGACCAGACGACACCCGTCCCTCGTCCCCCGTCCCCCGCCGCCTCCGCGAAGGCTTCGTCTCGCCCCGTCGTGACCATCCCCCGCACCGTCTCGAGCGGCTGCGGGTCGATCGTCGTCCCGCCGATCTTTACGCCCAGCGACGCCACGAGCTGCGTCTCCATCGGATTGGTCAACAGCCCGACGGCGCGACCGCATTGGGGGCACCGGAACGCCGCCGCGAGCGTGCCGTCCCCGGGGAGCTGCCGCTCCTCGAACAGCATCTGCCGGTCGCAGTCGACGCAGAGGAACTTCACACGCGCCCCCTTGATTCCCAGGCTGAAGCCTGGGCCCGGTGAAGCGCTGCCCTTAAGGGCAGGGCCGTTTCGGGTACACCCTTCAGCGTGTGAACTCTCACGACCCGCCTTCCAATCTTCGCGCCACCGCTTCCCAGACGTCCGGGGTCGGGTGCCAGGGGATGCGTGCGAGCAGCGGCACCCCGAACTCGCGTGCCAGGTCTTCGCCCGCGCCGCCGGCGAACGGACCGTCCACCATGTTCTCCACCACGCCGAGCAGCTCAGCGCGGCGCTCCCGGGCGAACTGCATCGCGCGGCGCACCGCATCGCGCGATTCCGCCGTGGGAATGGTCACGGTCAGCACGGCCGGCGGCGCCGGCAACAGCCCGGCGAGCTCCTGGAACCGCTGGATCCCGGGCGGCAGGTCGACGAGCAGCCGATCGAGCGGGCCCCAGGCGACGTCGGCCAGGAACTCCCGCAGCGCCGCGGCTTCGAGCGTCTCGCGCCACACGTGGCTATCCGCCTCCGGGCCCCGGAACCCGAGCGGCCGGCCGTCTTCGAGGAGCAGCGCCATGGAGAAACACCGCACGCCTTCCGCGCTCACGGCCGGCTCGATGCCATCCTCATGCAACGTGCAACGTGCGACAGGGAGGCTGAGAAGTGCGGGGATGGTCGGTCCGTTGAAATCGGCGTCGAGCACCCCCGCGGCCCGACCTGCGCGCGCCAGAGCCCGGGCGAGCCCCGCGGTGGCGAAGCTCTTCCCCACGCCACCCTTGCCGCTCATCACGGCGACCACGCGCCCCACGCCCGCGAGCCGCGCCGCCACCCGGCGCCGCTGGGCCGCGATCTGGCCCGGAAGCCCGGACCGATCCGGCTCGGTCAGCTCGTGATAGGTGCGGATGTTGAGGGGCATGAGGGAAAAATGCGTTGCCAGACGCCACGACGCCAAGTCGCAAGGACTGACCCCGGGCGCAAGCCCGGGGAGTAGGCTATTTTTTCCCCCATGATCGACGAGTTGAAGAACCGCCTCCAGGCCGAGGTCGAGCGCCTGAATCACGAGATCAACTTCGTGCTGCCGAAGGAGATCGAGCGGGCGCGCGCGCACGGCGACCTGCGGGAGAATTCCGAATACAAGGCGGCGCTCGAGCGCCAGCAGTTCGTCACCTCGCGCTTGAGCCACCTGCGGCTCCGCCTCTCCAAGCTCTCGAGCGTCCAGGAGTCCGACATCCCGCGCGACCGCGTGGGGTTCGGCTCCCGCGTAACGGTGCAGGACGTCGACACCAAGCAGCGCGAGACGTACGCGCTCACACTGGGCGAGTTCATCGAGGGCGACGACGACGGGCACGAAACGCCCGTTTCGATGGCTTCCCCCCTCGGCAAGGCCCTGCTGGGCGCCAAGGTGGGGCAGTCGGTGACCACCGCCCTTCCGATGGGGCAGCGGCGCCTCAAGGTCGTGGAGCTCGAGACCGTCCACGATCTGGCGGGGAAGCGACCCTAAAGCCCCACGCGGAAGACGATGGGCCCGCTCGGACTCGCCGAGCCGGCCCGCGGCTCGATGCTCATCGCCGCTCCCATCACGCGCTCCCCCGCCTGCGGTAGCGGCAACCCCATCACCATGGGCTGGTCCCGATCCATCAGCATCAGGGCCGCGGGCTGCATTCCCTTGTCGGTGACGAACCACAACTGGTAGGTCTGGTCCCGGGCATTCGGGGCCAGGCCCTCGCAGCGCACCAGCCAGCGGTGCCGCGTGCTGTCGACAAAGATCGTCACCGACCCGACACGGCCCCCGGTCGAGACGGGAACCTGGATGAGTCGCGTCGCGGGGTCGTGGATGAAGCTCGAGACCGTGTCCTCGAGGGCCGCGACCCGCGCCGCGAGCCGATCCCGCTCCGCACCGAGCGCGTCGATCCTGCCGTGCGCCCACCACAGACTCCCCCCTCCTCCCGCCACGACCACGAGCGCCGCCGCCAGCGCCAACGGCCAGCGCCGCCCGCGCGCCAGGGCGCGCGCCAGCACCCGGCCCTTGAGCTCGGGGCGCGGCGTCCGCGGAGGCACCGACATGCCCAACCAGTCCGTCATTCCAGCCAATCCTTGAGATGTGCCAGCTGGTCCGTCAACTTCTGATGAGCCGCCCGCAGCCGCGTTTTCACCGTCCCCAGAGGCTGCTGCAGGCGGCGCGCGATCTGGCTGTGCGACAGCCCTTCGAAATACGCGAGCATCACTACGCGCCGCAGCTCGTCCGGCAGTGTCGCGAGCGCGGCGTGCACCTCGCGGTGCAGCGGCCACCCGGGAACGGCGGCTTCGTGCGGCCCCGGGTTTGCGACTTCCTCTCCCGCCCCCGTCGCCCCCCGCGCCTGCCCCCACCTTTCTGCCTTGCGCCACCACCGCTGACGCCGCCGCAGCTCGTCGAGCGCCCGGTTACGCGCGATGGATAGGATCCACGGCACCAGCGGACCGCGGTCCGGGTCGTGCTTGTGGACGCCACGCCACACTTTCACGAAGACGTCACCGACTACTTCCTCGGCCGCGTCTTCGTCGTGCAGGATGCGATAGGCGAGGCCGAGGACCCAGGGTGCGAGCGCGTCGTATAATTCCTGGAGCGCGTGCTCGTCCCGCGCCTTGAGGCGGCGCACCAAAGAGTGTTCTTGCTCTTGACTGAGACGCCTTGGCGGGGTCACTTAGATGCCCATAGTAGATTGCACGTGGGCGCGAAGCCAGGCCCAAGGGTGTACCTTGGAAGCTTGGGGATCGGCGCGGTGCGGCCGCGATTCACAAGTCTGAGAGCGGGGAGGGGCCCATGGCAGCTCACGAAGAGGGCGGCGACGAACGCTTTTCCTTCGAGGCGTTCACCCGGCACCCGTTTTTCACCGAGGTCAATCGCTGGATCGTCGAGCAGGTGATCTGCCCCGGTCGGCGCAAGATCGTCGATCTGGGCTGCGGTCCCGGAGCCGTCACGAAGCTGATCTTGGAGCGGCTGGATGACGCGCGCAACGCCAAGGTCATCGGCATCGATCCATCCGCGTCAGCGCTGTCCAAGGCCCGAGCCGCCATCCACTCCAAGGTCGTCGAGTTCATCGAAGGCAGCGCCGAGTGGGTATCGCGCCTCGTCTCTTCGGCGGACGCGGTCGTGTTCCTGAACGCCATCCACCTCGTTCCCGACAAGGCGCAGGTGATCGGCGAGATCCGCAAGGCGCTGAAGCGGGACGGCGTGTTCGCGTTCAATACCACCTTCTTCAACGGTGCGTACGTCGACGGCACGGCGGGATTCTGGCGGCGTTGGGTGGTGCGCGCAGTGCAGGTGCTGCGGGAGCGCGGGCTCGAGGTCCAGCACAGGGCCCACGCGGTCGCGCGGCAGTTCCTCTCGGCCGAGGAATACGGCGAGCTGTGCGTTCAGGGCGGCTTCACGCGCCCCGCGGTCGACCTCGTACGCATCGAGATGACCCCCGAGGCGCTCGAAGACATCGGGCGTTTCTCGTTGTTCATCGAGGGCGCGCTTCCGGGAGTCCCGCTCGAGGAAGGCTCGAGCGCGTTGAAAGAAGGACTCCGCCGCACGATCGATGAGACGGGCATGGACCACGTGCCGCGCAACTGGCTCGAGTGCGTGGCGACAGCAGCCTAATCCGACGCGATAACGAACTGCAGCCGCCGGTGCGCTGCGCGCAGCGCGGCCTCGACCGCCTCGGGCGTGTCACCGCGTGCGAAGATGAATCCGGGATAGCGGGCGCCCTCGGGCCAGGGCACGAGCTCCTGGTCCGGATGCGCGGTGATGACGACCTCCTCGACCAGCGGCAGGCGCCGAGCTTCATCGACTCCCCGCACTTCCCGTAACACGCCCGCGCCCGGCACCGGGATCATCATCACGCCGGAAGCCTGTGATTCGCGCTCGAGCGACGGGATCTGCATCCCCAAGGCGTGGCGCACGATGATCTCCTCCAGTGACGCCCAAGTCCCTAACCCCGAACCCCCAGTCCCGAATCGGAGCGCCCCGCTGCACCGCCCCCCGATCGGCCGAGCCGCGAGCTCGATCAGCCAGGGGCCGCTGCCGTTCACCCGCAGCTCGGCATGCACCGGTCCTTCCCGGAGCCCGAGCGCCGCCGCCGCCCGCCCCGCGCACGCGGCGACCGCCCGCTGCTCCTCCGCCGGGAGGCGCGACGGTGTGACGTAGATCGTCTCTTCGAAGTACGGGCCGTCGAGCGGGTCGGGCTTGTCGAACAGCGCCAGCACCCGAAGCTCGCCGGCCAGGAGCAGCCCCTCGAGCGCATACTCGCGACCAGGAACGAAGTCTTCGACGAGAATCGAGCGGGTTGCGCATCCCGCCTGCTCGAGAATTCTCTTCACCCGCTCGAACGCCGCCACGAAATCTTCTTGAGTGTCCGCGCGGATCACGCCGCGACTGGCGGCCAGGCGCAGCGGCTTGAGCACGCACGGGTAGGGCACGCCTGCGGCCAGCCGCCGTGGATCTTCGTCCACGGGGAACAGCCTGAAATGAGGCACGGGCACACCCGCCGTGGCGAGCGACGTCCGCTGTTCGTGCTTGTCGCGCGCCGCGCGGGCCGCGGCGACGTCGTTGCCCCGCAGACCGAGCGCCGTGGCGATCGCGGCGGCCACGACCGCTGTGTCGTCGTCCACACCCACCACTCCCTGCAGCGGATGCTCGCGCGCGAACGCCCGTGCCTGCGCGGCGGCACGGTCCGGTTCGGACAGGTCGAGTGTGACGAGGCCGCCGGGATTCGCGTCCTGGAACGTGCTGGGGCGCTCGGAGGCGACGGTGAGCACGACGCCCAGCCGGCGCGCGGCCTCGACGAACGCGGCCGTGCGGTAGGTCGCCGTGGGGAGGAGGAGGAGGAGCCTAGGTGTGTCGGGGCGCAGCATGATGCGCCCCTACTTCTTAGCCGCCGCGAAGTACGGGTTCGAGCCGGCGGCGTGATCGGTGATGTCCACGACGCCCTTCACATCGGGGACGTGCTGCTGCAGCATCGCCTCGATACCCTGGCGCAGGGTCACGTCCGCCATGCCGCATCCCTGGCACCCGCCCGCCATGCGGACCATCACGACGGCGTCCTGAACGTCGATCAACTCGACCCGACCGCCGTGCCGCGCGACCATGGGATTCACCTGGCTCTCGAACAGGTCGGCGACCCGCTCGTACAGCGTGTCGTCGTCCGCGCCGAGCGTCGCGGGAGCGACCGGCTTGGGTGCCACGGCCGGGCTGGCCCCGGCGAGGGCGGCGCGAATCACCTGACCCACCGCCTTCCCCACCGTCTGCCACGGCGCCGGGCCGCGCTTCACGACCGTCACCAGGTTTCCGGAGACGATCACCTCGGCCACATCCGCGCCCGGGATCGCGAAGATCCCCTCGGCGAGTGGGGAGCCGCTCGCATCGTCGGGCGACGCGAACCGCCGCACGCCGCCGCCGTGCACCGGCTCGCTCACGACGAACTTGCAGCGGCCGGTGTCGATCGGCTCGGCGGTGATCCGGATATCGGCGGGGGCCATGCTACAAAGATAACCCCGCTAATCGCGGGGCACACCACTGACCCCGGGCGCGAGCCCGGGGGTCGGCACCGGCCGCATCTGACGCGCCGCATGCACCAGGTTGCGCAGCGCCGCCAGCGTCTCCTGCCAGCCGCGCGTCTTGAGGCCGCAGTCGGGATTGACCCAGATCTGGCGGTCGTCGAGCACCTCCTGCATCCGCTTCAGCGCCTGCACGATCTCCGCCGTGCTCGGCACGCGGGGCGAATGAATGTCGTAGACGCCCGGCCCGATCTCGTTGGGATAGCGGTATTCCTTGAACCCCTCGAGCAGCTCCGACCCCGAGCGCGCGTTTTCGATCGAGATCACATCCGCGTCCATCTTCTCGATCACCCGGATCACGTCGTTGAACTCGCTGTAGCACATGTGGGTGTGGATCTGGGTGGCGTCCAACACGCTGGCGGTGGCGAGACGGAACGCGTTCACCGCCCACTCGAGGTACGCGGGCCACTCGGTGCGCCGCAGCGGCAGGCCTTCGCGCAGCGCCGGCTCGTCGATCTGGATCACGCGAATCCCGGCCGCCTCGAGGTCCTTCACCTCGTCGCGGATCGCCAGCGCCAGCTGCTTCGCAGTCTCGGCGCGGGGCTGATCGTCGCGCACGAACGACCACTGCAGGATCGTCACCGGGCCGGTCAGCATGCCCTTCACCGGGCGCGCCGTCTTGGACTGCGCGAACGTGCTCCACCGCACCGTCATGGCCCGGGGGCGGGACACGTCGCCGTAGATGATGGGCGGCTTCACGTAGCGCGTGCCGTACGACTGCACCCAGCCGTGCTCCGTGAAGGCGAATCCCTCGAGCTGCTCGCCGAAATACTCCACCATGTCGTTGCGCTCGAATTCGCCGTGCACCAGCACGTCCAGCCCCAGCTCTTCCTGCAGCTTCAAGGTGCGGGTGATCTGCTCCGCGATAAAGGCATCGTACTCCGAGCCCGTCAGCTTGCCGTCGTGCAGCTGTTTGCGGGCCGCGCGCACTTCGGCCGTCTGGGGGAACGACCCGATGGTCGTCGTGGGGAAGAGCGGCAACCGCAGCTGCTTGCGACGACGCTCGGCGAACGGCGCCGCGCGCCGCATGTCGTGCTCGGTCACGCCCCGCGCCCGCTGCTTCACGGCGGGGTTGTGGATGCGTCGGGAGATGCGCCGACCGGCGAGCACGCGCTCGTTCGTCTCGAGCGTCGCCGCCACGGACTCCCGTCCGTCGCGCAGCGCCCGCGCCAGCGTGGCCACTTCGACCAGCTTCTGTTTCGCGAACGCGAGCCACCCCTTGAGCTCGCTGTCGAGCCGTCGCTCGAGGTCGAGATCGATCGGGACGTGCAGCAGCGAGCACGACGGCGCCACCCACAGCTGCGCGGCGCCGGCGCGCTCCAATGCGTCCTCGAGCTGGCGCAGCGACGCGGCGAGATCGGCCTTCCAGATGTTGCGCCCGTCGATCACGCCGAGCGACAGCACCTTCCCGCTGCGGCCGCCGCCCACCGGCCAGCTCTGGACGAGCGACGCCAGCCGCTGCCCGGTGCGCACGGCGTCCACGTGCAGGCCGGCCACCGGCAGCTCCAGCGCGCTCGTCAAGTTGTCGTCCAGCGCGCCGAAGTACGTCGCGACCAGGAGCTTCACCTTGGGCGCCTGGTCGGCGAGGAAACCATACGCCCGCGCGAATGCTTCACGCTCGGCGGGCGTCCGATCCAGCGCGAGGCACGGCTCGTCGAGCTGCACCCACGTGGCGCCCGACGCCCCCAGACGCGACAACACCTCGGCGTAGACCGGCAGCAGCGCGTCGAGCAGCGCCAGGCGATCGAACCGAGCGGTTCTCGTCTTGCCGAGCAGCAGGAACGTCACCGGCCCGATCAGCACCGGCTTCGTCTGGATGCCCAGCGCCTTCGCCTCGAGGAACTCGTCCACCGGCTTCGAGGACGACAACCGGAACGTCTGGCCAGGCTCGAACTCGGGGACGATGTAGTGGTAGTTGGTATCGAACCACTTCGTCATTTCCATCGCCGTGACATCGCGCCCCCCCGCCTGGACACCGCGCGCCATCGCGAAGTAGGTGTCCAGGTCCACGGGGCCGCCCGTCCACCCGTATCGCTTGGGCACGGCGCCCACCAGCGCGCAAGTGTCGAGCACGCGGTCGTAGTAGGAGAAGTCGTTCGATGGGACGAGGTCGATACCGGCGTCCTGCTGCAGGCGCCAGTGCCGCTCGCGCAGCTCGGCACCGGTCTTGAGCAGGTCCGCCTGGGAGACCTTGCCGCTCCAATAACCCTCGGTGGCGCGCTTCAACTCGCGGCCGGCTCCGAGGTGCGGGAAACCAAGATTGTGGGAAAGGGGCATAGGGAGTGGAATCTACCTACACCCGGGGCCGGAGCGTAACGCGCCGCCGCGCCGGCCGGCGACGGACTTTAGGGCTTGTGGGGGTTTGGCGGCCTGTGGGGTTTCGCCTGGCCCGGTGGCACCCAATCGGGCGGCCGTCCGGGCGGGGAGTTCCCCCCGCCGTGGGAGAGGCCGGCAGCCGCCTGCGCCGGCGTAGCCCCGCGGGCAACCTGCGCCTGCACCTCGCCCGGCAGGCCCAAGAGGTCTCCCGGGGTCCGACCGTCGCTGATCATGCCTTCGACGAGCTGGACAGTCTGCTTGGCTGGGACGCCAAGCGCCGCCAGGGTGGCGGCGACCCGCAACACGAGCGCCGGATCGTATGCGGCCCGGGTGGCGCGTACCAGATCGCTCACTTGGCCCGCGCTGAGCCCGGCGCTCAGCCCGTCGGCCCCGCCCTCCACGACATCGGCCTTGGGGCTCTCCAGGCCGCCCGCGCGCACTGCCTCCGTCGCCCCGGCGAGGCGTGCGGCGAGAGCGCGCACGGCCGCGATCAGTCGGTCGGCTGGAACCCGTTTCGCGCCGCCCTCGATGGCTTTCTGGACGAGCGGCTCGGTCGGCAGGCCGCGCGCCGCAGCGTCCGCGGCGATGTCCTGCACGGCGCGCTGTACGTCCGGCGGGACGCGCCCGTCGAGGCGCGCGCCGACATCCTGCGCCACGAGCCGTAGCGCCGTGCAGAGCGCGAACGCGAGCGCCAAGAAGGATCTCACAGCGTGTGCGCTCCCCGCGCGGTCACGGCCACCATGCTGTTGCGGCGGCCGAACCCGTCGTTGATCGCGGGCGCCGCCGGGTCCGACACCCAGCGCTCGCCGTCCACGAGGAACGCGTATTGGTGCTGGCCGACGGGGAGGGCCAGGGTGGTCGTCCACACGCCGGCCGTGCCCGCGCGCACCAGGGGCGCGGCATTCCTATCCCACTGATTGAACGTGCCCGCCACCGCCACGTGCCGGGCGCCGGGAGCGTACAGCACGAATCGCACGAGCACTGAGTCGCGTGCCCCGCCGAGCGCCACCGGTGCGACAGTGGGCGTGCTGCCCGGGGCCCGCGCCAGCAGCAGGAGAGCGACGCCCGCCGCGACGGCGAGAGCGCCGGCCCACACGACGGGACGCACCCGCAGCCGCAGCTCCACGTCGCGTGCCGCGGTGAGCCAGTGCCACGCGCGCCGCCCGCGGGAGGCGGCGTGACGGCGCACCACGGCCATCACGCGGTCGTCGAGCGCCGGCGACAGGACGAGCGGCGTGCGATCCACCGCGCCAACCAGGCGCAGCGCCTCCGCTCCCTCGGCACGCAGCTCGGACGGGAGCTCGGCAAGCGACAGCTCGCCGTCCAGCAGTCGCTTCACGAGAGGGTGATAGCCGAGGGTCATAAGTGCTCCTTCATCAGGTCCCGCAACCTGTCATACGCGCGATGCATGCGCATCTTGAGCGATGCCACTGTCGCTCCGGTCCGCCCCGCGATTTCGTCGTACGCCAGGCCTTCGACATGCTTCAGCACGAACACTTCGCGCTGCTCCGGCGTGAGGTGCGTCAGCGACCGCTCGAGTGCCCGCATCCGCTCCACCTGCTCGAGCGTCCCATCGGGTCGGTCGGGTGCCGCCACACCGTCGTCTCTCTCGTCGAGCGGGCGGCCTTCCCGCTGCCGGCGCCGTCGCTCCGCATAACAGCGATTGCGCAGGATCAGGAACAGCCACCCGGCAAACTTGTCCGGCTCGCGGCAATCCGCCAGGCGATCGAACGCCCGCACCAGGGCGTCCTGCACCGCGTCTTCACCCGCGTCGAGGGAGCCCAGCATGCGCGCCGCGTAGCGCGCGTAGCGGTCGCGGTAGCGGCGCACCAACACCGCATACCGCTCCACCTCGCCTCCCAGCACCGCACGCACGACTTCGCTGTCCGTGGCGTCGCCCGCGAGACCCAACTGTCGCCCTCGCTGCCCGAAGTTGTGCAGGTGATGCTAGGGGCCGCGGCCCACGCGGGCAACCCGTCCGCCCCTAAAGAGTCGCCGGGCACAGGGTTGGTAACGCCCGACTCTGCTGTGATTTGCGGCACAACGCGTTACCTCCGCCGGGGACCGGCACTCTTTTATGGCGAGAACGGAGGGTCGAGGGATGCCCCAGCACAATCGCGCGCTGCCAGATCGCACCCTGCTCGAGTGGGTGGCGGGCGGCGACGCCGCAGCACTCCGCGAGCTCGAGCAACGTCACGGCACCAGCGTGTACGCGCTCGCCTATGGCATCGTGATCGACCCCGGAGAAGCGGACGCGGTAGTCGCCGAGACGTTCGCATACGTCTGGCTCAGCGCCGCCCGCTTCGTCGAGACCGCCAACACGTCGGTTGCAACCTGGCTCGGTGAGATCACCCGCAGCCGCGCCCGTGCGGTGTTGCTGTCGCGGGAGTGGGCCGGCGGGTGGTCCCCGCTCGAGCGGGCGGCCGACTTCATGACGTCGTAAGGAGGGCTGAATGGTTCGCATGGTTCGCACGCTTTTCGGGCTCGCGGCGGTATGCGCCGTACCCACGCTGGTGGCGGCCCAGACGCCGCAGATCCCCAACGAGCATGCATCCGACCAGGGCAAGGCCATGGTCGCGCTGCACTCCCAGGGTGCCGTCCACCGCGCGAAGCACCGGCGCGGGGACGTGATACAGGTCGACGTGACGCGTAACCCCAACGCCGCCACCCCGGCGACGCGGGCGACGCCCGCCGTGCCGGGGCATGGCGACGTGCCCACCCTGCCGGCTCACCGGGCCACGCCCGCGACCCCGGCACACAAACAGGGCCAGGCGACCAACCCGCATCGGCCGTAACGACAACAGCATTCAGACCGGAACGTAGGGGCGCAGCGTGCTGCGCCCCTACGCGTTTCTTGGCGACTGTATCCCTGGCTCCGCGGGCCGCATAGCTTTGGTGCCGTGAAGCAGGGGATTGGTGCGCTGCTGGTGGCGGTGATCACACTTCCCGCGCTGGCGGCGGCGCAGACCGAGATGTCCGTCGGCCTGGGCGTCGGCACAGTGCGCTATACCGCCGGCGCGGGCTTCGGCACGGCCGTGCTCTCTCCCACCGTGCGCTACGCGTCGGCGACGCTGGCGGCGGATGTCGCGGGCGCGGTCGCCTCGCTTCCGCGTGGGGTGTGGGCCGGTCAGGGGCTCACCGGACTTTCCGTGATCACGCCACCAATCCACACGCTGCGCTTCGGCGCCGAGCTCGCGGTCGGCGGCACGACGCGCAGCGACAGCGGCTCGACCGCGGCGGCGCATGCCGTCGCGGAGCTCTCCCGGTCGTTCCCCACGTGGGGGCTGGGCATCGGCGCCGGCCCATCCACGGGCGTGATCGCGGGCGACCTCCCCGTCACGGCGTTGCACACCCGCGCGCGCATGTGGTGGCGTCCCGAGGGCGGCCCCGGGGCGCCGGAGCTCCAATTGAGCGTCGAGCCCACCCGGTTTCCGGACGGTTGGTTCACGGACGCGAGCCTCACGGGCACGGTCGAGCGGGGGCGAGCGATCGTGTCCGTCTGGGTCGCGGGGCGGATGTCGCCGGCCTTCCCCGCGGAAGGCGCTGGGGGCGCGTCCGCGCAATTCTTCGCCACGCCCAGGGTCTCGCTCGAGCTGAGCGGCGGGAGTTACCTCCCGGACCCGTATCAGGGCTTCCCCCAGGTGGGGTTCGTCAGCGTCGGTGTGCGGCTCCACCGCTCGGCGCGCGCACCGCACGTGCGGTTCGCACCACTGGTGCCGGGTGTGCGGGGCGACAGCGCCGTGGTGCGGTTCCGGATGGCGGGGGCCCGCTCCGTGGCGATGGCGGGGGATTGGAACTCGTGGGAGCAGGTGCCGTTGCGTCCGCTGGGCGACGAGGTGTGGGAAGGGGTGCTCCGCCTGCGGCGCGGCCTCTATCACTTCAACCTGCTGGTCGACGGGTCGGATTGGGTAGTGCCCAACGGCGTGGCGACCGTTCCCGACGGATTGGGTGGTATGGTGGCGGTGCTCATCGTGCCGTAGCGTAGGGGGTCCCTCTCCGAGGTGCGCTATGGGCAAGATCAACTGGGGTCGGGTCGTGCCGGGCGGGCTGCTCGCGGGGGTGGTGTTGAACGTCGTCGACTTCGCCATGTACGGGAAGTGGCTGGCTGGCGACTTCGCCGCGGCCCTGCAGGCGCTCGGCAAGCCGGGGGCAATGGACAATCTCATCCCGTTGTTCGTGGCGCTCGACTTCGTGTACGGCATCGGGTTGGTGTGGGTGTACGCGGCCATCCGCCCGCGCTTCGGCGCGGGAGCCAAGACGGCCGTGATCGCGGGCGTCGCGACGTGGTTCCTCGTGAGCCTGCTGCATGCCGTCGGCGAGGCGCCGATGGGGCTGTTCCCGCAGAAGCTCTACACGATCCCCACTATCGTGACGCTGATCGAGTATGCGGTCGCGACCACGGTGGGGGCGTACGTGTATAAGGAGATGTAGAGGCACCAAGAGCACGGAGGGGCGCAGCGTGCTGCGCCCCTCCGTTGCATTCCAACCTTGCCTGCTCAGGGATTGAGTGGCGTGCAGTTGCTCGCGAAACCGCGCGCGTTGCACTCGGCGTCGGGAACGGGCATGGCCACGGGGACGCTGCCGCCACTGACCTGTGGCGGGATGGCACTCAACCGGCCGAAGCGTCGCGCGTCGATCCACCGGGTGCCTTGCTCCCACAGGAGCGAATATCGGCGGTTGTAGAGTAGCTGGGTGACGAAGGCCGTGTCCGGGCTCGCGATCGTGACCGTAGTGGGCGCGAGCTTTCCTGCATTGGTCCGGACCTGGTTCAGATCATTGACCGCTACGGCCTTGCTTCCTGCGAACCACTGCGCCTCGGCATCGAGCAACACCAGCTCCTCGTTCCTGATGATCGGAATCTGGTGTCCAGGATCGGCCTTGCCCGCAGTGAAATACACTTTGAACTTCAGGGTGCCGGCGATCGGAATTCCCCCCAGTCGCTGCACGACGACCGCTGGATCGATCTTGTCCAGGACGCGCTGGTCCCGGACCTTACCGGGCACGGGTTGGGTGTCCGCGTTGGCGACATTCGAGTCGAGCGCGAAGTACGTGTCGCCGTTCAACGGCTCCGAGAGCCCGTTGGAAATGTCTCCCGCCCCGTTCGAGAAGTCGAAGTACGCGCCGGCTGCGAATCCCGCGGCGGTCGTCGCAGTGCGGTCGAGGAACGAGCTGTCCAGGTCGGCGACGGCCCGTGTGTAGCAAGGGGTCCCGCATGTCCCTGCCGTTGCCCGCAGAATTGCCGCTTTGGCTGCGAGCGCGCGATTGAATCGCTTGAACGCACCCGGCGTCTCGAAACCCGCGAATCCAGGCGGTGTCGGGAACGGAAACGCCACGGTGTCCGCATCAGCGGCGCGTAGATCGGCGCGCGCGCCGTCCAGCAGGCCGATGACGTAACCGTACACGCTGTCCTTGGTGACAAATGGTGCGGTGGTCGCATTCACGGCTCGGTCGGCGTCGACAGGAGCGCCCAGGGAGTCGCGCGTGAGCACGACGTACAGGAAGGCGAGAGCCTTCATCGTGTTCGCCATGCCCCGGGAAGCGGCCTTCTCCCCCGCGGACAGATCCGTGTTGGTGGCGAGTGCAGTCAAGTAGATGTTGATGTTGCGGATATTCTGGTACCGGTCGGCCCACAACGCACCGCCGAATCCCCCGCCTTGAAGCGGTCCGTAAAACGGCTCCTGATAGTCCGGCTGGTTGTTCCCCGAGAGGTTGATGCCTTCGCGGCCCATGGAGCCGAGACGCCAGATATAGTTCTGGATCCCCGTGCGCGCGCTGCCGAAGACGCCAATGGCGGCCGCCGACAGCCGATCCCGCGTGGGATTGGCGAGCAGGGAGTCGAGCAGCGGCTGGTTCGCGTTCGTGACGTTGAAGAAGTCCGAACACGCGGCGCCCGCAAGCAGCGCACCCAGCACGGCGCCGACCGTGGCCAGCCTGCGCAGATGCAGTATGGTGGTCATGGTCAGAACCCCGCCGTGATCGAGAAGAAGACGCTGCGCTCGGGCGGATAGGGACCGAGATCGATGTTCCGCACGATGGCCTGCTGGCCGTAGTTGCTCACTTCGGGATCGTACCCGAAGTAATTCGTGAACAGCAGCAAGTTTCGCCCGGTGACGCTCACGCGCGCGGTGCGCGCGCCGAACCAGTTGGCGATCCGCTCGGGCAGCTCGAGGCCGATACTCGCTTCCCGGAGCTTCAGGAACGTGGTGGATTGGATGAACGCACCCGCGGTACCGTAGGTGTTGCAGGCGTTATACCGCGCCTGCCCCGCGACGGTCGCCTGGTCGGGGGCGAGGCCGTTGCAATCGTACAGCGACAGCGTCTGGTTCTGCGCCACACCACCCGCCTGCCAGTCCCACAGCATGGAGAACGACAGGCTTCGGAACGTCACGTCGTTCGTAAACCCCATTCGGAACCGCGGATTCGCCTGCCCGAAGTAGCGGTTGACATACGCGCAATCGTCGGGCGTGGGCGTGCACGTGCCCGGCACCGTGTCGGTCCCGATGATCTGCGTGATCGGCTTGTCCTTTTGGACGAAGAACTCACCATAGGCGAGCCCAAACCCCGCGTTCGCCGGCCGGAACCCGCAGATTGTCGCATTCGGTTTGCACACCTCGGGCACCGGAAGCTCCTGGACCCGATTCTTCAGCGAGGTGAACGTCGTCCGGAACACCCAGTTCAGATCCTTCCGTTGAATCGGCGTGACGCCGGCCGCGATTTCGAGGCCCTCGTTCCACAAGACGCCGCCGTTGAGGATGACGGTGGTGAACCCCGTGGAAGGCGCCGGCGTGCTCTGCAGCAGGAGGTCGTAAGTGTGCCGCGTGTAAGCGGTGACCTCGACCGTGGCCCGCCCGTTCCACAACTGGCCGTCCACCCCGACCTCGAACTCTTTGATCCGTTCGGGCTTGATGTTCGGCGCGCCCGCGATGCCCGACACGATGGTCCCGATCTGCCCCCCGATGACCGTGTTGGCCAGGGTCGTGAACTTCTGCCCGAACAGCGCTTGGTTCCCCGTCTCGCCGTAGGCGCCGCGCAGCTTTACCTCGGTCCCCTCGCCGAGCAGCTGCGGGAAGCGATACGAGGCGGACGCTTTGGGATAGAGGAAGTACTTGTTGATATCGCCATTGGCGCTCGAGCGCTCCGCGCGCAGCCCCGCCGACAGGAGCAGCCGCTCCCGGAGGGTCAGGAACTCCTCCTGGCCGTAGAACGCCAGGGTGCGGTCCTTGGTCTTCAGCTCGAATTGTTGCCCGAGGGCCGATGCCTGGTCGATGTTGGACTGGCCGGGGAGGAGCCCCTGAGCCACGACGCGCCAACGCTCGAGCTCGCGATCTTCGACTTGGACACCCGCGGAGGTCGTGGCCTTGAACGACCCGCTGGCCGGCGCGTAGGCGTGAATCGCGTTCACGTTCCAGTTCCACAACCGACTGTTCGCGTTCCCGAGGGCGGACGTGCCCGGCGTGGACGACGTCGCCTGGAAGAAGAGCGCCGGCGGCGCGACCACTTCCGTAGTCTGACTCAGCAGATCCACACCGCCCGAGCCGACGAAGCGAAGATTGTGGCGATCGGTTTGAACGGCCTGGAACGTAAGCGTTCCGCCACCTGTGAAGCGCGTCACGACTTCGTCGTTCTTGCCGAGGGCGATCGTCTGGAGCGGGTTCGACGACTTGTAGGTGATCGCCGGTTGCACATACCCGGCGCTCGTCGGCTCGATTGGAATGAACCCGGGGATGTAGGCGATCGCGTACGTCGCGCTCGCGCCATCGTTGTCGTTGTTGGTGAACCCCTTGTCCGTCTGATTCCGGGTGAACGCCGTGCTGAGGCTCAGCTGCAGCTTGTCGCTGAGCGACTGGTCCACATTGGCCCGGAGGTTCTGACGATCGTTGAACGTGTTGTCGACGATGCCACCATCCCGTTTCGTGCTCCCGGAGAGAAAGTAGCGCGTGTTCTCCGAGCCGCCGCTCACATCGATGCTCGTCTCGTACGCGAGCGGCTTGTTCCCCGCGATCTCCTTAAGATGGTCGTACGTGGGCAGACGCCCGTTCACGAGGTACGACCGGATCAGCGCCGAATCCTGCCTTGCCTCGGCAGTGTCTTTGGGCGTCGCATACAGATCGAACGCGCTCGTCGTATCGAAAGTGCGGGTCGCGGGCCCGCGCTGCAGCTCGAAGAACCCCAGTCGTTGGGTCACCGTCGCCCGCGCCTTCCCGGCCTTGCCACGATTCGTCTTGACGATGATCACGCCATTCGCCGCCTTGGAGCCGTAGATCGACGCGGCCGCCGCACCGCGCAGCACCTCGACCGACTCGATATCGCTCGAATTGAGATCCGCCAGGCGGTTCACCGGATCGTCCTGCAGCTCGCCGTTGCCGCGATTCGCCGAGCTGCCGGTCACCGTGAACAGCCCGGTCGGCAGAGACGCATCGCTGTAAAGCACGCCATCCACGACGAACAACGGGTCGGGGTTGCCGATGACGGTGTTGTTGCCACGGATCTGGATCTGGGTCCCGCCGCCAGGCGCGCCCGAGTTCTGGTTGATGATCGCCCCGGGCACGCGCCCCGCGAGGGCGCGGTCGAGCGAGGGCGCGGGCACGCGCGACGCTTCTTCGCCCGTCACGTTGGTCGTGGCGATCGCGGCGTTGCGGCGCTCCACGCCCGTCGCCTGACCCGTCACGACCACCGCCTCGAGGTTGAACACGTCCGCCTCGAGCGCCGCGTCCGCGGCGTTCTGACCCGCCGGGACCGACACCTCGCGCCGCTTGAACGCGATGCGGCGGAACACCAGCGTCACGGCGCCGGACGGCGCCGAGATCGTGTAACGACCGTCGGCGTTGGTGACGGCGGCGAACGCTGCGCCCGTCACGGACACGTTCACGCCCGCGATCGCCTCGCCATTGGTGGCCGAGGTCACGCGGCCGGTGATCTGGCGCTCCTGGCCGGATGCGCCGGCGGCGCCCAGCGCCACCAGCGCTAGGGCGAAGCAGGAAGTACGCTGTGCCACGAAGCCTCCTCGAGCGGTGAGCCGCACGAAAACCCCCCATATGCTGCGGTCCGTTCGGCACCTCCGCAAGAAGGGGCCGCGAGGCTAAGTTGAAACGCGCCCCCCGCCCCCTGCCCCGACCCCGACACCCCGGAGGCCGTTCATGAGCGTGGACCGCCGCACCTTCCTCGAGCGCACCGCCGCCGCCACCGCCGCCCTCGCCTGGCCCAGCGTGCCGCCGTCGCCGCGCGCCGACGACCTCGCCCCGATCTTCACGGAGATCGAAAAGCGCCACGACGAAGCCGTGGCACGCCTGCAGGAGTGGATCCGACAACCGTCCATCGCCGCCGAGAACCGCGGCGTGAACGAGGGCTGCGAGCTCACCATGCGCATGCTCAAAGACGCGGGCTTCGACCAGGTGACGAAAATCCCGACCGACGGCCAGCCCGGCATCTTCGCGACGCTCGACGCCGGCGCCCCGCGCACGCTCGGCCTGTACTTCATGTACGACGTCAAGCAGGTCGACCCGGCCGAGTGGTCGTCGCCGCCCTGGGCGGCGGCCATCGTCGACCGTCCCGGGTTCGGCAAGGTGCTGATCGGCCGCGGCGCCGTGAACCAAAAGGGCCCGGAGGCGACCTTCCTCGCCGCGCTGCACGCCATTCGCGCCGCCGGCAAGAAGCCGCCGCTCAACTTCGTGCTCGTGGCCGAGGGCGAGGAGGAGATCGGCTCGCCCCATTTCCCGCAGATCGTGCGCCGGCCGGAGGTCCAGGCCGCCCTGCGACGCGTCGCGGGGATCTTCATGCCCTCGGCGGCCCAGGCGTCCGACGGCCAGGTGACCATCACGCTCGGCGCCAAAGGCGTGATCGAGTGCGAGCTCGTCTCGAGCGGGGAGCGGTGGGGGCGCGGGCCCAAGAAAGACATTCACTCGAGCAACAAGGCCCGCGTGGACAGCCCGGCGTGGCATCTGGTCGAGGCGCTGGCGACGCTGGTCTCGCCCGACGGCAACGAGCCGGCCATCGACGGCTACGCCGACAAGGCCCGCCCCCTGTCGGCAGGTGACAAGGCGATGGTGGCGGCGGCGGCGCGCCGCCTCGACGAGGCGGTCGCGAAGCGAGAGATGGGCGTGGACCACTGGGTGCACGACGTGAGCTGGGTCGAGGCGCTGGAGCGCCTCGTGTCGCGCCCCACGGTCAACATCGAAGGTCTGGTCGGCGGCTACACCGGCCCGGGCGGCAAGACCATCCTGCCGCACCGCGCGGTGGCGAAGCTCGACCTGCGGCTCGTGCCAGATATGACGGCGGCCGAGTCGCTCGCCCTGCTCAAGGCGCACCTCGCGAAGCGCGGGTTCGGCGACATCGAAGTGAACATGACGGGTGGCTACGATCCCACCACCACGGCGGGCGACGCGGCGCTCATCAAAGCGCAGGTCGCCGTGTATCGCCGCTCCGGCATCGATCCCGTGATCCTGCCGCGCATCGCGGGCTCGTGGCCGGGCTACGTGTTCACGGGCGATCCGCTGCGGCTCCCGGCCGGCCATTTCGGGCTGGGGCACGGCAGCGGTGCGCACGCGCCCGACGAGTACTACGTGATCGAGTCGCAGAACGCCAACGTGCGGGGGATCGACGGGGCGGCGCGCTCGTACGTGGAGTATCTGTACGAGGTGGCACGCGGCTGAGGCTGCTGAGGCTAGAGATGGGCAAGGTAAACCGCCGGGCGCTCCAGCCGCGCCCGGCGGTGTGTCGGTAGGGTCGGAGTCGCCTAAAATCCCGTCTCGGTCGCGCACCCCGCCGGTGCGGGGCTCCGCGCATCGCACTCGAATCCCGGGAACGGGAACTTGCTGAACCGCTTGGACGCGCCGCCGCTGGTCGGATCCTGAGGCAGCGTGTTCAGCCGGCTGTAGTGCCGCAGATCAATCCACCGGTGCCCGCCTTCGAACATCAAGGAATAGCGTTTGTTGTACAGCAGTTCGTCCAGGAGTGCCGCCTGCGTCACCGCACCCGCATACACCGGCAACTTCCCTGACTTGACGCGGACCGTATTCAGGTCCGTAACCGCCGCAGCCAGGCTTCCGGCCGTGTTCAGCCCAACGTTCGCCTCGGCACGCAGCAGGATCAGCTCTTCGTTGCGGATGATCGGGATCGGAGCATCGACGGCGTTGTAGATGACGAACTGCAAGTCCGACGTGAGCCCCTGGGCGCTCTTCGGCGCCGACAGCGTGTCGATCTTCCGCAGGAATCGGTCGTCCTTCTGGCCGCTTGTCTGCAGCTGCGCGTCCGCGTTGAAGGAGGGATGCGCCAGGATTGCGCGGGCGTTCGGGTCGAACAACGCGTTCGTCTCGTCCCCGGACACCGTGCTGTAGTCGTAATACACGCCCAAGTTGAGGGACTTGGTGGTGTCAATGAACGAGGCGCCGAGCGCGGTCAACGCGCCGGCGAAGTCGTCGGTGTACACCGCAGCCCGGGCGCGGAGGGCGCGGTTGAATTGCAGAAATGTGCCCGGTGTGCTGAACCCCGCGAACCCGGCGGGGAGGGGGAACGGGAACGTCGCGCTCGCCGCCTGCAGGTGGGTTTGCGCTTCATCGAGCAGTTGCACGATACGGGCAAACACCGCCGCCTTCGTCACAATGGGCGCCGGTGGCGCGGTCAGATCGATCCCGACGTCGATCGCCGCGCCGTTGGCATCGCGCGTGACGATGACCTTCAGGAGGTCGAATGCCTCGATGGTTTTGGCGAAGCCTCGCACGGCTTCCTTCTCCGCGTTCGTCACTGCCGGAACCCGGTCGGTTGCCGCGAGCACGACGTTCGCATTCAGGATGTTGCGATAGGGCAAGCCCCATAGGTTACCGCCGAACGCGGGGCTACCGCCATCGAGCGGTCCGACCATCATTTCCGTCACGAAGCGAGGATCGGCCGGGTCGAAGTTGTAGGATTCTCGGCCCACGATCCCGAGCAGCGAGACGTACCCGTTCTGCGCGGCTATCCCGGCCCGTGTCCCGATCAGCAACCCTGTGGCGGCGGTGGCAATCTTCGACCGCGTGGGGTTGGTCAGAAGGTCGTCCAATGCCGGCGAGTTCAGGTTCGGTACGTTGAGATCCTTGCAACCGGTGGCGAGCCCCAGCCCAACCAGTGCGGCCAGCAGGTTCTTCGTTCGCATGGGTCGAGTCCTCGAAGGTGGCCGCATGGTCAAAGCCCCAGGTCGATCGAGAACCAGAAGCTCCGACTGGGCGGGAACGGTGTGACGTCGATGTTCCGCGCAATCGGCTGGTTGCCGAAGTTGCTCACTTCCGGATCGAGCCCGGTGAAGGGCGCGATCGTGAAGAGGTTGCGGGCGCTGGCGCTCAGCCGGACGTAACGCGCCCCGCGCCAGAAGCTGGTCATCGCGGAGGGCGGCAACGTATAGGTCAGCGTGACCTCCCGCAGCTTCAAGAACGTCGCGCTCTCGACGAAATTCTTCGCCACCTTGCCGAAGCCATAGATCCGCTTCTGGCCCACCGTCCGCAGAGTGTCCGCGGTGGTGTCACTGGTGGGAACCACGACCGTGTCGCGCAGGGGTACGGCGTAGTCGGCCGTCACCTGCCCGAAGTCGTACAGCAGTCTGGTGAGATTGAGGATGCTGCCCCCGTGCTGCCAGTCGAGGAGGACGTGCAGGTCAAAATGCTTCCACCTGAAGTCGTTGGTGAAGGCCATCCGGAAGTCGGGGTTGGCGTCGCCGATCTTACGAACCACGACGGTGCCCGTTGTGTCGGCGGCTCCCAGGTAGTCGTACGTGGTGCTGGCGACGTCGGCGGCTGTAAGCGTGTCGTTGCCGACGATCTGCGTCGCCGACGCGCCTTTCTCCACGCGGAACTGACCGAGCGAGGCCCCAAACCCACCGGCGCGGAACAACGGCAGCCCGGCCAGATCGGTGATGACGCTCCGGTTGAGCGAGAAGGTCGTCCGGAAGATCCAGCTCAGGTCGCTCTGCTGCACGGGGATGAGGCCTAGGGTCACCTCGAGGCCTCGCGTCCGCAGCTTCCCGCCGTTCGCGATCAGGGTGTTCACACCCTGGACGGGCGCGAGCTGCCGCGGGAGGAGGAGGTCACTGACGTTCTTCTGGTAGCCGGTCACCTCGAGGTTCCCGCGCCCACTCCACAGAGTGGCGTCGAAACCAGCCTCGATTTCCCGTTCCCGCTCCGGCCCCAGGTCGGGGGCTCCCGTGGTGTCGCCAGCCACGGTGCCGGGCAGACCGCCGACCTTGCTGGTGGCGCGCAGCGATGTGAACCTCTGCCCATAAGCCGGTTCGTTACCGGACTCGCCGTACGCCCCCCGAATCTTCAGTTCATCCACGAAGCTCTTCGGCTTGAGGAACCGGTAGGATGCGGACGCCTTGGGAAAGTAGTGCAGCTTATTCGGGTCTGCGTTGAGGCTGCTCTGATCCGCTCGAATGCCGGCTGTGAGGAGAAGGCGCTGATCGCTGGCCAGGAACTCTTCCTGCGCAAAGAAACCGAGGTCCTTGATTCTCTCCCGCCGCTCGGGGCCGATCACGATATTGGTCCCGGCATCCACGTTCTCCTGCCCGGCCGTGAGGTTCCGGCTGGTGATGCGCGAGATGTCGAGCCGGCGCCAGCCATACTGGACGCCCAGGGACGTCGTGGCGGAGAAGGCGTTGCTGCTCGGCGTATAGGTATGGACGGCGCTGGTGTTCAGATTCAGGTTCAGGCTGCCGCTGTTGGTCAGGAGTGAGGTGCCCGGCAAGCCGTCGTTGGGCTCGAACTGCAACTCGGGCGGGAAAAACAGCGCGTTATCCTGATTGAAGTAGTCCGCGCCACCGAGCGTAATGAAGCGGAGATAGTGCCCAGCTGACTGCACGGCGTCCCACTGCAGATTCGCTCCCCCGATGAATCGATACACGTCCTCGTTGTTCTTCATCAGCGCGGCGGTCTGCACGGGATTGCTCGGCACGAACGGGTTACGCGCGAACGTGTCGCCGGGCTGTATGCCGAGGTTCACGAAGCTCGGCGTGGCGGACAGCACGACGTAGAAGCTGGTCCCGGTGTTGTCGTTGTTCGAAAGACCGCGCTGCGCGAGGGTGTGCATGTAGCTGGTGTTGAGACTGGCCCGCACTCTCGACCCGAGTCGCTGGTCGAGGTTCAGCCGCAGCGCTTGCCGCTTGAATCCCGTGTTCTGGATGATGCCGCCATCGTCTTTCACCGTCCCTGAGGCGAAGTACTGGGTGTTCTCGGTGCCACCCGATACGCTGGCCCCGGACTCGAAAGACAGCGGCCTGAGCCCCGCCAGCTCGCGCTCGAGATCGAAGAAGGGACAGGCACCGTTCGGCAGGGCGCATAGACCCCTGATGAGCCTACGCGTCGCCGTGTCCCGGGGTACGACCGGAGCGAACGCGCCAAACGCATCAGTCGTGTCCCGGAAGACCCGCGAGCCCACCGTGTTCGAAATCTCGGAGAACCCGAAACGCTGGGTGAAGCCGACCTGCGACACGCCGGCCTGCCCCCGCTTGGTCTTGATGATCACGACACCGTTCGACGCCTTCTGGCCATAAATGGCACCGGCCGACGCTCCGCGCAGGATCTCGATGCTCTCGAAGTCGCTGGGGTTGAGATCGGCGATGCGGTTCACTTGTGCGTCCTGGTTGAGCGAAGGATTCGATCCCCCGGCCGCGGCCGTGACCGCGTTCTGATTGGACGGAATCGCGACGTCGCTCACGATGACGCCGTCTACGACGTACAGCGGCTCGGCTGTTGCGTTGATCGACGTCACACCGCGGAGCCGGACTTGCAGACCGCCCCCGGGCGCGCCGCCGTTCTGCTGGATATCGGCGCCCGCGATCTTCCCCTGGAGTTGTTGCTCGAGGCTGGGTGTCGGAACGAACCCCAGCTCGGCCGCGCTGACCGTCGCCACCGCGTTCCCCGCGTTTCGCCGCTCGACTCCGGTCGCAAGACCGGTGACCACGACCGCTTCGAGATTGAACACGTCGGGCTCGAGCGTGACCTCCACTCGCCCCTGGGATGACGGCACGGCAATCTCACGGCGTCTGAACCCGATGTGTCGCACCAACAGCCTCGCATTGCCCTCGGGGCCGGCCAAGGAGAACTCCCCTTGATCGCTGGTCACGGCGCTGATCGCCGTCCCCTGGACCGACACGTTCGCTCTCGCCACGGCCTCGCCGCTCGTCGCGTTTGTAACCCGACCGGTGATCTGGCGCTGCTGCGCCCACGCGCGTGGCGCTCCAACGGCCGCCGCGAGCGCGAGCGAAACCAGCACGATGCGCTGTACCACGGTTCCTCCCTACTGGTGCACAGGGGTAGCGGCTGTGCCGCAGAAAAATTCAACGCCCGCTACGTTGCGCGCGATTTCCGAGGTCCGCAAGGAGGGGGCAGGTTGTCTAGGGCGCGACGCCGGAAGCCCGCGCCCCGCGCGCCCGCAGGCCCGCGTACACGGGCGGCCCGGCCGCTGCGAGCAGCACCGCCACCAGCACGCCAGGCAACCCGATCGCGCGGCTTCGCACCTCGAGCGCCACGCCCACGACGAGCAGCAGCAGCGGCAGCGCGGCCAGCGCCACCAGCCCCGGCACGCCGAGCGGCAGTCGGAACGCGCCGCGCAACGTCGGCTCCACGCGCCGCAGCCGGATCAGCGCCGCGAACTCGAGCGCGAGCGCCGCCGTGTACAGCAGCACGTCGCCCGCGAGCAGGCCGCCGAACGGCAAGAGCGAGAACATCGAGTACACCCCGGCCGAGACGAGCACCGCGTTCGCCGGCGTGCCCCGTGCATCGGTGCGCGCCAGCGCCCCAGGCAACAGACCGTCCTGCGCCAGCACCAGGGGAATCCGCGAGTACACGAGCAGCAGCGCGTTGAAGAGCGCGAACGCGGAGAGCATTCCCGCCAGCGCGACCCAGACGCCGAGCCATCCGCCCACGACGGCGCCCGCGAGCGCCGGCCAGGCGCCGTCCGTCCATACCGTCCACTCGGTGAGCGCCAACACGGGAACGATCGTGAGGAGATAGACGAGCGTCACGAGCGGCAGCGCGCGGGCCAGAGCCCGCGGATAGGTGGCCGATGCCTGCTCGATCTCACCGCCGATGGTCGACGCGTTGTCCCAGCCGCTGTAGTTCCAGATGCTCTGGGAGACACCGATCCCCAGAGCGCCCAGGAACGACGTGCCGGCGGCGTGAAACGGCCTTACCGGGAAAGGTGTTGCCGGGTGCCCGATCCAGCGGGTGAGCGCGACGGCCGCGAGCACGCCGAACGGCGCCAGCACCGCCGCCACGAACCACCCCGACGCCGTGCCGACCACGCGCGTCCCCCGCAGGTTCAGCCACGTCGCCCCCCAGATCATCGCCAGCGCCACGAGCCAGCGTTCCAGCCCGCCGAGCCCGGGCAGGAAGAAGCCCACATACTGGATCAGGAGCACCGGGTAGATCGCCATGTCGAGCAGCGAGTAGGTCCACGACAGCCAGCCGTTCCAGAAGCCCCAGAACCGGCCGAACGCCCGCTTCACCCACTGGTAATAGCCGCCCTCGGCCGGGAGCATCGACGCCAGCTCGCCCACGAGCAGCGTCTCGGGAACGCTGTAGAGCAGCGGCGTGGCCACGAGCAGCAGCAGCGCGACGCCCGGCCCGACCGAGGCGACGAGCCCCTCCAAGCCGAACGGCCCACCCGACACGGTGAAGAACATCACCGCGACCAGGGGCCCGAGTCGCAGGCGGGAGGGGTGTGCGGAGGAACGCTGCGTCACGCGCTGGCGGGACCGACTGCCAACGTGGCGACGAGGCAACACCATGCGACCGACGCGGCGTGAACGCGCATTGTGACCTCGTAGGGGGGTCCCGGAGGTAATCTAGGTACCTATCTCGCAGGAGTTGTACATGAGGTCTATCGTCCGTCCCCTGCTGGCGGCCGCTATCGGAACGCTCGTCGCGCAATGCGGCGAGCCCTCCCTCACCGCCCCGCAACCGATCACCGCTCTGCCGCGCACGCTGAGCGCCGCGGAAACCGGACTCATCACCGCGGACAACCGGTTCGCCTTCAATCTCTTCGGCGAGATCGCGCGCCAGGCGAGCCCCGACTCGAACCTCTTCGTCTCGCCGCTCAGCGCCGCGATGGCGCTCGCCATGGCATACAACGGGGCCGGCGGCACCACGCAGACGGAGATGCGACAGGTACTCCAGCTCGACGGCATGACGCTCGACGACGTCGACCAATCGTACCGCAGCTTGATCGCCTTGTTGCGGGGGCTCGACCCGCAAGTGGCGTTCACGCTCGCCAACTCCGTGTGGTACGACCCGGACCCGCGATATGCGCCGACGCCCGACTTCCTCGCAACGATGAAGTCGTACTTCGACGCCAGAGTCGAGAGCCTCGACTTCAGGAGTCCCGCCGCTGCGTCCACGATCAACCGCTGGGTGAGCGATCAGACCCGCGGCAAGATCCCGACCATCGTGCCCGATCCGATCGGTTCGGACGTCGTCGCGTACCTGATCAACGCGATCTACTTCAAGGGACGCTGGACTGCTCGGTTCGACAAGGGCCTGACCCGGCCTGGGACGTTCAGGCTGGCGAACGGCGCCGCAGCCATGGTACCGATGATGAAGCACGGGCGCACCGTCCCAGTTGGTATTGCGAGTGTCGACGGGGTGACCGTGCTCAATCTGCCGTACGGGGGCGAGGCGTTCAGCATGACGATCGCGCTGCCACAGAACGCCGGCGGGATCGACTCTTTGGTCCAGGGATTGACGAGCGAGCGCTGGAACGCCTGGATCGCCGGCCTTGATTCCGGGTCGTTCGAGGTGTTGCTACCGAAATTCACGCTCACGTATGGCCTGAGCATGAAGGACGTGCTCGTGGCGCTCGGAATGCCGTCGGCGTTCTGCGGCTCGGGAGGCGCCGACTTCACGCGTATGAACCCGACCGGGGCGCTGTGTATCACGAACGTCAAGCACAAGGCCTTCGTGGACGTGAACGAGGAGGGCACGGAGGCGGCGGCCGCGACCTCGGTCGGGATCGGTCTCACGAGCCTGCCGTCGTCCCTCGTGGTGGATCGGCCGTTTGTCTTCGCGATCCGCGAGCGGCTCTCGGGAACGATTCTATTCCTCGGCCGCGTCATGAACCCCACGGTGACCTGACGCGAGACCGCTCAGGAGCTCGCCGAGGCCAGCTCCGACGCTCTGCGGGTCGGACGCCGCGGCGGCGTGGCACTCCGGCCCAGGACGCGCTCGTATACCGCGAGCTCCTGCCGCGCGATCCGCGGCCACGCGAACCGCTGCGCCTTCTCCACGCCCGCGCGCCCCATCGCCGCGCGGCGCTCCGGGTCGCCCAGCAGCGCGATGGTTGTCTCCGCCCACACGGCGGGATCGTCCTTGGGGATGACCACCGCCTCGGCGCCGCCGGCGATTACCGACCGGAAGCCGAGGTTGTCCGACACGACCATCGGGGTACCGCACGCCATCGCCTCGAGCAGCGTCACGCCGAACGACGCGATCGTGGTGGGGCACAGGTACAGGTCGGCCGAGCCGTAGTAGGCGGGACGATCCTCGAACACCTGCCCGGCGAACCGCACACTCGCGCCCAGTCCCTCCGCCCAGGCGCGCCGCTCGTAGTAGCGCCGCCACGGCCCGTCTCCCGCGACCGTGAGGACGGCGCCAGGATAGCGCGCCAGTATCCGGGGCATGGCCTCGAGCAGCGTGCCCAGCCCGTTGCGTGGCTCGATCCGCCCGAGGAACAGGAGCCGCGGGTGGTCGGTGAGGGCGTCCGTGGGCCGGCGCCCGTTGGGCTTGAAGAAGCTGGTATCCACGCCGTTGGGGATGACGTCCCACTCGGCCCGGAAGTAGCGGGAATTCGCGTCCACGACCGGCTCGCTCACCGCGATCGTGGCCGCGTGCCGGTTGAGCACCCTCTGGAGCGGCCGCCGGAACACCCGGCAGGCGACCGAGCGCGGAAACCACGAATGAAAGGTGGCGACCACCGGGATGCCGGCCCGCCCGGCGGCGAACGGCGCGGCCAGGCCGAACGTGGGCGCCAGACCCCCGTGCACGTGCACGATGTCGTACCGGCCCGCCCGGAACACCTCCTCGAGCCGGCGCCGCAGCCGCCACCCCGTCGTGACACGCGACACGCCACCGTTCGAGTAGATCACCCGACTCGTGCCCACCCGGCGCACGAACGGGGCGTCGGGATAATGGCCCATGTGGGAGGTGACGACCGTGGCGGTGTGGCCCCAGGCGTTGAGCTGCAGAGCGAGGTTGTGCACGTGCTCGGGGACGCCCCCGAGCTGCGGATAATAGTCCTCGGCGACCAGCGCGATGCGCATGACGAACCTGTCAGGCGAGTGGTGGACGGGCGAATGACTTCGTCACTGTGACCCCGGAGCTCGCCGCGCGGTCACGCTGGCCGCGAGCCGGGTGACGGCGGCGAGCACCGCGCGGGGCTGCTCTTCATAGATGAAGTGGCCCGCCCCGGGCACCGAATCCAGGGCGAACGAGCGGAGGGTGTGCTCCAGCAGCCGCACCTCCTGATCGTTCACGTCGCCGTCGTGGCGCGCCCCACCCACGATCAGCCGCACCGGACAGTGCAGCTCCGCGAGATGGGGCGCGAGTTTTTCCGGCTCGCGGGCGTTGCCCATGGCCAGATAGGCCCTGAGCGTAGCGTCGAGATCGCGCGCCGCACCGGCCGTGTAGCCCTGGACGACGTCGTCCGTCACCCAGGTTGAGTCTCCCGACGAGTCGATCAGCAGACCGCGGATCTTGCGCCGGATCAGCCGAATCCCGCCGAACAGCTTGATCCAGGGCGCGAACCGCAGGGCACGCCTGAACGCCGGCGTGAGCGCCGTCTCGGTGGGCCCCCCCTCGATCGATACCAGCCCTCGCACCAGGTCGGGGCGGTGGTAGGCGAGGCGGAAGGCCTCGGATCCACCGATCGAGTGGGCGACGATCAGGACGCCCCGCAGGCCCAAGGAATCGAGCACCGCGGCGATGCGGCCGGCCTGAGCGGTGAGCGAGTAGTTCGCCTTGCGGGGGCGACTCGAGGAGCCGATGCCGAGCGGCTCGACGACCACCACCCGGTAGCCGGCGGCGGTGAGCAGGGGGACGAGCTTGCGAAACCCGAAAGCGGAGCCGAACAGGCCCGGAACGAGGACCACGGGCGCTCCCGCGACCCTGCCGGCCACCTGCACCGCGAGCGACTCGGTGGGGGCGACGGGGACCTTGAACACGCGCGGGGTCGACGCGCTGTCGGAGAGCAGCAGAACTGCCAGCAGCCACACGATTTCAGACTCGGGTCAGGGGGATCGGGTCACGCCGACGTTCCGAGTGCCGCCCGCAGCTCTGCGAGCCGGGCGCCGATCGCTTCCGGCGGCACTGCGGCAAGGTCGGCAGGCAACAGCTGACGGCTGGTGCACTCGAAAGCCGCGATGAGACGTTGGTACTCGAGCTCCAGCGGATACGACGGCGGCTGGAAGTCGCGGATCAGCTCGCGCAAGAGCGCGGTGCCCAAGGCCTTCTGGCCCCCCGCCGCCATGCGCCGACTGCCGCGCACCAAGATCGCTTCCAGATCGGCCGCGGAGAGCGCCTCACGAGTTTCGCCGAGCAGGGCCGCAGCATCGACTCCAGGCTCGAGCCCGATCCCCAGCCGCTGGCGCAGGAGATCGAACACTTTCGCGCGCTCCGCGATGGTAGCGGGGGGAAACAGCGCCAGGTGCTCCTCGGCGCGGCCCTGACGCTTCAGGTCTACCGGCACGAGGTCGGGCCGGCTGGTCATCAGGAACCAGATGACCTTGCCGCGACGGCGCGTGTCGCCCATGAACGCCGCGAGCGAGGCGAACACCCGCTCGGAAACCCCGGAGTCCGCCCCGCCCGTTTCGCGGGTGCCGAGCGCCGCGTCGGCTTCGTCCACCACCACGGCGACCGGGCCGATCGCATCGAGCAGCGCCAGCACGCGCTCCAGATTCGCTTCGGTCTGCCCCTGCCACTTGGAACGGAAGTTCAGGAGCTCGACCACCGGAATCCCGATCTCCTTCGCGAAGCACTGGACGATGAAGCTCTTGCCGGTGCCCACCGGCCCGCAGATGAGGTAGCCCATCGGCACCACGTCGAGCCTCCCCTGCGACAACGCCTGCGCCGTCTCGCGCAGCAGCGCTTTCGCTCCTTCGTGCCCGGCCACCGCATCGAGGCCCACTCGGCTGGTCATGAACGTCAGCAAGCCGCCGCTCGCTTCCTCGATCAGCCGCTTCTTTTCGCGGGTGAGCGCATCCTGATCGAGCGGCGCGCCCCCCGCCTCGGCTTCGGCGAGCACGCTCTCGAGGTGGAGACGCGTGAGACCCGCGGTGAGGATCGCGACGCGACGGGCGTCCACGGCGGCGAACGTCTCGGGACGGCTGCCGCGCCCCGCGAGGTAGGCATACCGCTCCTGCTCGTCCGGTACGGGAACGGCGATCTCGAACGTGCGGGCGTCGCTCACCAGCGCGGCCGAGAGAGTCGCGGTCGACTCTACGAGCAGGCAGAACGTGACGCTGCGCTGCAGGAACAAGGGCTCGCTCGCCCACCGGCGCAGCGTGACGATCGCGCCGCGATCCTCCGGAGGGAGCTGCCCCGGCTCGCCCGCCGGTGCCACGGTCTCTCCGTAGTCGATGATGACGGCGGCTGAAAACCGCGGGCTCCCGCCGAGCTGGTAGCGCAGGTAGGTCTCGATCAATTGCAACGCCCGGTCGGGATCGCGTGGCTGCACCTGGGCCAGGTTCGTCCCGCCGACCTTGTCGTACGCCTTGAGCACCGTCTTGAAGTCGTTCTCGACGTCCCGGTCCGAGAACCCGATCCCCGCGCCACGGTCGTACGTGACGATCGCCGAGCGGTCGTTCAGAATCACTTGGGCGAGGCAGTCGCCGATCGTGCCGAAGCGCCGGGCGCCGAGCGGATGGAGGTCGCGGACACCCGGTCCATGCAGGATGAAGAAATCGATGCCGCGCTGGCGGATGCGCCGCTGGAGTGTCTTGGCCCAGACGGGGAGGGACGGCAGGTCGCTCATCGCGCCGAGACTACCATGGCGCCCGAGACTCTGTCAACGACGCTGATTCACGCCCGCCACCCGCTGCGCGCCGCGGTAGAAGAGTTCGCGCACGCGCAGCGGGGGGGCGTATTGCTACTGCTTGACCGCCATCACGGCCGCATAGGCGTCCAGGTAGCCGGCGCCCACCTCCCACAGCGCGAACGTCGGCAGTGGTGCCGCCGTGCTCGTGATCGCGTCAGCCACCTGATCGGGCGTCAGTGTCCCACCGGCCGCCTCCTGCAGCAGGGCCACCACGCCTGCCACGTGCGGCGTGGCCATCGACGTGCCCGACGCGCAGGTGTAGTACGGTTGGTTGGCGAGCGCGATCGCGCAGGTGCTGGTGAGGTTCAAGTCGTGATTGGCGTCGAGCGCGTTGAGGACGGTCCCCGTGGACGCGCGCGTCGAGACGATGTGCACGCCGGGCGCCGTGATGTCGGGGTGATACAGGTTGTCACCCGGGACGCCGCGCGAGGAGAAGTCGGCGAGGATCGCCGCGCGATTTTGGCCCGTCTGATCGGCGCAGTGGATCGCGGAGTTGGTCGGGTCCGGGGTCACGAGCTTGCACCCCGCCGCCACGCCGATCACCCAGGGCGCCACGCTGTAGGGATTGAGGGTGTTCTGATCGGGTCCGTCGTTGCCGGCGGCGAAGACGACGGTGATGCCGTGGTTGTGCACCGTCTTCGAGGCCTTGTTGATGGGATCCTTGGGATCGAACGCGCCGCTCGTGCCCCACGAGTTGTTCACGACCTTGATGTTGTAGGCCGCCTGGTGGTCGAGGATGTAGTCGAACCCGGCGAGCGCGAAGAAGATGAAGAGCACGTCTCCCGTGCCGACGCCGACGAGACTCGCCCCCGGGGCCACGCCCGTGTAGTAGCCGGCCGAGGCGGTCCCCAGGCCGGCGGTGATCCCGGCGACGTGGGAGCCGTGGCCCACCGAGGTTTCGCTGTTGGGGAGGTTCTCGGCGAAGATATCGACGCCCTGTTTGAGCGGCTTCGGGGCGGACTTTCCGAACGTGACGACGTCACTCAAGTTGAAAATGACCTTCACGTTCTGGACGGTGTGGCTGGGATAGACCAAGTCGGGATTATAGAGCCCGTCGATCCCCGAATCGAGAATCGCGATCCCCATCCCTTTCCCGGTGATCCCCATCGCGTGCACGGCGTCCGCGCGGATGGTCGGGATGCTCTCATGGAGCATCAGGGCGTAGAGGCCGCTGCCATGCCCGTAGTACTGCAGCTGCCGGTTCAGGTAGACCGACTGGACGCCGCGCAACGCGGCGATCGCGCTGATCTGGGTGGGCGTCGCGACGCCCGCCACAAGCTCGAGATGCTTGAACTGCACCACGCCGGCGCCGAGGTTGAGCATCGCGCTGGTGACGGCGTCGCGCGTGGTGACCGTCTCGTCGTAGTTGACGATGATCTCCAGGGTCGCGGTAGGCGCAGCGCCCGTGAGCGCGGTCGTGAGGGCCGCGTCGAGCCGGGGGGACCCGGAACGAGCCGGGGCGGCGACCTCGCGCGGCGCTTCGCACGCGGTCGCAAGCAGCAGGGATGCGGCGAGCAGCAGGCGTCTCATCGGTCCTCCACGAGGACGTTGGGGGAACGCAACACCGGGAATTGTCCCACCCTGTGGCGGCAAAACTGATGCCGATGGGCGACGTGGAGCAGTGGCTGCATGTGGTGTGGCGATGATGCTACGGCTGGGCAGCGTGAACGACGGCCCGGGGCAGGCCCACGCGTGGGAGGTAAGTGGCCAGGGGCAGAATCGAACTGCCGACACGCGGATTTTCAGTCCGCTGCTCTACCAACTGAGCTACCTGGCCGGACTATGCAGCAGAAGAACTTAGCGGACCGACTGGGGCGGTGGGAGTGCCAAT
>QHUU01000011.1 GCA_003222155.1 Gemmatimonadota bacterium | reverse complement strand
GTTACGCACCCATCTGCCACTGAACCGGAGTTGCCCCCGGTCCCGTACGACTTGCATGTGTTAGGCACGCCGCCAGCGTTCGTCCTGAGCCAGGATCAAACTCTCCAATGATTGAAGAATCCGAACAGCTCATGCGAACGACTTGCGTTTTCGTATGTCGTCCGTATCACATCAGAGTCAAACCCTCGCGACGCGCGTCTGACCGCGCGCCGTTCAAACGGGTCCGCACTCCACACGCTCGACCATCAGTTCTCAAAGAGCCGTGCGCAAAAAGTTCCTGCGCAGACGCCAATGCTAACCGGGCGTCCCGACCCCGGTCAAGGGGGTCTCATTGTTGAAGATACGGCCCGACCCCCCTGCCCCACCCCACCGGCTCGCTGGCCGAACCCCGACGCGCGTGGCACATTCACTTTCCCAATGGAGCCGCTCCCCGACCGCCGCGCCGTGCCCGACCGCCGCACACCCGAAGACCGGCGACAGGGCGTGGTACGGGTGCCGGTGGAGCAACGCTCCGGGACCGACCGCCGCTCGGGCGGCGACCGCCGCACGTCCCAGAGCCTGGGCGACCAGATCCGCAACGCCCTCGAGCTGCTCACCAGCGTCGCCGAGTCGGGCACGCTCGACGACGCGGGCCTGCGCGACCTCGACGCGGCGGTGTTCCGGTTGCGGTTTGTGCTCGATCGCTTCGAGCGGACGGGTAAGTCGCCGCCCTAGATGTGCGCGGCGTGCCGCCACCGCTCGGCGATGACGGCGTGCCCGGCGGGCGTGGGATGCACGCCGTCCGCCGCCCAGTACTGGGGAGCCCCCGCCCCCGCCCCCGCCCCGTTTCGCGCCAGATCGTCGAACCCCGCCTGCAGAGGAACGAAGCTCGCGCCGGCGTGCTGCGCCACCCGTCGCGCCGCCGCGCGCCGCGCGTCGAACTCCGGAAACCAGCGATCGTCCACGGCGCCGCACCGCAGCACGAACGGCTCGAGCACGAGCAGCCGCACCCGCGGCAGCGCGCGCCGAGTCTCCTCGAGCAGTGACACGTATTGATCCTCGTACTGCTGCACGGTGCCGGTGTAGCCGTGCGACAGCTTGTGCCAGAAATCGTTCACGCCGACGAGAATGCTCAGCACCTCCGGCTGCAACGGGAGCGTATCGGTCGCCCAGCGGCTTGCGAGGTCGGGGACCTTGTCGCCGCTCACGCCGCGGTTGTAGAACCGCAACGCGCGGTCGGGATGCGCCGCGAGGGCCGCGGCGGCGACGAGCAGCGGATAACCGTTCCCGAGGCCGCGTGCCAGGTTCGGCTCGGTCACCTGGCGATCGCGTCCCGCATCCGTGATCGAGTCCCCCTGGAACAGCACGACGAGGCCGTCGGCGGAGCGCGTGCGACGCGCGGGGACGCGCGCCATGCCCGAGGCGGCGAGCGCGGCCGCGGTCGCGGAGACAAAGTCCCGACGGGTCAACAGGGGGGCCGTTGGGGAGGCCATGTGCACTGCCGCACAATCAACCATCAGACGAGGACGGGCGCCAGCCCGACGGCTCGCCTTGCGCCGTGCCGCGGCGTCCGCGATCATGCGGACACGATCACTGCCATGACCACCGCCCACGTCGCCGCGACCGTTCCCCTGCCGCCGCCGGTCGCCCGCCCCCTGGACGCGCCGCTGCGCCAGGACGTGCGCTGGCTCGCGGGGACCTTGGGCCGCGTGGTCGGCCGGCTGGCCGGTGAGGACACGCTGCGCGCGGTGGAAGAGCTGCGCCGGGCCTGCCGCGCGCGACGACTCGGCGTCCCGGGGGCGCCGGACCTGGAGGCGCTGCTGGCACGGACCCGATCGCTGCCGCCGGAGACCGCCCGCCTGACGGCCCGTGCCTTCACGGTGTTCTTCATTCTGATCAACGCCGCGGAACAGGCCCATCGCGTGCGGCGGGCACGCCAGGACGACCTGGCGGCGGCGCAGCGCGGCTCGGTGCGCTGGTCACTGCGACGCCTGCGCGAAGCCGGGCACGCCGCCGAGGAGGTCGCGCGCGCGCTGCAGACGCTCGACGTCCGGCCGGTGCTCACCGCGCATCCCACCGAGTCCGCCCGGCGCACCATCCTCGATCTCCAGGCGCGTCTGGCCGAGGGTCTGCTGGCGCGGGATGCCGCACCGGAGCCGCAGCGTCGCGCCATCGAAGGACGGCTCGAGGGCGAGGTGGAGCTCTTGTGGCTCACCGAGGAAGTCCGGCGCGACCGCCCGTCGGTGGTGGACGAGGTGGCGAACGCCCTGTGGTATCTGGAAGACCGCCTGCTCGACGCCGCGTCGCGCGCGCGCGCGCGGCTGGTCCAGGCGTTCGAGGACGAATTCGGCGTCGGGCTCGGCCTCGACCATCCGCTGACCCCGCTCACCCTGGGAAGCTGGGTCGGTGGGGACCGGGACGGTAACCCGTTCGTCACCGCGGACATCACGCTCGGGGCCGCGCGCAGCGCGCGCCGGGCGGTGCTCGACCACTACGCCAGGGCGCTGGCCGAGCTCGCCGCGCGCCTGTCGGTGTCCGAGCGGCTGGCCGCGCTCGCGCCGGAGCTGCGGGCGTCGCTCGAGCACGATCGCGCGCAGCTGCCGGCCGTGTGGGAGCAGAATCGCCGTCGCAACGCCGACGAGCCGCTCCGCATGAAAGTCAGCTTCATGCGGGCTCGGGTGGAGACCGATCCGCCGGGATACGGGTCGTCCGGAGAGCTCGAGCGCGATCTCACGCTCGTCGCGGACGCGCTGGACGCCGTGGGTGCCTCACACGCGCGCCGCGCCCTGGTGGAGCCGCTCCTGGCCCAGGTGCGCGCCCACGGCTTCCACGGCTATCGACTCGACGTGCGGCAGGACGCCGCGGTCCACACGCGGGCGCTTCGCGACTTGACCGCAACGGTCGGCCTGGGCGAGCTGGACGGCGCGGCCATCCGTGGCGAGCTGTCCGGCCGGCGGCCGTTGCATGCGCCGCACGTCACGCTCGCGGGGCCGACCGACGAGGCCCTGCGCGTGTTTCACGTCATGCGGTCGATCCAGGACGAGGTCGGCGCCCCCGCGGCCTCGACCTACATCGTGTCACGCACGCGGTCCGCCGACGACCTGCTGCGCGTGCTGCTGCTGGCCCGGGAGGCGGGGTTGGTGGACCTGGCGCGCGAGCCCGCGCTGTCTCGCATCGACATCGTGCCGCTGTTCGAGACGCTCGAGGACCTCGAGCACGCGCCGCTGGTCGTCCGCTCGCTGCTCGACGACCCCTTGTGGCAGCGGCATCTCGCCGCCCGCGGGCGGCACCAGGAGGTGATGCTCGGCTACTCCGATTCCGCCAAGGACGCCGGCCTGCTTCCCTCGGCGTGGGCCCTGTACCGCGTGCAGGAGGAGGTGGCGCGCGCCTGCGCCGGCGCCGGCGTTTCGTGGACGCTGTTCCACGGCCGCGGCGGCACCGTGGGTCGCGGTGGGGGCTCGCCGGTGGCGCGGGCGCTCACCGCCTTGCCCCCGGGGACGGTACACGGCGGCATCAAGATCACCGAGCAGGGTGAGATCGTGTCCCAGAACTTTGGCCTGCCCTCCGTCGCCGAGCGCAGCCTGGAGCTGATGCTCTCCGGCGTGTTGCTGCATCGGTTCGAGGACTGGCGCGACGGGCTCGAGCCGGGCGAGGAAACGCGGTTCCGGGAAATGATGGATCGGCTGGCCGCGGAGGCCCTGCCCCGCTACCGCTCGGTAGTCTACGGCAGCGGCGGGGGCGACCTGTTCCGCATGTTCCTCGAGACGACGCCGGTGCGGGAGCTGGCGGACGTGCGGTTCGGGTCGCGGCCCGCCTACCGGGGGCCAGAAGGTGAAACGATGGAGGGCATCCGGGCGATCCCCTGGGTGTTCGGCTGGACGCAGACGCGGCTGATGCTCCCGGGCTGGCTGGGTGTGGGGACCGCGCTCGAGGCGCTGGGCGGCGACCCCGGCGGGCTCGCGCTGTTGCGTCGCATGGCCCACGCGTGGCCGTTCTTCGACGACCTGCTCGCGAAGATCGAGATGGTCTGCGCCAAGGCCGACCTCGCCGTCGCGCGGATGTACGTGCGTGAGCTGGGGGGGGACGGCGACCTCGCGCTGTTCGACCAGCTGGAGGACGAATTCCGCCGCACGGTGTCCGCCCTGTTGCGCATTCGGGAGAGCGATTACCTGATGCGGGACAATCCCATGCTGCAGACGGCCATCGGGCTCCGGAACCCGTACGTCGATCCGTTGTCGCTGCTGCAGGTGACTCTGTTGCAGCGCAAACGGCACGCCGCGCCCGATGACCCCGCGCTGGGGGCGGTGAGCGCCGGTCTCGCGTCCACGCTGAACGGCGTTGCTCAGGGTTTGCGTAACACTGGCTAGGGGCTCGGGACTAGGGACTCGGGCCTCGTAACTTAAGGAGAGCACAATGACTGGACGGCGGGAATTCGTGAAAACGTTGGGTGCCGCGGCATTGGGCTACGCTGTACGGCCCCGAGCCCCGAGTCCCGACCCCCGAGCCCCGTTTCGCACGCTCAACCGCATCGGGCTCGAGCTGTACTCGGTGCGGGACGCGATGCACAAGGATCCAGAGGGAACGCTCGCGGCGGTGCGTGCCATGGGCTACACGGACGTCGAGCTGCTGTGGTCGTTCGGCAACTTCGGCCGCACGACCGAGCAGGTGCGGGCCGCACTGGATCACGAAGGATTGCGCGCGCCTTCGGCCCACATCTCCCCGATCACGCTGTTCGTCGGGTGGGAGCGGAGCCTCGAGATCGCCCACCGGCTGGGCCACGAGTACCTGATCGTGCCGAGCTTCACGGGGGAGACCTCGCGCACGCTGGACGACTGGCGGGAGTGGGCCGACCGCTTCAACGCCGCCGGCGCCGTCGCCCGCCGCGCCGGGATCTGGCTCGCCTTCCACAACGAACCCGACCACATGCCGCTGATCGACGGCAAGGTGCCGTACGACTTGTTCGTGGAGCGCACCGACCCGAAGGTCGTGCGCCTACAGCTCGACGTCGGCAACCTGGTGATGGGCGGGGGCGATCCGTTCGCCTATCTGCAGCGCTACCGTGAACGGTACTGGAGCTTCCATTTCAAGGACGTGGTCCCGGACCGCTCGCATGACACCGTGTTGGGGACCGGGACGGTGGACTTCAAGCGGCTGCTGGCGGCGGTTCCCGACATCGACCGCAAGTTCTGCTACGTGGAGCAGGAGGGCCAGGAAGACCCGCTCGGCAGCGCGCGGAAGGACTGCGACTTCTTGAAGAAGCTGGAGTTCTAGGTGGTGTGAGTGCGCCCGGGAGGATTCGAACCTCCGACCAACAGCTTAGAAGGCTGCTGCTCTATCCACCTGAGCTACGGGCGCGCGATTGCGCTACAACAACTTACGCCACAGGGGTCCATCGTGCTCCCACACAGTGCCAAAACTTAATGCTGCCCTGCCCCGACGCGCAGGGCTGCGAGCTGCTCCTTCAAGACCTTTTTGTGCTGGTCCACGCGATACTCAACCACTTTCGCGCGATGCCGCATCGTACCTTTGCTCCTCCCGCAGCTGCTCACTGGGAATCGCTGGGCACCAGCACCCGGAGGACTGGATGACCGCTCACGTTCGCGAGCGGCAGGTAGACGCGGTGCGTGACGGGATCGACGGCGACCGAGTGGGCCTTCGGCGCCCGGTACCAGCCGAGCTGTCCCAGGGAGCCGTCCCGCTCCGCGAACACCCCCACGACCCCGGATTCGGCGGCCACGTACAGCCGCCCAAGGGCTGGATCGAACGCCAGGACGTCGGGATCGCCCCCGATTGGGAGCACCTGACGCAGCTGGAGCTTCTGGAGATCCAGCACGCCCAGCGTCCCGCTCTCCTGACCGGAGATGAACGCCAGACGGTGCGGGGCGTCGATGTAGAAACCGTGCGGGTAGCGGACCGCCTTATCAAGCGTGACGCGCCGCACGATCGTGGCGGTCGCCGGATCGATGACCGCCAGTTGGTTGGCAGTCTGGACCGCCACGATCACACAGTGCGAGCCGGCGTCGTACTGGGTGTTTCCGGCCTCGCCGCCGAGCTCGATCTGCGCTACAACAGAGTTGGTCGTCGCATCGATCACAAAGTCCCGCCGCCCCGACTCGTCCGAGACGAAGACCCGCCGCTGCTCGGGCGCATACGCTATCCCGTCCGGGAACCGCGGCCCCGGTATCCGCGCCACGATCTGGAGCGTGGAGTCGTCCACGACCACGACGGCATGGTCCCCTGTCGCGGAGGCGTACGCTCGGTGTTCGGCCGGCACGGCGAGGACACCAGTCACGGTGGGGAACCCGTCCAGATTCCCGATGACTCGCCCGGCATGTACATCGAAGACCACGAGCTGCCCGGCGCCCATGTGCGAGATGAACAGCCGGCCGGAGGCCGATTCGAGGCTCTGATAATCGAAGCGAGACGCGCTCCCCGGTAGCGGCACGTCGGCAACCAGGCGGAGTGGCGCGTCGGCCGTGGACGCCGGTGCGATGGTACCCGACCAGCGCGCTTGGACCGGTGGCCCCAGGAGCGTGCATGCTGGCGCCGGAGGCCCAGGTGGGCCCACGAGCGTAACCGCAATGAGGATGTGCGCGACCATCAGCGATCTCCTTACCTAAGGCGTGAGACGATGAACGACCTTGGCGACGAAGGCCCCGTTGAGCGGGCGGGCTAGCGCCCGAGAGTCCGGGAAGCGAAACCGGGCGAGCGGCTCAGTGGTGTATCCGGAGTTCCACACCAGGAAGACATCGTCCCCGATCGCCGGGATCCAGTGGAACCGGACATTGAAGTCGACGCGCTCGCTCTCATTGTCGTACTGCACGAACGCGAGCAGGCTCGTGCGGGTATTGAAGTCGTACTCCAACCGGCTCGCCGACAATACCGCCGTGAATGCGCCGACCGGCAACTGGGCCTTGGTCCGCGTCAGGTCGGTGCTCACGATGATGTGGCCGCCGCCACGCCACGCCGCGCTGAGCTCGAGATCCGTGCTGTGACCGCCATAGAACTGGCCCCAATTCACGAATGCCCCGACGCTCACAGGGCGGCCCGGGTT
>QHUU01000062.1 GCA_003222155.1 Gemmatimonadota bacterium | reverse complement strand
CCGGTCGTTCGCCGCGAGCGTGCGGACGGTGGCATGGGACGGCAGGCGCACGAGATCGGTCAGGGAGGGTGTGTCGAACGTCGAGTAGGTGTGCCACGCCCAGCGCGCGTCCGGCGAGATGTCGTAGTCGTGGGTGCCCGGTCGCTCCCCGGGCGAGACGCGCTCGGGCTTCCCGCGTCCGTCGAGTCGGGAGCGGTACAGGTAGCGCTGCGTGGGGTTATCGGGGGACGCGACGTAGTAGAGCCAGCCGCCCGGCTCGTCCACCGCGGCCACTTGGATTACATCGAACGCGCCCGGCGTCACCAGGCGCACTGCCTTGCCGTCGCGGCTGACGCGATACACGTGGCGCCAGCCGTCGCGCTCGCTGAGCCAGGTGAACTCCTTCCCGCCCCCGCCCTCGAGCCAGCGCAGGTCGTCCACGACGTCGAGCCACGCGCTGTCTTGCTCGACGAGCACGGTCCGGACGGCGCCGGTCGTGGCATCGGCGAGCATCACGCGATCGACGTTCTGGGCGCGGTTGATGCGCTGCAGCACGACCTCGCGGGGCCCCGCCCACTCCATCCGGGGGATGTAGTTCTGGCGCGGATCGTCGGGCACCTGCAGCCAGGTGGTGGGACCGCCGTCCGCGCTCACCACGCCGGCGGTCACGCTGGAGTTCGCGGTTCCGGCCTTGGGGTATTGGACGGGAACGACGAAGGGGTAGAGGGAGTCGGTGTCGTTCGTGAGCAGGAACGTGCCCACGCCGGTCATGTCGAAACGCCAGTAGGCGAGGCGGGATCCGTCCGGCGACCAGCGGAAGCCGTCGCGCAGGTCGAACTCCTCTTCGTAGACCCAGTCGGTCATGCCGTTCACGTGCAGCGAGTCGGCGTCGGCGGTGAGACGCGTGATGCGGCCGTCGGACAGGCGCTCGACGTACAGATCTCCTTGCCGCACGTACGCGACGCGGTCCCCCGTGGGCGAGAACTTGGCGTACATGAGTGACGACGCCGGCGCGTCGCCGCCCAGCTGCTTGAGCGCCCCGCTGCGGCGCTCGAGCACCCAGTAATCCCCCCGCGTATTCTCGCGCCACACCCGCCGCGTGTTGGTGAACACGAGGAGCTTCGTGGCGTCGCTCGACCAGGCGTACTCGTCGACGTCGAGCGGCGCGGTGTCACCCGGGGGGATGAGCTGCCGCGCGGCAACGGCGATGCTGCGCGCCCCCGTCGCCGTCTCGTAGCGCACGATCTCCCATCCGCCGCTTCGGCCGGCGGCCGGCTCGACCGTCGTGTAGGCCGTACCGCCGGCGATCCAACGGGCCGGACCGAAGCGCTCCGGCGCGAAGTCGCCCGAGGCGAACACGCGCCGCAGCATGTCGCCCACGGGGGCCGGAAGCTGCCCCGCCAGGGGCGTCGCCGCGAGCCCGCTCGCCGCGGCGAGGACGATCATCACTGGACGCATCGGGCGCTCACTTGGGCTCGGACAGCTCTCTGATCCAGATGTCGCGGTAGCGTACGGGGTGGCCGTGATCCTGCAGCAGCAGCGGCAGCCGCTCGGCGTGCGGCGCGTAATGCGCCCGCCGGCCGTGCACCGTCCACCCGGTAATGATCGTGTTGTCCTGGACGAGTACGCCGTTGTGCAGCACGGTCACCCGCGCCGAGTCCCGCACCGCGCCGTCCGGCGCGAAGCGGGGCCGGTGAAACACGATGTCGTAGGTCTGCCATTGGCCCGGCGGGCGGCTCGCATTGACGAGCGGCGGGGTCTGTCCGTACAGCGCGGCGGCCTGGCCGTCGGCATAGGTGTCGCTGTGATAGGAATCGAGCACCTGAATCTCGTAGTGCGTCATGAGGAAAACGCCGCTGTTGCCGCGATCCTGGCCCTCGCCCGTGGCGGGGACCGGCGCCGCCCATTCGAGGTGCAGCTGCACGTCGCCGAAGCCGCGCTTCGTCACGATCGCCCCCGTGTGCGGCGCCACCTCCAGGTAGCCGTCTCGCACGACCCACTTCGCCGGCGTGCTGTCCTCGGACTGCCACAGCGCCAGGCTCTTCCCGTCGAACAACACGATCGCATCCGACGGCGGCGCCAGGGGTGGCCGCTCCGGGCCGGGGTCGACGACGGGAGGGCGGGGGCGGTCCATCGAATGCACCGGCCATTGCTGCGCCGGCGACCGCACGGGTGCGGCGGCGAACGCCAGGACCGCCAGCCCGGCGAACGCGGAACGCGGAACGCGGAGCGCGGAACAGCAGGTCGGGTCTCGCAGCTCAAGCCACCTGTTCCGCGTTCCGACTTCCGCGTTCCGCGTTTTCGTCATGGCTTCCACGTTCCCTTGGCGACGGCGGGCACGAACGTCTCCAGTCCTTGGGGGGGGAATTGCAGGGTCTTCCCCTGCTCGGCGCTCATGTACGCCGCCATCAGGAGCCTCACGACCTCGACGCCGTCGTCGAACGTGAGCTGCGGTGCCTCGCGCCCGAGGAACACGCGCACGAAATGCCGGTCCTCGGCCTCGTAGCCGTACACCGCCGCTTCGCCCGAGATGACGGGCATGAGTCCCATCTCCGCGTTCTGTTTCTCGACCAGGTCTTCACCCGACTGGCCCTTCACCTCGCGGCTGAAGAACAGCCTGAGCGGGCTGTCGAGCGAGTTCCACGACATCGAGTATTCGGGGCCGAGCAGCTCGGCGGAGAGGCGCAGCCCGGCTCCCACGAAGCTCCACGAGGTCGTCGCCTCGCCCAGCACTGGGGCACCGTCCTCGGCCGCGAACTCGATCATCACGCTGGCGAAGTCTTCCGAGGGCCGCTTGGCATAGTCCACTTCCTTGCCCATGCGCTGCTGCAGCTGCTTCGCGTACGTCGGCTGACTCCATTTGAGGCTGGCAATGTGGCCCGTCACGCGCACCGGCCGCACGGTCGAGAGCGGGGCGCCGGGTTTGGTGAGGAGGTGCCGCACGACCAGGGCCGAGTGGCACATCATGTCGTTCAAAACGCCGCCGCCCTGCAGGTCGCCTCGCCAGAACCACGGCATGTGCGGCCCGCTGTGCTCTTCGGCCGCGCGTGCGAGATAGGGCCGGCCGGTGAGCGATGCGCCCCGTGCCCAGATGATCGCCCGCCCCTGCGCCACGGCGGGCGCGAACAGCTGGTTCTCCAGGTAGCCGTGCGCCAGCCCTGCCTTCTTCACCAGCTCCGTGACGCGCGTGGCTTCGGCGACGTTGCGTGCCAGCGGCTTCTCGCAGGCGATGCCCTTGAGCGCCCCCTTGCCGCGCGTGACGGCGTCCACGATCTCCTCGACGTTCTCGACCCGGGCCTGGTTCGGTCCGCACAACCACAGTGCGTCGATACCCGGGTCTGCGACCATCTCGGCGATCGAGCGATGGGCTTTGGCGGGCCCGAGGTCGAGTTTGCGGGCCATCGCAGCCATGTCTTCGGCGTGCTTCACGTTCGGGCTCCACACGCCGAGCACGTCGGCATCGCGCACGGTCTGGAGTCCTTGCAAGTGGAAGCGCGCGTTGAATCCGCTGCCCACGAACCCGATTCCGAGGCGCTTGTTGCCTGGCACGCTTCCCGTGTCCCCGTTTCCCGTTTCCCGTTTTTCGTCAGTCCGCGTAGCGTACGCCGAGCTTGTCCAGCGCTTCCGGTGGACAGCCCTTCCATTCGGCGACGAAGGTGTTGCCCAGGTAGCGCAGGTCCTGCACGCCCAACTTGCTCGAGAAGAAGCCCGAGGCCGTGAGGTCCCGGAAGCTGTTGAAGAAGGCGACGCCGTTGGCATGCTGTGGCTTGGCCTTCTTCGGCCACGCGATATCGTCCAACAGGGCGGTGCGTTCGGCGTCGCTGCACGCGAGGAACGTTTTGCTCCAGCGATCGTCGCATTCGTGGTCCAGCCAGGCCAGTCCCCCCCGGATCGGTGTCTCGAGGTCGGGATCGTCGCCCAGCATGAAGTCCATGAACTCGGGGACGCCGGCCTCCGTGGCGCTCCCGGAGCGGTCGTCTTTGGGAATAATCAGGTCGACGAGCAGACGGACCGCATCCCATTCGCGGGCGGTGAAGTGCTTCGGCTCGTAGGGGGCGCCGCGCGCGAGCGCCTCCCGCGCCCGCGCGGCCGCCTCGCGCACTGATTCCGGCGCCCAGCGGAAGGCCGTGGCAACCGGTGCTGCTGCGAGCACACGAATAGCCGAGCGTCTATCCATGAGTCCTCCGAACGCGGAACACGGAAGTCGGAACGCGGAACAGACGCTTCGCGCTCCGACGCCCAGAATGCTGTTCCGCGTTCCGCGTTCCACATTCCGCGTTCAAAGTTCGCCCCGCTTGATCAGTTCAGTGATGTGCTCGCTGGTGCGCAGAGCCAGCGCCAGGATCGTCCAGGTCGGATTCTTGTCCGCTTGCGACACGAACGGCGCGCCGTCCGTCACGAACAGGTTCTTGCACTCGTGTGCCTGGCACCAGCGGTTCGTCACCGACGTCTTGGGGTCGTCGCCCATGCGCGCGCCGCCCAGCTCGTGAATGATCACGCCGCCCGCCGCGATGCCGTATCCGCGCTCGGGGCCCGGCATCGGGGAGAACACCTCGCCGCCCATCGCGGCGATGAGCGCTCGAAACGTTTCCTGCATGTGCTTCACCTGCTTGTATTCGTGGTCCGACCACTTCCAGTGAAACCGCAGCACGGGGATGCCCCAGCGGTCCACGGTGCGCGGGTCGATTTCGCAATAACAGTCGTCGTTCGGAATCATCTCCCCGCGGCCCGAGAAGCCGACGGTGGCGCCGTAGTACCGACGATAGTCGTCCTTGAGCTGCTGGCCGTAGCCGCCACCCGACGGGTAGCGCTGGATTCCACCCATGAAGCCGTAGCTCGGAACGTGCGTCCCGCCCCACACCTCGATATGGTAACCGCGCGGGAAGTCGAGCTTCTGGTCCTCGAGCCACCACGGCATGTAGAGGTGCATCCCGCCCACCCCGTCGTGGTTGTGCGGGACGTGGTCCATCATCTTGGGAATGAAGCCGGCCACGTCCGTGCCGGTGGTGTCGGTGATGTACTTGCCCGCCGTGCCGCTGCCGTTCGCCAGGCCGTTCGGGAACGCGGACGACCTCGAGTTGAGCAGCAGGCGCGCGGTCTCGAGCGCGCTGGCCGCGAGGACCACGACCCTGGCGCGGACGTGCCGGTCCGACCCGGTCGTCTTGTCGACGTACGCCACACCCGACGCGCGGCCGGTCTTGTCCACCGTCACCTCGCGGGCCATCGCGTTGGTGACGAGCGTGAGGCGGCCGGTGGTGAGGGCGGGGGCGATCAGCACGTTGGTGGAGGTGAAGTTCGCGTTCACGCGGCAACCCCGGTTGCACTGGCCGCAGTAGTGGCACGGCGCCCGGCCGTTGAGCGGTCGCGTCAGGATCGAGAGCCGGGACGGAATGCAGGTGATGTGCAGCCGGTCCGCGGCCTGCTTGACCAGCAGCTCGTGGCAGCGCGGCCGTGGCGGCGGCAGGAACACGCCGTCCGGCTCGTTGGGGAGGTTCTCCTTGCTGCCGAAGACGCCGATCAGCCGGTCGATTTGGTCATAGTAGGGCGCGACGTCCTCGTAGGAGATGGGCCAGTCGTCGCCCAGGCCGTCCCGGCTCTTCCGCTTGAAATCGTACGGTCCGAAGCGGAGCGAGATCCGGCCCCAGTGGTTGGTGCGACCTCCGACCATGCGGGCCCGCCACCAGTTGAACTCGGTGCCCGCCGCGCGCGTGTAGGGCTCGCCCTCGATCTCCCAGCCGCCGACGCAGCCGTCGAATTCGCCGAACGGATGGTCCTTGGTGGACCTGCCGCGCCGCGGCGACTCGTAGGGCCAGGTGAGCATGGCCGAGTCCTTGAGGTTGTCCCACGGCACGCCCGCCTCGAGCACGATCACATCGGCGCCCGCGCGGGTGAGGGCGTGGGCGGCCATGCCACCGCCGGCGCCCGAGCCGACGATGCACACGTCGTATACTCGGGACTGGGGGTTCGGGGCTCGGGGCTCGGTCATACCGTGCAAGTCTCCACGGCCTGTCGCAACGAGGTGAGGGGGTCGCGCGTCGGCGTGAACTCGTGCGCCATGAATCCGGTGAAGCCCGTGTCGGCGATGGCGGCGGCGATCGCGTGCCAGTTGAGCTCCTGCGTGCCGTCGAGCTCGTGGCGGCCCGGCACGCCGCCCGTATGGAAGTGTCCGATGAATGCCGCGTTGTCACGGATGGTGCGGATGATGTCGCCTTCCATGATCTGCATGTGATAGATGTCGTACAGCAGCTTGACCCGCGGCGACGCCACGCCTTTCATCACGGCCACCCCGAACGCCGTGTGGTCTCCCTGGTAGTCCGCGTGATCCACCTTGCTGTTCAAGAGCTCGACGCAGATGGTGACGCGCTGCTCCTCCGCGAGCGCCTTGATCGCAGTGAGCCCGGCGACGCAATTGTCGATCGCTTCCGCGTCGCTCCGGCCGCGTCGGTTGCCGAACATCGTGATCACGTTCGGCACGCCGTGCTGCGCGGCGAGCGGGATCGTCTGCTCGAGCTCGCGCAACAGCATCGCGTGGTTCGCCCGGTCGTTGAATCCGGTCGGGATGAAGTCGCGGCGGCTCGCGGGATAGCCCATGGAGCAGACGAGCCCGTGGTCCCGCACCGTGTCCCAGTCGTCCGGGCCGAGCAGATCTACGCCCGCGAGCCCCATGCCGGCCGCCGCCTTGCAGAAATCGGGGAGCGGAATGGCTCGATAGGGCCAGCGGGAGGCGGACTGCTTCAAGCGGCCGGCCGGGATCCGGTCGAGGGTCCCGCGTACCCCGGGCTTGCGCGCGGGGTCAGTCCCGACCGCCTTGCCGAGCGAGAGACCGGACAACGCAATTCCCGAGGCAGCGAGGAAGCTCCGGCGGTCGGTCATCTCAGAACTCCAGCCGCTTCAGGTAGTCACAACTGGCCTTGATGGACGCGAACGCGTCCGCCGGCTGGTCGTGCTCCACGAAGAAGTGCTTGATCCCGGCCTGCTGCTCTTTGGCGAAGATGCGCTTCCAGTCGATCGTGCCGGCTCCCACGTCGGCCATCTTGTTGTCGGGCGGTCCCATCGAGTCCTTCACGTGCACCAGCGGGAAACGGCCGGGCCAGCGCGCGAAATACGCCAGCGGATCCTGTCCGCCCTTGGTGATCCAATAGAGGTCCATCTCCATCTGCACCAGCTTGGGATCGGTCTCGGCGAGCAACACGTCATACGGCAGCTTGCCTTCCACCGGGGCGAACTCGAAGTCGTGGTTGTGGTAGGCGAACTGCAATCCGGCCGCGCGAGCCTGCTCGGCTGCCTGGTTGAAGTGGGCGGCGAACTTCTTGTAGCCGTCGATCCCGGTGCGCTGCTCCACAGGGATCCAGGGGACGACGACGTACTGGTGACCGATCACGTGCGCGGCGTCGAGCGCTTCGTGCCAGGCGTCGTGCGTGCCCGCCGAGACGTGCGCCGACGGCGCGGTGAGGCCGTTCCGGTCGAGCATGGCGCGGATCTCCGCCGGCGTCTTCTTGAAGTAGCCCGCGAATTCGACCTCCTTGTACCCGCTCGCGGCCACGCGCGCGATTGTGCCCTCGACGTCCTTCTCCATCTCGTGGCGCACGGTGTAGAGCTGCAGGCCGACGTGCTCGATCCGCGCGCGCGGCAGCCGGGGCAGGCGGGGCAGCCCGGCCGCCACGGCCGCGCCGCCGAGCATCTGGAGAAAACTGCGGCGATCGCTCACGGGTCACGGCTCCTTGGGGGTTGGGGACGGAACAAGATCCACGCGCGCCGGCCCTCCCGCCAGGAGGCCTCGCGGGCTCGGGGCGTTGACAGGCGCCGTCGCTGATGTATGTTTATGCATCTTCCTGCATAAACAGTGAGGCGGGTACCTATGGGGCCGTTGGTCGTCCTCGCATACTCGGGCGGACTCGACACCTCGGCGATCGTTCCCTGGTTGCGCGAGCAATACGGCGCGCGCGTGCTGTGTTTCGCGGCGGACGTGGGACAGGGTTCGGGGGAGCTCGGCGGCCTGGTGGACAAGGCCAAGCGGTCCGGCGCCGTCGATTGCGTCGTCGAGGACCTGCGCGAAGAATTCGTGCGCGACTTCGTGTTCCCCACGCTGCGCGCCGGCGCCGTCTACGCCCGCACCTATCTGCTCGGCACGGGTATGGCTCGGCCCGTCATGGCGGCGCATCAAGTGGCGCTGGCGCAGCGCGCCGGCGCTCGGGCGCTGGCGCATGGCTGCACCGGCAAGGGCAACGATCAGGTGCGCTTCGAGCTCACCTATGCGGCGCTCGCGCCGGAGTTGCAGGTGATCGCGCCGTGGCGCGAATGGGAGTTCCACGGCCGGGAAGACCTGATCGCCTATGTGAAAGCCAAAGGCATCCCGGTGCAGGCCACGCTCGAGAAGCCGTACTCCACCGACCGCAACTTGTGGCACTGCTCCCATGAGGGCGGCATCCTGGAAGACCCCTCGAAACAACCCCCAGAGCACATCTTCGTCATGACACGCGACCCGCTGGAGGCGCCGGAGCTGCCCGCCGTCGTCGAGATCGGGTTCGAGGAGGGAACGCCGGTCGCCGTGGACCGCGTGCCGCTCGGGCCTGTCGAGCTGCTCGAGACGCTCAACGCCGTCGCCGGCGAGCACGGCGTCGGCCGCGCCGACGTCGTCGAGGACCGTCTGGTCGGCATGAAGTCCCGTGGCGTGTACGAGACACCGGGCGGGACCCTGTTGCACGCCGCGCACCGCGAGCTCGAGCAGCTGGTGCTCGATCGCCGGACGCTGCGCCTCAAGGACGAGCTGGCGCTGCGCTACGCCGACCTGGTGTACGACGGGCGGTGGTGGACCCCGGAGCGGGAGGCGCTCGACGCCGCCGTCCTGAGCACCCAGAAGCGCGTGACCGGTACGGTGCGGCTCAAACTGTACAAGGGCGGCCTCGCGGTGGCCGGGCGCGAGAGCCCGTACGCGCTGTATCAGCCGTCGTATGCCACGTTCGGCAAGGACAACGTGTACGACCAGCGCGACGCCGATGGATTCATCCACCTGTACGGCCTCTCGCTGCGGATTGGGGCCGGGCTCGACGCGGCACGTCAGCAGCGCGAAGTCGGGGCGGCGGCGGACTGATGGCGGCCCGGCCGACGGAGCCCGCGCCGCCGCCTCCCCCGGCTCCGACTGCCCCGCATCAGATGTGGGGCGGCCGCTTCAGCGTCGGCCCCAGCGAAGCGCTCGATGCCCTCAACCGCAGCCTCCCCGTCGATCACCGCCTCTGGCCCCAGGACGTCGCCGCGAGTAAGGCCTGGGTGCATGCACTGGGCCGCGTCGGCGTCGTGACGCCTCACGAGGAGATGCAGCTGCTCGCGGGTCTCGACCGCGTCGCGGAGCGGCTCGCCGATGGCGCGGCCGTCGGCGCCCCCGACGAAGACGTGCACACGCTCGTTGAGCGGCTGCTGTACGCCGAAGTCGGCGCGGTGGCGGGCAAGCTCCATACGGGCCGGTCCCGCAACGATCAGGTGGCGACCGACCTGCGGCTCTGGACGCTCCAGGCGATCGACCAGATCGACGGCGACATCGCCGCGTTCGGGCGTACGCTCGTCGCGCGGGCGCAGGACGGCGTCGACGTCCTGCTCCCCGGTTACACGCACGGCCAGCGCGCGCAGCCGGTGCGCTGGGCGTACGTGCTGCTGGCACACGCCTGGCCGCTGGTGCGCGATCGGCAGCGCCTCGCGGACGCGCGGCGCCGCGTGGGCGAGCTGCCGCTCGGCTCGGGGGCGCTCGCCGGCTCGGGATTTCCCGTGGACCGCGTGCTCCTCAAGGAAGCGCTGGGGTTCCGCGCCGTCTGTGCCAACGCGCTCGACGCCACCGGCGACCGCGACTTCGTCGCCGAAGTGCTGTTCGCGCTGTCGCTCGTGGGCATGCACCTGTCCCGCCTCGCCGCCGAGCTCGTGCTGTATTCGAGCGCCGAGTTCGGCTTCGTGCGGCTGTCGGACGACTTCAGCACCGGGTCGAGCCTGCTGCCGCAAAAACGCAACCCGGACGTGCTCGAGCTGGCGCGGGCGAAGTCGGGGCGCGTGCTGGGTGATCTCGTCGCGCTGCTCACGACGCTCAAGGGTCTCCCCGCCGGCTACAGCAAGGATCTGCAGGAGGACAAAGCGCTGCTGTTCGACGCGTTCGATACGCTGGGCTTGGTGCTGCCCGCGGTGACCGGGGCGGTCGCGGCGCTCACGGTGGACGCGGAGCGCATGCGCGGCGCTCTCGACGCCTCGCTGCGCGCCACCGACCTGGCCGACCTGCTGGTCGAGTCGGGCGTTCCGTTCCGGGAGAGCCATGGGCTGGTGGGCCGGCTGGTGCGCGAGGCGGAGCGCTCCGGTGTGCCGCTCGACCAGGTGCCGATTCCCGCGGCGGCGGCGCTCCACCCGGCGCTGGGCGCGGCGCTGGCCCAGTTGGGCACATGGGAGGATTCGATCGAAGGGCGTGCCACTCCGGGTGGCGCCTCGCGGGCGTCGGTGGACGAGCAGCTTGCGGCGCTGCAACTTGCATTCGCTGCGACGGGAGGCACTTAACCCAAGGTCTTGCCGAGCGTTAGCCGGTTGTGTAGCATACGAGGCCGTCTCGCTCGTTCCGGGCGGACGGCCACTTTTTTCCCCCGGGGAGATCCGTGCGCTGCCTGGCGCTCAACGCGTCATTCGAGCCGCTCACCATGGTGCCCGTGCGGCGGGCCCTGCGGCTCGTAATCGACCGCAAAGCGGAGATCGTCGAAGCAGACGGCTCCGTCATGCGGAGCGAGCGCCTGGCCGTCCCGCGGCCCGCCGTGATTCGCCTGGTCAAGTTCGTGCACGTGCCGCGCCGCTTCCGCCGCCAGGTTACCAACACGTTCCTCTTCGCCCGCGACAACTACCGCTGCCAGTTCTGCGGACGGAGCCAGCAGGAGCTGCGCCACCGCGAGTGCCTGACGCGGGATCACCTGGTGCCGCTGTCGCGCGGGGGCACGAACGCGTGGAACAACGTGCTGACGGCGTGCAGCTCCTGCAATACGCGCAAGGGCAACCTCTTGCCGGAAGAGGCCGGGATGCATCCGCTGCGGCCGCCGGTGGAGCCACACTTCGTGCACCTCGCCTGGGCGGTTCGCCGCCTCACGTCGATCCAGTCCAAGTACATCCGGCTGTTCTACGGCGGCGAGGTGCTCGCGGCGCTCGAGGCGCTCTGAGTTAGTGTCTCCGACCGCGCCTCGAGGGTGAGGTGCGGCAGGCCCGCCATCCGGACCAGCAGCCGTTGCGCGCCGCGGGAGAGCGCGCCGCCCACGTCACCGCCTCCCGAAACAGCCGGGCCGGCGTCCCCCTTGAGCCAGCGCGTCAGCTCTTCCAAGTCGGTGTCATTGAGCGTGCTCACCTCGAGCCTGCAGACGTAGTAGAACCTGCCTCGGCCCTTGGGCGTCAGCGACAGCACGTGGTAGGGAAGCTCCAGCGCGCGCTCGAGGTCGTCGGCCGTCCCGTAGCGGGCCACGCGCCGGCTCTCGCTCCGAATCAAGACGAAGTCGTCGGCGAGCGGGTCGTGGCGCGCCACCGCGTCCCACGGGAAATCCGTCACGAACTGATCGAACCATCCCGAGCGCGACCGCCACAGCTCCAGACGATAATGCAGGCGCAGTGGGAACCCCGAGCGCATCAGCCCGACGAACTGGCCGTCGGCGAGCAGGGCCGTGGTCTGGATGCGGGGAATGCCGCTCTGGAGGATCACCGTCAACGCGGGCGACTGCGCCCGGGCCGGGGAGACGGCCGCGGCGCCGAACAGGGTGAGGACCGCCAGGCCCGACCTCACCTCAGAAACGGTGGTCGAGTCGCAGCGTGAATCGCAGGGGCTCGCCCGCCGTCACAGCCTTGGCTACGTACAGCCCGAGTCCACTCCAATCGAGGCCGAGGCCGAGGTCCGCAAGCCAACTACCGAGCGTCGGCAGCCGGTCGGCGGGGAGCCGGCCCGGCCCGCCACCGACGAGCCACGCCTGTCCGGCGTTCCCGAGCACCACGAGATCGGGACCCCGGAGCGTGAACAGCGGCTTGACCGCCTCGTCTTCCGGGCGCGACGAGCCGTACGACCAATGCAGGGAGATGTGCCCGCGGTATTCGGCCTGCGCCAGGACCACCCGGTCGCATGCCGCGACCAGCGTCGCCGCGAACGCGGGGTCCACGATGTCGCGGTTGCAGGCGCTGTGGCGGAACCCGTAGCCCGCGAGCGGGTCGGGCCCGCCCATGGAGAGGCGCTGTTGCAGCGGGAGGGCATCCCCCCCGACCCATCCGCCCGCGAGCAAGCGAAGGTTGACGCGCCCCGATGGGCTCACGCGCATGTAGCGACGGAAGTCGAGAAACAGGCGGCTGAACGCGTACGAGCCGTCCGTCGCGATCGTGGCACGCACCGCGCTGGGGACGCCGGTTTGCGGCGTCACATCCCTGGAATGGGAGTGCTCGATGCGGGCGCGCAGCCACCAACCGGCTGTGGGGTCGGCGCGGTCGTTGCGGGTATCGAAGCTCACATTGCCGCTGAGTGCCGTGTAGTGCCCATCGTCGATCGGCGGGTTGGGACGCCACGCCTGGTCGTTGCGGAACACGGTCCACGGGTCGCGCGCTCCGACGCTCTTCTGCCAGTCATGCCGGAGCTCGAGCTCGAGCTGCAGCGCCCGCTCGGGCTGCACGAACATGCGGCCGGCCACGCCCTTGCTGAGGTAGTAATCGCGATAATCGCGCTGGAACAGGAACGCCGACCACCCCACTTCGCCGTTGCGCAGTCCCCAATCTTCCACCGGGACCACGGTATCGAACGCGCGGAACTGGACGCCGTAGGCCGGCACCTCGCCGGAGCGCAGCTCGGCGCGAAAGATGTAGCCCAGATCGCTGCGCTTGTCGGTGAGTTGCCCGGCGGTCCGGAATACGCCCAGCGCGTCCACCCGCAGCCGCAGGTTGCGATGCAGCTTCCAGTCGAACAGCGGCCCGAACACCACGGGCAGTCCCTCCACCCGGTTGAAGGTGCCGCCCGTGGCGAGCGTGAGCGACGAGCGCGAGTCCTGGGTGCCCCAGGACTTCTCCACGCCGAGGTTGCGGAACCAGCGCCGCAGGTCCGGGGGGACGAGGGCGATCTCGTCACCTTTGGCGCGGAAGGCGAGGGGCTCCTGGTAGACGCGCACCGCGCCCGACACCGCCGCTCCCGGGGCGCGGGCCACCGTGCCGCCGACCACGATGAGGTCGCCCGCGATCACCGCTCCCGGCTCCAGCACGGCGTCGCCATTGATGACGAGCAGCGTGCCTTCGACTCGGCCGCGCAGCGTCACGGGTCCGCTCCGCACCGCGACGTCGCCGCGCCAGGCGTTGCCGGCCGGGAGCCACGAGCGCCCCACCAGCCGGGTGGTCGTCGCGGCGTTGTAGCGGTGGACCACTTCTTCGGCGACCGTGCGCGGCAGCTCCGGCGGCTGCACGATGGCGCTGGCGCTCTCCGGCTGGATCACGATGGCGGTGTCCTGCGCCGCGGCGACGGCGCAGCCGAGCAGGCCCAGGGCGGCGAGCGCCACGCTGCGCACGGTCAGCCCGCCCCGGTGCGCGGCGCCTCGAGCCCCAGCCGGCGCATGCGGCGATACAGATTGGCGCGGTCGGTGGCGAGACGGCGCGCCGCCTCTGCCACGTTGCCTCGGGCGGCCGACAGCGCCCGCGCGATGAGCGTGCGCTCGAAGCCGTCGAGGGCGTCCGACAGCGCGACGTCGCTCCATGCTTCGGAGGGCGCGGCCGGCGCGCCGTCTTGCGGCACCACGCGCGCCACGTCGTCGGCGGTCACCGTATCGCCGGTCGCGAGGATCGCGAGCCGCTCCACGATGTTCGCCAGCTCGCGCACGTTCCCGGGCCAGGCGTAGGCGCTCAACAGCTGTACGGCGCCGGGGTCGAAGCGCACCTGCCGGCCGAGGCGGGCCACCTGTCGCGCCGCGAAATGCTGCACCAGCGGCGCGACGTCGTCCGCCCGCTCGCGCAACGGTGGGATGCGGATCGGGAGCACGTCGAGGCGGAACAGCAGGTCCTCGCGGAACTGCCCTTGCTGTGACGCCTTCCCGAGGTCTTTGTTGGTTGCGGCGATCACGCGCACGTCGACGCCGATCGGTTTCTCGCCGCCCAGCCGCTCGATCACGCCGCTCTCCAGTGCGCGCAACAGCTTCGCCTGCGCCTCGAGTCCCAGATCGCCCACTTCGTCGAGGAACAACGTCCCGCCGTCCGCCAGCTCGAAGCGCCCGACCCGCCGCTCCGTCGCCCCGGTGAACGCGCCGCGCTCGTGACCGAACATCTCCGACTCTACCAGGTCCTTCGGAATCGCGGCACTGTTGACGCACACGAACGGCCTGCCCGCTCGTGCGCTTTGGCGGTGGATGGCCGAGGCCACGAGCTCCTTGCCCGTGCCCGACTCGCCCGTGATCAGCACGCGTACCTCGGTGGGCGCGACCCGCGCGATCAGGTCCCGCAGCTCTTGCATCGCGCCGCTCACGCCCACGAGAGGATCCGAATGCCCCAGCGCCTCGTGCAGCCGGCGGTTCTCGGCCAGCGTGCGCGACAGCTCGAGGGCGGCGCGCAGCGTGGTCAGCACTCCCTCGGGCGTGAGCGGCTTTTCCAGGAACTGAAACGCGCCGAGCTTGGTCGCCCGCACGGCGTCGGTGAGGCTCGCCTTCCCGCTCATCATCACGACCGGCACGTCGGGCGCGAGGCGCTTCAGCTGCTCGAGCGTGGCGAGCCCGTCCGGCCCGCCGGGCATCATGAGGTCGAGCAGCACGGCGTCGGGCGCGGCACGCTCGACCGCGGCGAGCGCGGCGCCGCCGTTCGCAGCCTCCGCCGTCTCGAATCCCTCGGACTCGAGCAGCGCTCCTACCATCTTGCGGATGTTGGTCTCGTCGTCGACCAGCAGGATGCGTGGGCTCATGTGGCGGAGAGCACGATGGAAAAAGTGGCGCCGCCGCCCGGCGTATTCGCGACGCTGATGGTGCCGCTGTGCGCCTCGATCGTCTGCCGCACCAGCGCGAGCCCCAGCCCGGTGCCGTCCTGCTTGGTCGTGAAGTAGGGCTCGAACACGCGCTGCCGCAGCTCGTCCGGCACCCCGGGGCCGTGATCGGCGATCGTCACCACCAAACCGCCCCCGTCACGCGTGACGGCTACCTCGATCGCTCCTCGGCCGTGCATCGCCTCCGCCGCGTTGCGCAGCAGGTTGGCGAAGGCGCGCCGCAACGGGTCGTAGTGCCCCAGCACCTTGCAGGGCTCGCCGTTGGCCCGTACCCGAACGGCCACCTCGGGCGGTACTCCGCTCTTGCCCAGGTCCATCAGCAGGTCCACGAGGTCTACTTCGCTCTTGGGTCCTTCCGGGAGCCGGCCGAAGTCGGCGAACTCCTTCGCCAGCTGGCCCAGCCGTTGCGTCTCGGCACCCAGCACTTCCACGGCGGTCGCCGTCCGGCTGTCCGCCTGTCCCACTGTCCGCCCCAGCTGGTCCACCGCGATGCGCATCGATGTGAGCGGGTTCTTGATCTCGTGCGCGACGCGCCGTGCCACCTCGCGGAACGCCCGCAGCCGCTCCGCCTCGAGCTCGCGCTCGCGGGCGGCGTCGAGCGCGGTCGCGAGCTCGCGCAGCGCCTGGCGCAGCGCCTCGAACTCGGGCGCCCCACGACTGGCCGGCCCCGCGGGGAGCGGCACGCGCCGCCGGATCAGCCGGGTCCACCCCACCAGCTCGTCGATCGGCCGCGACAGCTGGCGCGACAGATGTCCCGCGAGCCGTATTGCGGCCGTCAGGGCCAGCCCGCCGAACACGATCACCACCAGGGCGAACCCGCCCGCGTAGTAGCGCAGGTACGTCTCGGCCCGCCGGGCGAGGGTGACCGATGTGGACAGGCGCTCCAGGTGCTCCCGCAGGGCGGCCCGCTCGGGCGCAGCGAGGTGCGTGGTGTCGATACGGTCCACCATCTGGCGCGCCGACGCCGCCATTTCCTCGAGCGCCACGCGCGCGCCGGCCGACGGGCCCACCGTTCGGACCGCGAGCGCCCAGCCCACCACCGCCAGGGCGGTCGGCACGGCGGTCAGCGCCACCAGGACGACGAAGATCCGCTGTCGGAACGCGAGCGCCATATTTGTGGGGGCAATCTAGGCATTTCGTGGGCATGTGACAATTCGACACGCACCAACGCGGAACGTGGAAGTGGGAACGCGGAACACGCGACCCGCCGCCCGCCCGCCTGTTCCGCGTTCCGAGTTCCGACTTCCGCGTTCAGGAGGCTCCGTGAAGTCTCATACGCACTACCTCTGGTTCAACACCAAATCCCGCCAGGAAATCATCGACGTCACCGAGCACGTCGCCGAGCAGGTGGCGGAGAGCGGCGTGCAGGAAGGCTTCGCGCTGGTGAGCGCCATGCACATCACCGCGTCGGTATTCGTGAACGATCACGAGTCAGGGCTGTGGACGGACATCCTGAAGTGGCTGGAGTCGAGCATCGCGCCGTGGGACCCCAAGCGCTACCGCCACAACGAAACGGGCGAGGACAACGCCGCGGCCCACCTCCGCAGCCTCACGATCGGACACGAGGTGATCGTGCCCGTCACGGCCGGCAAGCTCGACCTAGGGCCGTGGCAGCGGGTGTTCTACGGTGAGTGGGACGGGCAACGCAAGAAGCGGGTGATCGTCAAGGTGCTGGGGGAGTAGCGGACAAGAGCGCACTCTCGGCCCGGAAATCCGGTTCACGGAGCTCCGTCTTGACGAGCCAACCGCGGTCTTTGCTCACCCACAGTGTCAGCCGGGTGTCGTCCCCCTGCCGCAATTCGACCTTCCAGCAGTCGAACGTCCCTGCGGGAACCTCGATACGCCCGCTCCCGACGACGCGTAAGTCGATCGGGGCGATCGCGGCCTTGCTGGGATCTGGCCCCACCAGGCCGACCGAGTACACACTTCCTCGCCACGCGCGCTCGAGCGGGAGCACCTCCAGCAGCAGGGCAAGGTCGAACCGGGCCCATCGAAGCACGAACGGCGCGTTTTGCGCACCGGGAATGCTCGCATTGGTCCGCCAGCTGCGCGGATGCGCGCCGCTAATGTCGAGCGTCTCACGCACGGTGTCTCCGATGATCCGGCGGACGAAGTGAAATCCCTTGCCGTTTATCTCATGGTAGATCGGTCGCAGGGTGGCGGGGTCGACGTACGTCGAGTCGAGTGGAGTGCGGATCGTATCCGTGGGAGACCAGGCGCGCGCGCTTTTTTCTTGCTGAGAAACGAGCCACACCGGTTGGCCATCGCGCTCGGCCTTGCTGACCGCGATCGTGAACCGAGCGCGGCACTTGGTTAAGACATCGTCGAACGCCGAGCACGCCTGGTAAGTCCAGGTGCCGCCATGCGCGCGCGCCACGCGCAGGTTACGGACAGGCTCGTAGCGCGGGGGGTGCGGCGGCCTGGCTTCCTGTGCCATCGCGTCCGGCGGCCAGAAGGGTAGAGCCGCCGAGATGTCTTGGTGTGCTTTATTCCTGTCGACTGGATGCAGTCCGCCCCCGCGTGTGCTCATCACGAGGACCACCGCGGCAGCGGCCGCTACAAGTAGCAAGGCGACCCGACGTGACACCGTCGGGTGCTCCCCCGGCAGCACCACCCGCACGCCTGCCGCCCGGCTCGCCAGGATGTGCCAGAGCAGCTCGTCCGGTGGCTCCGGAGCGGGCAGCGTGCGAAGGTCTTCTTTCCAGGTCATGTCCCGTTCTCCAACATTCTGCGCAGCCGTTTCATCGCCCGGTTCAGCCGCACGCGCGACGTACCCTCGCTGATCCCCAGCAGCTCGCTGACCTCTGCGTGCGAATAGCCCTCGACCTCCTTGAGCACCAGCACCGAGCGCAGCCGATCCGGTAGGGCATTGATGGCGGTCTCGAGTGCCATGCTCTCGACATCCGCCGGCCGCTGGTCCGCGGGGAGGGTTGCATTGAGCATCACCTCACGCCGGCGAGTGCGAGTGCGCAATCGCATCAGCGCCACGCGCGCCGTCACTCGCTTCAGCCAGCCTGCAAAGCTCCCCCGTTCCTCGTAGCGCCCCAGCGCCTCCGGCAGGCCCACGAACACGTCATGCACGACGTCCTCGGCATCCTGCGGCGTGCCGGTCAGCCGGTAGGCAAGTCGATACAGTGCAGCGCCGTAGGCCCGATACAGCGACGCCAAGGCGTCGGGGTCGCCCGCCCGGGCCCCCACGATATGATCGATTTGATCGATCGACGCTCCAGACTCCCCGCTCGCGGCCGCCTGCATCGCCTCAAGACCCAAATGCCGTTGCATAGCTAAACGTTACGTCCCTGGCTCCGGCGGGGCAGGTGTGCGGCCACCCTGTCCCTTTCCGCGCAAGTTGTTTATTTTCAAAGCACTGATGGTGCGGCAGGGGCGGGGACGGCGTCGGTCAATCCGGCAGCGCCTGGCCAGCCCGGCGAATCCGCCGGAGCTCGCAGCAGGCGCGCCGAGATGGAATGGCGACCCTCCCTTGAACGATTCCCGCCGCGCACGACCTTGACCGGCGACGCACAACACGACTCTGCTACGCACAGCTGTCGCCTTCCTTGAGGCGCCCGTGCTCGGGCGCCCGACATCTCATCGTCCTCGCCACGCACGCCGCGCGTCCGGCCGCCTGACGGCCCGGCGCCGCGCGCCTGGGCGGCGAGGGCACCTGGAGCAAGACACAACCCCATGATGACACAGCCGCATGCCCATCTCGCACGACCGCACAAAGAACCGCCCCCCCACGCGCCCAATGCCGCGCTGCTGATCGACTTCGACAACGTCACGATGGGGATCCGCTCGGATCTCCAGTCGGAGCTGAAGCGGCTGCTGCAATCGGAGATCATCCGCGGGAAGGTGGCCGTGCAGCGTGCCTACGCCGATTGGCGTCGCTATCCGCAGTACATCGTCCCGCTCTCCGAATCGTCCATCGATCTGATTTTCGCGCCGGCGTACGGCTCGAACAAGAAAAACGCGACCGACATCCGGCTCGCGATCGACGCGCTGGAGCTGGTGTTCACGCGCCCCGAAATCGGAACCTTCATCCTGCTCTCGGGCGATTCCGACTTCTCCTCGCTGGTGCTCAAGCTCAAGGAGTATGGCAAGTACGTGATCGGCGTGGGGATCCGCGAGTCGTCCAGCGATCTGCTGATCCAGAACTGCGACGAGTACTACTCCTACAACGAGCTGGCCGGGTTCACCAAGGAGTCCGACGTCACGCACGAGCGCCACGATCCCTGGGAGCTCGTGGTCGAAGCCGTGAAGCAGATGACGGCGCACAACGACGTGATGCGCTCCGACCGCCTCAAACAGGTGATGCAGGAGATCGACCCGACCTTCAACGAGAAAGACGTGGGGTTCTCGCGCTTCTCGAAGTTCGTGGTCGAGGCCGCCCACAAGGGCTTGATCAACCTCACCAAGCTCGACAACGGCCAGTACGAGATCGCCCTCGGCCGGGACGTGCCCGGCGCCGCGGCGCAGCCGGCGGGCGTGGCCGCGCCCGCCGCGCCCACGCTCGATCGACCGGATCGGGGCCGCGAGCGCGGCGAAGGCCGCGGCCGCGGGCGGGGCCGTCGAGGGGGCGGGGCAGGCGGAGGGGGCGGGGGCGGCGGGGGCGGCCGCGAAGAGCAGGAAGCTCGGCTCGAGCCCGCGCCGGTGGACGAGCCCGCTCCCGACGTCGCTCCCGAGCAGCGCCGCAGCGCGTTCTCGCTGGACGGCGCCTTCGGCGTGATCAAGCAGGCCCTGGGCCGTCTGGGGAGCGACTCCCGCCCGGTGAGCGCCGAGGAGCTCGGCGAAGCGATCGCCGAGATCAAGGGCGATGCCGAGCCTATAGAGCCCGCCCAGGTGCAGAAGCTGCTGCGCCAGGCGCACGACCGTGAGTTGATCGACCTCGCCAAGCAGGACGACGGCGCCTATACGGTCAAGGTCCGCGACGCGGTCACCGACGCCGACGAAGCGCTCGATCCGCCCATGCCCGAATCGTCCGCGCCACCGTCGATGCGGCCGGGCGCCTCTCCGGCGGGCGGCATTCCGTCACGCAGCGCGCGCTTCCGCCGCGGGTCGCGGGGTCCGCGCGTCAGTCCACCGGACGTCACCAAGATCGGCGTGGTAGAAGTAGACCCCAATTTCAAGCCGCGTATCGAGCTGCTCCCGCCCAAGCACCCCGATATCGAGCCCCGCAGTGAGGACGCCACTCCGGGCGGATTCCCTTCTGGCGGAGACGAGCGCCGGGAGCGCGGGGGACGGGGTGGGCGCGGTGGGCCACGCGGTGGTAGCCGCGGAGGCGATACCAGCGCTCGCGGGGGCGAGCAGAGCGAGTCGGGTGAGCGCCCCGAGCGAGGGGAGCGGGGCGAGCGGGGCGGCCGCGGCCGCCGCGGTGGTCGGGGACGCGGTGGTCGAGGTCGGGGCGCGGGGGGAGCAGGGGGAGCGAATGCCGGCGAGCGCGGGCAGCCTCGCGAGCCCCGCGAGCCCCGTGAGCCCCGCGACATCGAGCAGCCGCGCGTATCGCTGCCCGAGCCCTCGCCGCGGCCGCCCCTGCCTCCGCCCTCGCCCAAGCTGCCGCCGGCCGAGCCGGACGAGGCCGGGGGCGAGTCCTTCTGGTCGAAGGTGAAGCGCGGGCTCACCGGCGGTCCGTGAGCGGCAGGGCTCTGCCGGCGTCCTTCTACGCGCGACCGACTCCTGTGGTCGCGCGTAGGCTTTTGGGACATGTGCTCGTGAGCGAGGTCGGCGGCCGTAAGACCGCCGGCCGAATCGTCGAGACCGAGGCGTACCTCGGCGCCGACGACCCCGCGAGCCACGGCTACCGGGCGCGGCGCACCCGGCGCAATGCGAGCATGTTCGAGCGGCCCGGCACCGCGTACGTGTACTTCACCTACGGTATGCACTGGTGTCTCAATGCCGTCACCGAGCGGGAAGGGATTCCGGCCGCGGTGCTGATTCGGGCGCTCGAGCCGCTCGAGGGGCTCGCGACCATGCGCCGCCGGCGGCGCCACGCCTCGGACCGCGAGCTGTGCTCCGGTCCGGCCAAGCTGTGCCAGGCGTTGGGTGTCACCGGCCGCGAGGACGGCGTGTCGCTCACGCGTGGCCGGCTGCGGATCGTTCGCCCGCGGAGCCGACAGCGAGCCGCCATCATCGTGACACCGAGGATCGGCATTACGCGGGCGGCCGACTGGCCGCTGCGGTTTCTGATCGAAGGCTCGCCGTGGGTCTCGCGCTAGGACTGCTGCTCATGCTCCAGCAACCCATCGTCGTGGACGGCCACATCGACACGCCGCAGCGCATGCTCGACATGAAAACCGACATCACGGCGCGCCTCTCCGATGGCCACGTCGACGTGCCGCGCATGAAAGAGGGGGGACTCACGGCGGCGTTCTTCTCGATCTGGGTGGACGCGCGCTACGGTCCCGGGACCGCGTTCCGGCGGGCGCTGAACCTGATCGGCGCGGTGCGGGCCCTCGCGGACACCAACCCCGAAGTGGAGCTCGCGACCTCGGCGGATCAGGTACGGGCGGCGGCGGGCCGGGGGCACGTCGCCGCGCTGCTGGGAGTCGAAGGCGGGCACGCGATCGAGAATTCGCTGGGCAAGCTCGACTCGTTGTACCGGCTGGGTGTTCGCTACATGACCCTCACTTGGAACAACGGGAACGACTGGGCGGGCTCTTCCACGGACCCGCAGCGGGACGGAGGACTGACCCCGCTGGGCCGCCGCGTGGTGCGGCGCATGAACGAGCTGGGGATGCTGGTAGACGTGTCGCACGTTTCCGACCGGACGTTCTGGGACGTCATGGCCACGAGCACGCGACCGGTGATCGCCTCGCACTCCTCCTGCCGCGCGCTCGCGCACCATCCGCGGAATCTCTCGGACGACCAGCTGCGCGCCATCGCCAAGAACGGCGGCGTGGTGGGGATCAACTTCTACCCCGTGTTCCTGGACGAGCACTTCCGGCACCAGTACGAGGAGCTCCGCCGGCGGCTCAAGCCCGAGACGGACGCGATCCGGGCCCGCTACCGCGGCCGCCCGGGCGAGTCGGCGTTCGCGGTCGACAACTTCGTAGGCGAGCAGGCCGACAGTCTCGATGTTCCGACGATCGATCGCCTGGTGGACCACATCGAGCACGCGGTGCAGGTCATGGGGATCGACCACGTCGGCCTGGGCAGTGACTTCGACGGGATCAGCGTGCTGCCGCGGCCGCTGAAAGACGCGACGTCCTTGCCGGAGCTGGTGCGCGCCCTGGAGGCGCGCGGCTACGCGGACGAGGGACTGCGCAAGATCCTGGGCGAGAACTTTCTGCGGGTGCTCACTGCCGCTCCGTGATGCCCTCCTTGGCGCTGCCCAAGGAGTAGCGGACGCCGCCCTGGAAGGTGTGAGTCGTGCCCTGGATCAGGAAGCTCGCCGCCGCAGAGGTCAGAATGTAGTGACCGAACAGCGCAAGCCGGCCCTGCTTGATGTCGACTCCGCCCATCCACCAGAAGAACGCCTTGGTCGCCGCGTTGTCCGCGTCGTCCTGCAGCTGGGCAGCCACGGCGCCCGTGCAGCCGGGGCAGCTCGTCTCCACGTTCAGCGCTTCCACGATGGCGAACCCACCGCCCGCGAACGGCTCCACACGGAGCTGCGCGGGGAAGGCGAGGACACCGACCATGACACGTCGCAGGTTGTTGAACTGCACGTTGCCCGGGTTCGCCGTGCCGTCGGCCTGGAGCATCGTGACGTGGCGCGCCGAGATGAAGAGCGACTGCTCGTACGACGCGTACAGCGCCGTCCGTTTACCGGTGATCAACCAGTGTCCCCCGAACGTCGGCTCGAAGGAGTAGCTGTCGTAGTTGGTCCGGAAGACGAGGAGCCCGCCCTGGCCGCCCCAGTACCACTTGTGCTGCCAATCGCTGCTGCGGCGCTCGTACGTGGGGCCGCCGCGCGCGCGCGTCTCGGGCACCTTGCCGCCGGCCGCGACGATCGAATCGCGACGTTCCCTGGGAATTTCCGGATAGATCTTCTCGCGACGGCTGGGCCCGAGGAAAAAGGACAGCCCCGCCGACCCGACCAGTTGGCCGGCCCACTTGCTGCCCGGCAGCTGCGTGCTTGGCGTGTAGTAGGCGCGCCCCTCGACGCGCAGTGCCGCGCGATCGGTGATGTAGATCCGGTCGCCCAGGGCCGCGTGCGCCCCCGCGTCCCGGAACCCGCCGGCGGCGCCGCTGTTGAAGTCCATGGCCGAGTAGCCGCCCAGCAGGTAGAAGCTCTTTTCGGAGCCGAAGTTCAGCACCAGGCTTCCGGAGGCGAACCACACCGGGAAGTCCGTCCCCGTGCCGCCGCCCGTGGGGTGGGGCCGCATGTACAGGCCGTCCCCTTCGATCCCCAGCCAATCCGTGATCCAGAAGCCAAGTCGGCCGCCGCCCCCGATCTGGTTGTCGAGCAGGAAGGCGCGATCGAACCGCGTAAACGTCCCGAACCCGCCGATCTCGAATTGGTGGGCGTGCTGGGCGCTCAAGGTCGCGGCCCCGCCGAGCAGCAGAACGCCAATCACCGTGGCTACCCGCATGGAGACGACTCCCTCGTGCGCGTTGGCGTACCGAAAAACGACCCCCAAAATAGGGAGTTCGGCCGGAAAACGCGATACCCCTTCGGCTTAAGCCTCTGAACCTTGAAAGTACTTGAAGGTTGGGCTAGAGCCGGAGCCGTCTGACACCGAACTTATCCCGAAGTAGACGTTGCCGGCTAGTACCGGCGGCTCTTCTGCCCGCCCCCAGGCCCGACGAAGAACGTCATCCCCACGTTGCCTGTGAAGTGCACCACTTCGTCTCGACCGCCGAAGCCGGCGCCCGGGCCTCGGTAATAGGCTCGGGCTTCCAGGCGCACCGCCGCATGGTCCGGGGCGAAGAATATCCGTTCGCCCAGCCCCGCGTGGACGGCGTTCAGGTCGGACGTGTACGGTGCGCCCGGCCCCATGTGGAGACGCGAATAGCCGCCGAGGATGTAGAAGCCGCCAGAACTCATCACGAGGCTGGCGCTGGCGAACGCGGCCGTAGTACTCCCCACGCCGCTGAACGTCGAGCGCGGCTGGGCCAGGTTGCCGTCCACTTCGAGGCTAAAGTGGTCGCCGAGGAAGTAGCCGAGCCAGCCACCTACGCCGAACTGGTTGTCGAGCTGGAAACGGCTATCGTACCGCGTGTAGCTGCCGAACCCACCGATCTCGATCTGGCCACCATGCTGGGCACAGAGGGACCGAGCCCCGCTGGCCAGCAGCACCGCAACGATAGTGAGCGCCCGCATGGGAACAACTCCTTGGGGGATGTGGGGTGGGCGCACCCCAAGATAGGCGTTTCCCTCGAATGCGCGATACGCCGATAATCCGACCATGAGAGGTGAGGCCTGGCTCACGGCGCGGCGGGTCACGTGTCCGTCGCCAAGCTGACCAACCGGGACAGATCATCCACTTACACGAGGCCCAGCTGGCCGCCAACTCGCTTGAACGCCGCCAGCGCGAAGTCCAGGTCGTCCCTCGTGTGTGCCGCCGACAGCTGGCAGCGGATCCGGGCGTGTCCCTGCGGTACGACGGGATAGCCGAACCCGGTCACGAATACGCCTTGGGCGAGCAGTAGCTCGCTCATTTGGATGGCCTTGGCCGTCTCGCCCAGAATGACGGGGACGATGGGCGTCTCGCCCGGGAGCGGCTGGAACCCCAGCGCGCGGAGCCGGTCGCGGAAATAGCGGGCGTTCTCGTGCAGCCGGGTCACGAGCTCGGGGTGGCGCTCGACGTGGCGCACGGCGGCGAGCGCGCTCCCGGCGATGGTGGGCGGGAGGGCGTTGGAAAAGAGCTGAGGCCGCGAGCGCTGGGTGAGATAGTCGGCGAGGGGACCGGGGCCCGCGGTGAAGCCGCCCGCGGCGCCCCCCAGCGCCTTGCCCAGGGTCGACGTGATGATGTCCACGTCGCCCAGCATGCCGTAGTGCTCGGCGGTGCCGCGGCCGGAGCGGCCGAGCACGCCGGTCGCGTGCGAGTCGTCCACGGCCACCACGGCGCCGTACCGGCGCGCCAGCGCGACGATGTCCGGCAGCTTGGCGATGTCGCCTTCCATCGAGAACACGCCGTCCGTGAAGACGAGCTTCAGGCGCGCGTTCATTGCTTGGGCGCCGCGCAGCTTCTCCTCCAGGTCCGCCATGTCGGAGTGGCGGTACACGGCCGTGTGGCACTTCGTGATCGTCTTCGCGAGGCGGATCGCGTCGATGATGGACGCGTGATTCAGCTGGTCGGAGATGACGATGTCCTGCTCGCCCAGCAGCGTGGGGACGAGGCCTTCGTTCGCGTTCCAGCAGCTCACGTAGGTGAGTGACGACGCGCAGCCCACAAAGCGCGCGAGCGCCTGCTCGAGCTCGCGGTGAATGGTGAAGGTGCCGCAAATGAAGCGCACCGAGCCGGTCCCGGCGCCGAACTGGTCGAGCGCGCGTTTGCCGCCGGCGACGACCTCCGGCTCGTTGCACAAACCGAGGTAATTGTTGGAGGAGAGGATCACGACCTCGCCGCGCCCTGCCATTTTGGTTCTTGCGGCTTGCGGCCCTTCGAGGTGGTTGAGGCGCTTGTAGACGCCTTCCTGCTTGAACTGCTCGAGCTCGGCCTCGAGCCGGGCGGCGAAGCTCATGCGATCTCCAGGATGATCTTGCCCGCGTCGCCCGAGCGGATGGCGGCGAGGGCTTCGTCGATTTTGGCGAGCGGAAACTGATGCGTGATCACGGGCCGGGGGTCGACCAGTCCCGCCGAGAGATAGCGGCGCATCTGGTGCCACGTCTCGTACATCTTGCGTCCGATCACGCCGTACACGGTGATGCCCTTGAAGATGATCTCGCTGGCGAAGTCGACCGGCACCTCGCCGTCGGGGATGCCGAGCAGCTGCACCCGCCCCCCCAGGCGCACTGCGGCGAACGCCTGGTGCAGGGCCGACGGCACGCCCGACATCTCGCACACCACGTCGGCGCCTTCGCCCCCGGTTTCGGCCAGCACCGCGCGGACCACGTCGTCGCGCGTCGCGTCGATCGTGACGTTGGCGCCCATCCGTTTGGCGAGGGCCAGCCGCTTGGCGTTCACGTCGGAGGCGATCACCTTGGCGGCGCCCGCGGCCCGGGCGATGCCGACGGCGAAGCAGCCGATGGGACCGCACCCCACCACGAACACGGTGCTGCCGGAAATGTCCGCGGTCAGCACCGTATGAAACGCGTTCCCCATCGGATCCATCACCGCGCCCACGGTGGTGGGAATGCCGTCCAGCGGCAGCACGTTGGTGGCGGGCATGGCGATGTACTCGGCGAACGCGCCGTCGCGGTCCACGCCGATGATGCGGGTGTTCTTGCAGATATGGCTGTTGCCGGTGCGGCACTGGAGACAGTGTCCGCACACGATGTGCCCCTCGGCGGTGACGAGCTGGCCGGTCCGGAGCTCCGCCACGCCGCCACCCACCGCCACGATCTCTCCGGCGAACTCGTGTCCCACCACCAGGGGTGGCTGGAGGCGGCCTTCCGCCCACGCATTCCAGTCGGCGATGTGCAGGTCGGTGCCGCACACGCCGGCATGCCGCACGGCGATCAGCACCTCGCCCGGTCCGGGAGACGGCTTGGGCACCGTCGTGACCTTGAGGCCGGGGGCGCGGTTCTGTTTGACGATGGCTTGCATTGATGCCGGGAAAGGGGAAACGGGAAAGGGAAGGCTCAAAAAATGGATCGCGTGAATCCCCCGTCCACCTGCAGCGCGGCGCCGGTAATATAACTGGCGCGCTCCGACGCGAGGAACGCGACGGCCGCGGCCAACTCTTCAGTGCGGCCCATGCGCCCCAGCGGAATGCCCGACACCAGCTCGCGCATCACCTCCTGGGACGCCCGCTGCTCGCGCTTGGCGCGCGTTTCCGTCAGCTCCGCAATGCGCTCGGTCGCGATGAAGCCGGGGCATACGACGTTCACGGTGATGCCCTCGGCGGCCACCTCGTCCGCCAGCGCCTTCGCGAAGCCCAGCACGCCGGCGCGGGCCGTGGTCGACAGGATCAGGCCGGGCAGCGGCTGTTTGGCGGCGACCGAGGCCAGGCACACGATGCGCCCCCACTGGAGCTTGCGCATCAGCGGCACCGCCGCGCGGCAGAGATGGACCACGGAGAGCAGGTTGAGCTCCACGGCGTGGTGGAACGCCTCCGCGCTCTGGTGGCTGAATGGAGCGGCGGGAGGCCCGCCCGCGTTGCAGAACAACACGTCGAGCCGGCCGAGCTCGTGGTGCACGCGCTCCACCAGCCCTTCGGCCTGGGCCGGGACGCCGACGTCCGCCGCAAACGGTGTGACGCGCTGGCCCGTTTCCGACGTGAGCTGTTCGGCTGCGCGCTGGACCGTGTCGTCGTGACGGCCGTTGACCGCGACGCGGGCCCCCTCGTGTGCCAGCGTCTTCGCGACGGCGCGGCCCAGGCCCTGCGTGCTGCCGCACACCAGCGCCACCCGCCCCGCGAGACCGAGGTCCATGCGGCGGGAATCTATTTGCGATGCTGTGGGACGGTTAGTCGGCGACGGCGACGTGAGCCGGCTCGAGCCGCACGGCGCAGCACTTGAGCTCGGCCATCTTGGCGTAGGGATCGAGCACGGGGTTGGTGAGGAGGTTCGCCGCCGCCTCGCGGAAGTGGAACGGGACGAACACCTGGCCCCGCGCGACCCGCTCCGAGATGCGACAGGAGCTCACCATCGCATTGCGGCGCGACGTGAGTCGCACGAGATCCCCGTCCTCCAGGCCCAGCTGCGCCGCGTCGTCCGGGTGAATCTCGACGACGGGCGTGGGCTCCCGCTGATCGAGCCCCGAGGCGCGCCGGGTCATCGTGCCGGTGTGCCAGTGGTACAGCTGTCGGCCGGTGTTCATGACGAACGGATACTGGTCGTCGGGAAGCTCGACGGGCGGCGCGTACTCGACCGGCACGAACGTCCCCTTCCCGTCGGCGGTCGGGAAGCGCTCGTCGAACAGGAACGCGGTGCCCGCGTGCTCGGGGCTGGGCACCGGATACTGCAGACCCGCGCCCTCGAGCCGCGCGTACGTCACCCCGCTCCAGGAGGGCGTCACCGTGACGATCTCGCCCATGACGGCTTCGGCCGTCGTGAAAGCGGTCGCCAGCCCCAGCCGGTTGGACAGGTCAATCAGGATTTCGAGATCGGCGCGCGCGTCGCCCGGGGGGGCCATCGCCCGGTGGGCCAGCTGGACCCGCCGCTCGGTGTTCACGAACGTGCCGGTCTTCTCCGCGAAGCTCGAGCCCGGGAGCACCACGTCGGCGTATCGCGCGGTCTCGGTGAGGAAGAGGTCGTGCACCACGAGGAACTCGAGCTCTCGGAACCAGTGCTCGGCATGCGCGATGTCGGGATCGGAGATGATGGGGTTCTCACCCATGATGTACATCCCGCGAACCCCGCTCTCCTCTTTCACGATCTCCGTCACCATGAGCCCCTCCTTGAGCGAGAGAGACTCCGCCGCCACGCCCCACGCCCTGGCGTATTCGGCGCGGACCTTGGGGTCCTTCACGGAGCGGTAGTCCGTGTACACGAAGGGGATCGCCCCGACGTCCGAGGCGCCCTGCACGTTGTTCTGCCCGCGCACGGGCATCATCGCCGCGCCCCAGCGGCCGATCATCCCGCAGGCGAGCATCAGGTTGAGGAGCGACGTCACGAGGTCGGTACCGTTGGCGTGCTGGGTGAGGCCCATTGCCCACAGCGTACTGGTGTTCGGCCCGCGCGCGTAGATCTCGGCCGCCTCGCGGATTCGCTCGGCCGGCACGCCGGTGATCTTCGCCGCCACCTCGGGCGTCATGGCCCGCACCGACTCGCGCAGCTTGTCGAACGCGTGCGTCCGCCGGGCGATGAAGTCTTTGGCTTCGAGCCCGCTCGCGATCACGTGGTTGAGCATCGCGTTGAACAGCGCCACGTCGGTGCCGGGTTGCATCTGGAGGTGGACATCGGCCCGCGCGGCGAGCTCGGTCTTGCGGGGGTCGGCCACGATGAGCGTCGCGCCCCGCTCGTGGGCGCGCTTGATCGCGGCTCCGAAGACGGGATGGGACTCGGTCGTGTTCGCGCCCGCGATGAAGATGACGTCCGCCGCGTGCTCGACCTCGCGCATCGAGCCCGAAGCCGCGGAGGTGTTCAGCGCCCGTTGCATCGCGGCCACCGAGGTCGAGTGGCACAGACGCGTACAGTGGTCGATGTTGTTGGTCCCGAGCGCGGCACGGAACATCCGCATCATGAGGTAGTTCTCCTCGTTCGAGCACTTGGCTGAGGAGAAGCACGCGAGGGCGTCGCCGCCGCGCTCGCGTTTGATGCGCGTCAGCTCCTGCGCCGTGAGCTCCATCGCCTCGTCCCACGACGCCTCGCGGAACGGCTCGTACCAGGCCGCCGGCGTCGCCACCCGGTCGCGAATGTCCATGTCCACCCGCTCGAGCAGCGGCAGATCGCGTGCGGCCTTGCCGACCGCGCGCGGCGGTCCCGCCGGCTTCACGGTCTGACCTTCTCCCTCGATGGTCTGCCACGGACCGCCGCGGCGCTCCTGCCCCTCGGGCCCGCGCCATACCCAATGCCCGCCCTGCTTGAGCCAGCCCCGACGGATCAGCGGCTTGGTGAGGCGGTCGTGATGTTGGGGGAAATCGTAGCCGAACCGACCCTTCACGCAGGTCGAGCCCTGGTTCGGGGTGTCGAGCTCGATGTCGGGCGAGGTGACCCGCATGATCCGTTCGTCCGCGACGTGCAGGTCCACCTGACACCCGACACCACAGTACGGGCACACCGAGCGCACGGTGCGCTCCGGCCGGCGGATTTGCTCCGGGGCGAACCGCTGCTGCGGCATCACCTCGAAAATGGCGCCGGTGGGACACACCCGCACGCACTCGCCACACCAGGTGCATCCCGCCTTGTCGGGATCGCCGTCCGCGCCCACGATGATCTCGGCGTGCTCGCCCCGCTGCGCCACGTCCAGGACGCCCACCACCTGGATGTCCTCGCACGCGCGGACGCAGCGGGTGCACAGGATGCAGGTGCTCATGTCGTGCCGGATCATCGGGTCGCCGGGACGCTCGTCGCCGTGACGCAGCGCCAGGTCTCGCGCCCCGAGCAGCGTGGGCGCCACCCCGTAGCGCACCACGTAGCGCTCGAACTCGTTGCGCGGCGCAGCCCGGCCGCCGTTCCGCAGGTGGTCCCCGGGATAGCGCTCGAGCAGCAGCCGGAGCACGCCTTTGCGGTTCTCGACCGCCGCATGGGATTCCGTCTGCACGACCATCCCCTCCGCCACCTTGGTGGCGCACGCCGGCAGGAGCTTCGCCTGGCCCTCGACCGACACGAGGCAGATGCGGCAGTTGCCGACGATGGGCAGCTTGGGATACCAGCAGAGGGTGGGGATGTCGCCGATCCCCGCGGCGCGGGCGGCGTCGAGGATCGTCTGCTCGGCGTCGGCCGTGACCCGTCGCCCGTTGATGCTGAGGGTGGCCATGGATCGTAAGATTAGCCGCCGCGGCCGCCGGCTACCAGCCGTCGAGCCCCGGAGCGATAAAAGCGGCACGGGCCGGCTGGATGGCCGGCCCGGGTGCTCAGTCGAGATGCTCGGGGAGGTGGCGGTGCGTGTGATCGCCCGCTTCGCCCTCGTCTGCGAACCAGCAGTAGGCCCAGATCTTCGCCGGACGGAGCATGCGGCGGCCCGCCCGCAGGATGATGCCGAGGGGCTCGTCGTCGTCCAGGACCAATGGTAAGCTGGTCATTCACCACGTTCCACGTTGTAGGTTACACGTTGCATGAGGCAAAGCGCTTGCCGCGGGTCGTTTCGTGTAACTTGGCGTCCTGCAACGTGTAACGTGCGTGGTGGGGAAGGGGAGTGGTCACTCCGACACGTTCAGCGCCGTGTCCAGCAGACGCTCGGGCTTGGTCGCCGTGAAACCGGCGCCTGCCTTGGTACGACGGCGCCGCACGATCTCCCAGCCGCCGTACTGCGCCTGCAGCGCCTCCGGGGCGAGTGGGATGACCTCGCTGGCCGTGGGGCTGGGCAGGACCACGTGCACGCCGCCCGGGCGGGTGCGGGCCTGGAGTTCCGCCAGCAGCCCGTTGCGGTCGCGCGCCCGGGCGGGGGCGAGGGCGGCGGGATCGATCACCACGACGCTGGGCGACACGTCGGGGAACCAGCCGCCGAACGTGACGACGAGCGCTTGGAAGCGCCCCGCCAGCTGCTCGGTGACGGCCCGGCTCTCGGCGCCCTCGATGGCGGCCAGGTCCTGGTCGATCAGGAACACCTCCGCGTCGTGGGCGGCGATGAACAGGGCGGCGGGCAACGCCGCCGCGCCGATGACCACGCCGACGTCCCCGGGCTCGAGGCGGCGCACCGAGCTCACCAGCGCTCCGTCCGGCGCGAGGCCCCAGTGCGTGGGTGCGCGCTGCGCGGCCCGCAGCGCGCGGTGCTTCTGGCGCCAGCGCGGGAACGCGGGGAGCCGCAGTCGGCGGGCGATGATCCGGTCCACGTGCTCGAGCAGCAGCACCTCGGTGAGCAGATACTGCCCCGCCGCGCTCTCTTCCAGCTCGCGCACGGCCTCGTCGCCGATCTCGAGCAGCTCCTCGCGGGTCAGGGTGTTCTTGTACTCCTCGATGCGCTGCAGCAGGAACTCGTGGTATTCCTGCTTGAGCGAGCGCGGCGGCCGACGCGCCGTGCGGGACTGGTGGTCCCCGGACAGGCTCAGCATGGCTCTACGTGCACGGTGACCTCGTGCAGCCGCAGGTCGCGCTTGAGCCGCTCTTCCACCTGGTCGGCGATCGCGTGGGCGGACTCGACGTCCGCGTGGCGATCGACGCATACGGTGACTTCGGCGTAGCGCAGGTCGGAGGGCCCGCGTGACCGGATGCTGTAGGCGCTCTTCACGCCCGGGACCGCCTGGGCGGCGTCCTGGATGTCGCGCGTGGGAATGGCGCGCTCGTCCACCAGCACCGGCACCGTGCGCGCCAGGATACGGTACGCTACGAAGACGATCACCAGGGCCACGATGATCGCGACCGACGAGTCCGCCCACCACCACCCCTGACGCATGAGCAGGACGCTCACCACGACGCCGACCGTCACGAAGACGTCGGCCCGCGTGTGCGCCGCGTCGGCCACGAGCAGCGCGCTGCCGAGCTCGGTGCCGCGGCGGTGCTCGTACCAGGTGATCAGCACGTTCACCCCGAGCGTGAGCACGAGCAGCGCCAGCTGCCAGTCGCTGACGTCGACGCGATGGGTGCCGCTCACGAGATGGTTGACCGCGCCCCGCACCAGCTCGAAGCAGGTGATCGACAGGAATCCGACGACGGCGAGCGCGCCGAGCGTCTCGAACTTGCCGTGGCCGTAGGGATGGTCCTCATCGGGCTCCTTGGCTGCCACGCGAATCACGATCAGGGCGACCACATTGTTCAGCGCATCCACGCAGGAATCGACTGCGCCGCCGAGGATGGCGAGCGACCCGGATGCGAATCCCACCCAGAGCTTCACCCCCACGACCGCCAGGTTGGCGACCAGCAGGCCGATGAACACTCGGCGGACGAGCACGGACGCCGGCATGGACGAAATGCAAGGTTGTAAGGGACAGCGGTTTAGTCAACGGGGAGCTTAGTCCACCGCTCGCAGCAGCGCACCCTTCAGGTACCCGGTCTCCGGTACGTTGACCAGCTCCGGGTGGTCGCGCCCCGCGCCCGTGACTGCGAGGAGCTGGAGGCGCCGGCCCGAGTCCCGGGCTGCGTCGGCTACCATCTCGAGGAAGACCGCGCGGTTCACGTGGTACGAGCAGGAGCACGTGAACAGCACGCCCCCCGCGGCCAGGAGGCGCATGGCGCGCAGGTTGATCTCTTTGTAGCCGGCGACCGCCCGGACCAGGCTCTGTTTGGATTTTGCGAACGCGGGCGGATCGAGCACCACCGTGTCGAAGCGCTCCTCGCGGCGCTCGAGCTCGCGCAGCAGATCGAATGCGTTCGCTTCGCGCCAGCGGATGTTCGTGAGCCCGTTGAGGGTCGCGTTGTCCTGCCCCCGCGCCAGGGCCTCGGCGCTCGAGTCCACGGCCACCACCCCCGCCGCCCGGCGTGCGAGGTGCAGCGCGAACGAGCCGTGGTAGGTGAACAGGTCCAGTGCCTGGCCCGGGCCGGTGTGCTCGCCCACGAGTAGGCGGTTCTCGCGCTGGTCGAGGAACGCGCCGGTCTTCTGGCCGGTCCAGGGCGCAGCGGCATAACGCACATCAGCCTCCACAACCTCCACAACCTTCGGCACCTCGCCGTAGGCGAGCGTCACCTCGAGCGGCAGTCCTTCATGCCGCCGGATGGCGGAGTCGTTGCGCAGCAGGATTCCGTCGGGCGCGAGAGCCGCACCGATCCCCGCCAGGACGTCGTCCCGGACCTGCTCGAGTCCGGCCGAGAGCAGCTGGGCGACGAGGTAGGGGCCGTAGCGGTCCACGACGAGGGACGGGAGCCCGTCCCCCTCGGCGTGGACCACGCGATACGCCGTGGCGGCGAGCCCTTCGCGCCGGGCGGCCGCCGCGCGGATCCGCTCGCCCCACCAGGCCGCGTCGACCGGCTCACGGCCGCGCGTGAGCAGGCGCAGCCGGATCTCCGACTTGGGGGAGTACAGTGCCTGGCCGAGGTGGCGCCCGCGGCGGTCGGTGACGGCGACGATGCCGGGGGCGTCGCCCGGCTCGTCGTACAGGTCGGTGCGATAGATCCAGGGGTGGCCGGCCTGCCAGCGCGCGGCGCCCTTGGCCGAGACGATGGTCGTCCGTTGGCGGAGCGCCGCACCGCCCGTCATTGCCGTCGATCCGGGCGCAGCTTGGCCGCATCGCGCAGGTACATATGTTTCAGCTCACGCTGCGGTTTGGCCGTGTAGAAGTGGAGCAGCACGCGGATGCAGCGCGGCAATCCGTCCGGGACGGCCACCTCCGCGGTGCCGAGCAGCGGCACATCGCTCCAGCCGAGCAGTCGCGCGGCGCGTGCCGGGTACTCGGCGGTCAGGTCGGGAGACGACGTGAAGATCGCGCTCTCGACTTCCTCGGGCCGAAAGCCGTTGGCCTCCTGGAGCGCGCGCAACAGCTCGGCCGTCGCGTTGAGGATCGCTTCGCGCGAGTTCGCCGCCGCCGTGGTGGCGCCGCGCAGTCCACGCAGAGTTTTGGTCATGGCGCTCGCCGATCAGTTGCGCTTGATGGTGCTCACGGATGCCGCGCTCCTCAAGGGGCGCGACCCCGTGGCAGAGTGCCGCCAGGCGGCGCGCGGCGGGGCGACGATGATCCAGGTGCGCCTCAAAGATGCGCCGCCCCGGGATGTCGCGGCGCTCACGCGCTCCCTGGTGGGCGCCCTCGCGGTCCCCGTGATCGTCAACGACCGGGTCGACGTGGCGCTCGCCGCCGGGGCGGCCGGCGCCCACCTCGGCCAGGACGACCTGCCGCTCGACCGGGTGCGGCCCCACGTACCCCCGCCGCCGGCCTTCCTGCTCGGCGTCTCCGTCGGTACGCCCGCCGAGGCGGACCGGGTGCGCGGCTGGCGCGCCGACTACTGGAGCGTCGGGCCGTGCTTCGCCACGGGAACCAAGCCGGATGCCGGCCCGCCGCTCGGGGCCGAGGGCTTCGCCCGCCTCGCCCGGCTCGCCCCGACCGGGACGCCGGTGATCGCGATCGGCGGCATCGGCGCGGCCAACGCCGCCGCGGTCGCGCGCGCCGGCGCCGCCGGCATCGCCGTGATCGGCGCCGTGTGGGGCGCTAGCGACCCGGCGGGCGCGGCGCGCGCGCTGCGCGCCGCATTTCCTTGACCCGCCGGATTGCGGCCAGATGCTCTGCGTACGTGGCGGAGAAGATGTGCTTGCCGTCGGCCTGGGCGACGAAGTACAGGAACGGCACGTCGGCGGGGTAGAGCGCCGCGGCGAGGCTGGCGCGCCCCGGCTGCGAAATGGGCCCGGGCGGCAGCCCGGCGTGGAGATAGGTGTTGTAGGAGGAGCGCACGGCGAGGTTCTTCTCCCACACGCGCTTCAGGCGCCGGCCATACGCATAGCTCACGGTCGGATCGGCCTCCAGCCGCATTCCCCGCTTGAGCCGGTTCTGGTACACCGCGGAGATGAACGGCCGGTCGGGGTCGTAGCGGACTTCCGATTCGATGATCGATGCCAGGGTGACGAGCTGATGCCGTGTGAAATGGACGGAGTCGAGCCGGGCCTGCCACTCCGGGCTCCACTGCTGGCTGAATTGATGGGTCATCACCCGAACCAGCTCGTGCGCGCCGATGTGCAGCGGCAGCAGGTAGGTCGTCGGGAACAGGTATCCCTCGGCGCTCGCGGCCTGGTCGGGGAGCCCGAGTTGCGCGAGCAGCGCGGAATCCTGCGCCGCGTCCAGGAACGAGTCGCGCGGGATGCGGAGGCCCCGTTGGGCCAGGTCCGCGATCTCGCCGAGCCGCAGTCCCTCGCGCACGGTGAATCGCTGCTCGACGCCGCGGCCGCGCGCCAGCGCCTCCACGACGTCCGACCACGCCTCGTCCTGGCGCAGCAGGTACACGCCGCTCTTGAGCGATCCCGCGAGGCCGCGCAGCCTGGCGTACAGCCGGAACAGGCCGGGACGGTCGATGACCCGGCTGGCGGTGAGGGAGTCGACGGCGGCCTCGAGAGACGCACCCGCCGGGATGGTCACGGTTACACGCGGGCCATCGGAGCGCCCGCAGGCCGCGAGGGCGACCACCAGCAGAACGCGGAACGCGGAAGTCGGAACGCGGAACAGCGCAGGGAAGATCGGGCGCCTGTTCCGCGTTCCGCGTTCCGCGTTCCGCGTTCTCATATCCCTGACCCCCGCCGGGCGTCCATGTAGTGCTGCAACAACACCGTCGCCGCCAGCGCGTCCACGTCGTCCTTCCGACCCCGCGTCGTGCCGCCCAAGTCGCGCACTGCCTGGAGCGCGCGCGCCGTCGTGAGCCGCTCGTCCCACAGGGCCACCGGTTTGCCGGAGTGCTGCGCGATCGCCGCCGCCAGGGTGCGGGCGGCCGTGGCCGCGTCGCCTTCCGCGCCGTCCTGGTCGAGCGGCAGGCCGACCACCACACCCGTCACGGCGTGGCGGTCCAGCAGGGTGAGCAGCTGGCGCATGGGGAAGCGCTTGCCGGTACGGCGCGTCAGGGTGGTGAGGGGTTGGGCGAGGGTCTGGGTCTCATCGGACAGGGCGAGGCCGATGCGGCGCTCGCCCCAATCCACGCCGAGCAGCCGCCCCGACCCGCCGGTCATCCCTGTTGCATCGTCTGGAAGAACTCGGTGTTGTTTTTCGTCCGCTTCATGCGCTCCAGCAGGAACTCGATGCCTTCGACGGGAGGCATGTCGGCCAGGAAGTTGCGGAGCAGGTAGACCTTGTTGAGTTCTTCCTTGGTGAGGAGCAGCTCTTCCTTGCGCGTGCCGGACCGCTGCACGTCGATCGAGGGGAAGGTGCGGCGCTCGGCGATGCGGCGGTCGAGAATCACTTCCATGTTACCCGTGCCTTTGAACTCCTCGAAGATCACTTCGTCCATACGGGAGCCGGTGTCGATGAGCGCGGTGCCGACGATGGTGAGCGAGCCGCCGCCTTCGATCTTGCGCGCCGCCCCGAAAAACCGCTTGGGCTTCTGCAGCGCGTTCGCGTCCACACCGCCCGAGAGAATCTTGCCGGAGTGAGGCACCACCACGTTGTGCGCCCGACCCATGCGCGTGATCGAATCGAGCAGGATCACGACGTCCTTGCCGTGCTCGACCAGGCGCTTGGCCTTCTCGATCACCATATCGGCGACCTGGACGTGGCGGTCGGCCGGCTCGTCGAACGTCGACGAGATCACCTCCACGTTCGGCCCCTTGACGTTCTCCTCCATGTCCGTCACCTCCTCGGGCCGCTCGTCGATCAGCAGCACGATGAGGTAGACCTCGGGGTGGTTCTCGATGATGGAGTTGGCGAGCTTCTGGAGCAGGATCGTCTTGCCGGCTTTGGGCGGCGAGACGATCAGGGCACGTTGCCCCTTGCCGATGGGGCTGAGCAGGTCCAGCACCCGCATCGACAGGTCGCCGTCTTTGCGCTCGAGCTTGAGCCGCTCCTCGGGGTAGCGGGGCCGCAGGTTCTCGAACGCGACCCGGTGCTTCGCTTTCTCGGGCTCGTCGCCGTTGACGACCTCGACCTTCAGCAGGGCGAGATAGCGCTCCCCCTCTTTGGGCGGTCGCACCTGCCCCATGATCGTGTCGCCGGTGCGCAGGTCGAACCGCTTGATCTGGCTGGGCGAGACATAGATGTCGTCGGGGCCGTACAGGTAGTTCCAATCGGGGCTGCGCAGGAACCCGTAGCCTTCCGGCAGGATTTCCAGGACGCCCTCGCCCCGGAGCACCGTGTCCGAGTCGAGGAGCGACTGCTCGATACGAAAGATCAGGTCTTGCTTGCGGAGCCCCGAGTAGTTGCTGATGTTCAGGGTTTCGGCCATCGCGTGCAGTTCCGCGACGGATTTTCTCTTCAGCTCAGCGATATCCACGTGTGTGTTGCTCCATGCTACGGCGGGCGGAACCCCGAGGCGGGGGCGTGAGCGCGGTGATATTGAAAATGGAATCTGGAAATTCGAAGGAGTGCGAACAACTATTCTAGGCTACCCCGAAGCCTCAGTCAAGAGCGCCTCGTGAACCTCACGGACTTCCTGGTGGCGTGGCGCACCGTCTCTCTGCCGGACCGCGAAGTCGTTGACGCACTTGTACATCCGATGCATGCCGGCCCTTCCTCGGCGCTCGCAGAAGTGCTCCGACGGTGGCCCGGCAGCTACTACTGGTCGCACGAGCCCGACGGGCGTCACCTGGTGCTCACCCGCCCGCTCGCCCGCCGGCGCGAGCGCTGGGGGCTCCACTTGGCCCTGTTTCTCGCGACCGTCTACACGATCACGTTCGCCGGCGCCGTGCTCGCCAACGGCATCCCGTACACCGGCTATTTGGTCTTCTTCACGAGCGGATACCCGGGGTATCCCGGGTTTCTGCAAGCCTGGTCCAGCGGGCTTCCGTTTGCCGCCCCGCTGGTTGCCATTCTCCTGTGCCACGAGCTCGGCCACTACGTCGTCGCGCGCCGCTATCAACTGGACGTCTCGCCGCCGTACTTCGTCCCGGTGCCGATGTTCCCGACGTTCATCGGCACCATGGGCGCGTTCATCCGGCTCCGTACGGTGCTGTCCGATCGCCGGCAGCTGTTCGACGTCGGCGTGGCCGGACCGATCGCCGGATTCCTGGTGGCGCTGCCGGTGCTCGCCCTCGGACTGGCGCTGAGTCACCCGGTGCCGCTGCAAGCCGGATCTCCGGGGCTCGCCGTGTACTTCGGCGGCGGTCCGCAGATTCCGCTCGGCGACTCACTGATCACGCTGCTGCTCGAGCGCGTGGTGCTCGGTCGTGCGGCGGCGGTCAGCGTCCACCCCGTCGCCTTCGCCGGATGGGTAGGGATGTTCGTCACGATGCTGAACCTGCTGCCGATCTCCCAGCTGGACGGCGGGCACATCCTGTACGCCGCGCTGCCGCGCTGGCACCAGCGGATCGCGTTCGGGTTCTGGTGCCTCATCATCCTGCTCGGGCGCTGGTGGTCGGGGTGGTACCTGTGGGGCCTGCTCGTGCTGGTGTTGTCGCGCGGGCGCCTCGGTCACCCGCCGGTGCTCGACGCGCAACGGCCGCTGCCCGCGTCGCGGCGCTGGGTCGCGTGGGTGGCGCTGGGGCTCTTCGTCGCGACGTTTGCGCCGGTACCGTTCCGACTGTGAAGCAGTTGGAGAGGTTGTGGAGGTTGGGGGAGGTTGGGGGAGGTTGCTCCGTTCGGAACCAACCTCCCCCGACCTTCTCCAACCTCAACCTCCCGAACCTCCCCAACCTGCTGTATTGCGTAAGTCTCCGACCCTTATATCTTTGCACAAACCAGCCCTAGGCGCCGCATGCCTGCACAGCCGGCACGCTTCAACGCACCTGACTCGGGCGACGCGGTCGTCCACGACCTCCCCCCCATTCGCTTCGACGGACAACTCATCCCCATTCGCCTCCAGGTTCGCCGCAGCGAGGACGGCGTGTGGCGGGGCCGGGTGCTGTTCGGGGCAGCGGACACCGAGGCGGAGCGCGCGACGGCCGAGATTTTCTGCGCCGCGTCGGAGCCGGACCTGTGGCAGGCGGTGCGCGACCTGCGCGACCACCACCTGCGCGATCTGTACCGGTCCCTCCTCTAGATGGCCGACGCCCTGGATCCGATCAGAAAGCTCCGGCACGACCTTTCCAACCCGCTCGCAGCCATCCTTGCCGAGACGCAGCTGCTCCTCCTGGGAGCGGACAAGTACGATGGGGAGACGGTGGCGGGCCTGAAGCAGATTGAAGCGTTGTCGCGCAAAATGCGCGGCATCCTCGAAGCTCTGGACCGGTGAATCGGTGAATCGGTGACTCGGTGAAGCGGACGCCGTGAGTCGGCGCCACTGGCCGCGGTTCTGCCCTCCCGCGCGGTGGTGGTTACCGCGCCGGCTCAGTGCGGGTCCGTGCCGCTGGCTGCGGTGGCCCCCACCCCCCCGACCGGACCCGTGGCGTGCGTGCTGAGGTAGTGCCGCCCGCTCGCGAGGTAGAGGATCAGCAGGACGACGGTCGCGCCGCCGGTGGCAACCTTGAGAGGAGCGGGGGCGTCGCTCGCGGACAGGAGACCCTCGATCGTGCCCGCGAGCGCGAGCAGCAGGACGGCCGCTCCGACCAGACGGGCGGCCTGGCGGCCGGCGAGCACCAGCGCATCGCGCCGGGTCAGGTCTCCGGGCGCGAGCAGAGCCCGGGCCACGAGCAGCCCGGCGCCCCCGGCGATGAAGATGGCCGAAAGCTCCAGCACTCCGTGGCCGGCGACGAACGTGAGCAGCCATCCGGCCAGTCCGTAATTCGCGAACAGCCCCAGCACCGCGCCGAAGAACAGGCCGTTGAACACGAGGAGCAGCAAGGTGCCGATGCCGGCGGTGATCCCGAACGCGAAGCCCAGGAACGCCACCTGCACGTTGTTCGTGATGATCCGCGAGGCGATGAACGGCAGGTACATCGAGGGCGCCTGCGCGTAGCCGACGCCCTGTGCCCGGCGCTCGGCCCCCGCGCGCGCGCGCGCCAGCATCTCGTCGGGGAGCACCTGCTCCGCGATCGCCGGACGCTCGCGGATCAGCACGTATCCGGTGGCGGCCGGAACGGCGAACACCAGCAGGGCCGTCACCACGTACGCGCGCGCGGCCACCACGGCCGCCGGCAGCTCCCGGAGGACCAGGCGGCCCACGTGCACCCGGTGGCCGATGTGCCGGCCGTACAGGGCATTGTGCCCCGCGCTCACCACGCGCTCCAGATATTCGAGCACCCTGGGATCCACCCCATAGGTGCGGGCGCGCGCCAGGTCCGCGGCCACTTCGCGATAGCGCGCGGCGAAACCGGGAATCTCCGCCGCACCCAACTGCTTCAAGCCGACCCGCTCGGCCCGGGCGGCGAGGATGCGGAACGCCTCCCACGAGTCCCGCTTTCGCGTCACGAACCGCTCCGCCGCGACCGTCGTTCGTCCGGCGCCCTCCGTCCGCCGCGCGGCGAGCCGGCCGCTCCGTTTCGCGAACTCGGCCGTATGCAGCCGCACCAGGAACGCCTCGGGGTCGGCGTCCCGCCGCGGAAAGCGGGGGGCGAACCGGGCCGCCAGGTCGGCGGTAAAGCGACGGCGCAGCGCGCCGTCCAGGCTCTCCAGCCGCTCGAGATACTGGTCGAGCAAGCGGAACTCCTCGTCGCTGAGCTCGGGCGGGCCGGTCTCGAGCGGCTCCGCCGCCGGCTGTCGATCCGCGGGAACGCCGGCGAGCTGCAGGTCTTCGGGCCGGTCGCGCGCCACTACCGTTCCGGCCACGATATCGCCGAGCCGCTTGTTCTGCGGATGAAACAGCACGAAGGCGAGGCCCACCAGGCCGAACGGGAGCCCGTCCACGACGCGGATCAGGTTCCGCACGGCGGCGGCCGCGAGCGTGATCGGGTGCCCCGTATCCATCACGACGCGAATGCCCATGAGGCGCTTGCCCGGCGTCCGGCCGTGGTTGAGCGCTTCGAACAGGAGGAAATAGCACCAGAAGAGGAGAAAGAGGGCGAGCACCGCGAGCACGGCGACGAGCGTCGACCACGCACCAGGCGACTCGCGCTGCGTCAGTAGCGCCACGAGGCCCATGCCAAGCCCGACGTAGAGCACGCCCAGCAGCACCGCGTCGCAGGCGGCGGCGGCGATGCGGGATCCCACGCCGGCGAGCTCGAGTTCGAGCACGAGGTGCTCCGGCGTCTCGATCGCGAGGCGCCGCGCGAACTGCGGGACCGTCAGGGCTCGCGGGGCGGGCATCCGGGAGTCATCTTACTCACGAAGGAGGAGCCATGGCTACCACCCAACTCCGGCCGCTGGCGCTGGGCGAGATCCTCGATGCGTCGTTCGCGCTGCTGCGCCGGCATGCCGGCGTCTTCTTCGGCATCGCGATCGTGTGCCAGGGTCTGCCGACCGCGCTGAGTCTGTTCGTCCAGTTCGCCGGCGGGCCGCAGCAGCACTTCGGGCTGTACGCCCTGTCGCAGGTGCTGACCTTCGTGGGCTACCTGCTCGTGACCGGCGCCTCCATCCGGGTGGTGTCACAGGCGTACCTCGGCCACGAGCCCTCCATGGGCGATGCGCTCGATTTCGCGGTGTCGAAGATGGGCCGCAGCTTCAGCGCCGGCTTCGCCTCCGGCATCTTGATCGGCTTGGCGTGCCTCCTCCTCCTGATTCCCGGGATCATCGTGGGTTGCGGCCTTGCCGTCGCAGTGCAGGCCGCCGTGCTGGAACCGCTGCCGGGCGGCACGGACGGCGTGGGCCGTTCGTGGAAGCTCACCAGCGGGTTCAAGTGGAAGGCGTTCGGACTGTACTTCGTGGTCATCGTTCTCTTCGGCCTCTTCCTGATGGGGTTCGGCGTGATTGCCGGCGTCGCCGCCGCCGTCTTTCCGCCGCTGATGGTGCCGGCGGTGATCGGCCTCGGCCTGATCTCCCTCTTCCTGTATCCGTTCATCAGCTGCGTCTTCACCCTGTTCTATTACGACCTGCGGGTACGCAAGGAAGCGTTCGACCTGGAGCTCCTGAGCCAACACCTCGGGGTCGCGGCCGCGAGGGCGTGAGCTTCGCGCCTCAGGCCGCCGATCCGGACTCGCTGCGGGCCGCGCTCCGCACGGTATTCGCGGCCCGCGAATACCGCTGGAGCGAGCCCAACAGCACGTGGGTCTGGCTGCTCACCCAATGGCACCGGGCGCTCGACTGGCTCGAGGGCCTGCGGCTCGTCTCCCCCGTTCGCTACTACATCGTGCTCGGCGTCCTGACCCTGGCGCTCGTCGCTTCACTGATGCACCTCGGCTGGATCGTGTGGCGGTCGTTGCGACCGGGCGAGCCGGTCCGCCCGCCCATGCCCGCCGCCGCCCCGCCGCGCGACGCCGCCTGGTACGCCGCGCAAGCGCGTCGCCTGGGCGCCGCGGGTCGGTTCGCCGAAGCCCTCGCCTATCGCTTCCTCGCCGCGGTGCTGGAGCTGGACGAGCGCCGCGTCGTGCAGTTCCATCCGTCCAAGACCCCCGCCGAGTACGCGCTCGAAGCGCGGCTCGACGCCGCCGGGCGCTCGGGGCTGACCGAGCTCGTGGCCACCTTGTACCGCCACGTGTTCGGGGGCGCGCCGTGCGATGCCGAGCAGTGGCACCGCTTCGACGCACTGGCCGCGGGGCTCGGGCTTCATGCTGCGACGCGGTGAGCGGGCGGTCGTCCTCGGGGCGATCGCGGCCATCGTACTCGCGGCGGTCGCCGGCGTGGTGACCGCACCCACCCGGGACCTGGACGACCCCCGGCTCTCCAGCTATCTGGCCGGGCCGCACGGCGCGAAAGGGCTGGCCCAGACCCTCAGGCACCTCGGGATGACGGTGGAGCAGCGGCGACACCCCTACTTCGACCTCGCGAGCGACGGCGTGGAGCCCCGGCGAGCCGTGCTGCTCGCGTTTCTCGACATCGACCGCCCCACGGCGCGTGAGCTCGTCGCGGTGCGCGACTATGTGACGCACGGAGGACGCGTGTTCGTCGCCGGCGTGACGGGGATCGAGACGTGCTTCGGCTACCACTCGCGGCGCCTGCGGCGCGGCGCGGCAGCGGATTCGAGCCCGGTGTTGAGCGGCGCCTGGCGTCTCCCCCGTGCCGGTCGCACGCTGGTGCCGATGCCGGCCGAGTCGCTCGCGGCTGCGACGGCGGAACGCCTGGATGGCGATGGGTGCCCACCCCGTCTCGCCCTTCGGGTGGACACCCTGCTCGGTGTCAGGGGCGGTCGCCCCCTGGCCATCCGCCTGGGCTTTCGGTCCGGGGGGGAAGCGATCTTGCTTGCCGACGGCGGCTTCCTCACCAACCGCTCGCTCAAGGAGACCGATGCCGGGCTCGCCGTGCTCCCCTGGTTTGCGGACGGGCGCACGCGCCGGGTGGTCGTGGACGAGTATCACCAGGGGTTCGGCGCCGGCGGCTCGCTGCTGGCGGCGGCGGCGGCCTGGCTGGTGGGCCATCCGCCGGGTTGGGCCCTTCTCCAGCTCGTGGGTGTAGCGCTCGTGGCAGTCGCCGGAATGGCCGTGCGGTTCGGGCCCCCGCGCGCGGGCGTCGAGCGGCGGCGGCGATCACCCCTCGAGCATCTCGACGCGCTCGCGGCCGGGCTCGAAGGAGCAGGGGGTGTGGACACGGCGGTGTCGCTCACGGTGTCCGGGCTGCGGCGTCGCCTCGGTCGCGCCGGCGCGCTGTCCGTCGAGGGCCAGCGTTCCTGGCTCGCGGCGCTGGAGCTGGGGCTGCCGACCGCCACCGGGCGCAACGCGGTGCGGGAGCTGCAGCGCACGATCGACCAACCCGGCGGTCCCGAGCGTGCACTCGCGGCCGCCCAAGCGGTGGAGGACGTGTGGGAGCAGCTTCGCCCGCAGACGACGCGCGCCGCATCTTAGAGGCGCTCGATGGCGTGATTCTGGGGCAGGCGGCGGCGACCCGCGAGGCCCTGGTGTGCCTCCTCGCCCGCGGACACGTTTTGCTCGAGGGCGTGCCGGGCACCGCCAAGACCCTGCTGGTGCGCACCCTGGGGCTGGCGCTCGACGTGAAATTTCAGCGCATCCAGTTCACCCCCGACCTGATGCCGGCCGACATCACCGGGGTCACGCTGCTCACCGGCGCGCGGGAGTTCACTTTCCGACCGGGTCCGATCTTCGCCGATCTGGTGCTGGCCGACGAAATCAACCGGGCGCCCGCCAAGACGCAGGCCGCCCTGCTCGAGGCGATGCAGGAGCGCACCGTCACCGTCGACGGTGTGGGGCACCCGCTGTCCGCCACGTTCACCGTGTTCGCGACCCAGAACCCCGTCGAGTTCGAAGGGACCTACCCCCTGCCCGAGGCCGAGCTCGACCGCTTCATGGCCAAGGTGCTGGTGGGCTACCCCGACTCGGACGCCGAGCGGGGCGTCCTCGAGCGCACGGTCCAGGGCTTCGAGGCGGACCGGCCGGCGACGTACGGCGTGAGCCAGGTGACCGACGCGGCCGGCCTCGAGCGGTTGCGCGCCGCGGTCGAGGGGGTGCGGGTCGCGTCGCAGATCACCGCCTACATCGCGGGCGTCGTCCGGGCCACGCGAGAGGCCGCGTCGTTCACGCTGGGCGCGAGCCCCCGGGCCGGCGTGGCCCTGCTCAAGGCGGCCCGTGCGGCGGCGCTGCTGGACGGGCGCGATTACGTGATCCCCGACGATGTGAAGCGGCTCGCCTGCGCGGTGCTGCGCCATCGGGTGAGCGTCGCGCCGGAGCTTGAGCTCGAGGGCGTCACGCCGGACGCGGCGCTGAAGGCGATCCTCGACAAGACGGAGGTGCCGACGGCGTGACGCCGCTGGCGTGGCTCGCGTACCTCGCGATCGTCGCGGCGTTCTGGGGCGTCTGGTATTTCGTCGGCACGCGGGCGGGGGTGCTCTGGACCCGGCGCGCGCTGGAGGTGGGTGCGGCCGGTGCACTCGCCGGTCTCGCGGCGCTCTGGATCCCCTGGGGCCTCGATGCCATGCTCGCCGCCGACCTGGTGCTCGTCGCACTGGTGTGGCTGGACGCCGTGCTCGCCGCTCGCCCGGGCAGCGCCGGGCTGCGCGTGTCGCGCGACGCGCCCCCGGCGTTTTCGGTGGGTCGCGAGGCCGACGTCTCCTACCGCTGGGTGAACGACACCCGGCGCATCGCCCGCCTGCGGGTGCGCGAGCTGCGGCCCGACGTGCTGGGGGGCTCGCAGCCGTCGCGCCGCATCGCTGTGCCGCCGCTCGGCAGCGCGCGCGACACCGTCTCCGTGCGGCCGGCGCGGCGGGGGCGGGAGCGGGGGGGTGGGTTCGCCGTGGACTCGATCGGTCCGCTCGGACTGGGAGCTCGGCGCGACCGGATCGACCTGCCCTGGGACGCGGCCGTGTATCCCCCCCTCGTCACCGTCCGACTCCAGGCGTCGGTGGCGCGGGCGCAGCGGCGGCGCGAGCAGGGCATCACGCCCCTGCGACAGCTGGGCGAGGGCCGTCTGTTCGAGTCGCTGCGCGACTGGGTGCCGGGCGACGATCTGCGGCACATCGACTGGAAGGCCACGGCCCGCCGCGGCAAGGTGATCACGCGGCAGTACGAGGCGGAGCGGCGCCAGCAGGTGCTGCTGCTGCTCGACACGGGTCGGCTGCTCACCGCCGAGATCGCCGGCCTGTCGCGGCTCGACTACGTGGTGCGGGCGGCGCTCGAGCTGGCGTACGCTGCCACGCAGCACGACGACAACGTCGGCGTGATGGCGTTCGCGGACGGCGTGCAGCATTTCGTCGCGCCGCAGCGCGGCCGGGCGGCGCTGAAGCGCGTGCTCGACGTGCTCGCGGTGATCCAGCCGACGCTCGTCGAGCCGGACTACCCGGGCGCGTTCCGGTACCTCGCCGCGCGCAACCGCAAACGCGCGCTCACCGTGCTCTTCACCGACGTGATCGACCGCTTCGCGTCGGACGCCCTGGTGGCGAACGTCGCCAGCCTGCGGCCGCGCCATCTGCCCCTCGCCGTCACGCTCAAGAATCCGGAAGTCGAGCAGGTCGCGGGGCTCCGGCCCGTCGCGGCGCACGACGCGTTTCGCAAGGCGGCAGCCGAGGAGCTGCTGCGGGCCCGGGAGGAGGCGCTGGGACACATGCGGCGCGCGGGGGTGCTGGTGCTGGACGTCGCGCCCCAGCGGGCCGCCGAGGCGGTCGTGGCGCGGTACCTCGAGCTGAAGCGCCGGGGGCGGCTCTAGGTGAGACGCGTCATGGGCGTCGCACCGGGGGACCATTAGATTGACTGCCGACCCCGGCGGACATCGTCGAATGCGACACGGGCGCGGCCTGGCTGCGGGAGCGCTGCTGATCGGTTGTGTGACCGTCGCGACCTGCGTCTACCCCACCGAGCACGACGCGTCGGTGCACGTCAGCCTCCCGCCGGTGCGAATTCTGTTTCGCGGCAACGACACGGTCGTGGCAGCCAGGGCCTGGGAGATCCGTGGACCGGGCGACTCGCAGCCGATCCCCAACGTCGCGTTCGTGTGGTCGAGCAGTGACTCGGCCGTGGCCACCGTCGCGGCGGGCCGGGTCGTCGGGATCAAGTCGGGCACGGTGATCATCACGGCCGCCGCGCGCAACTTCGACACGGGCCAGCTGGCGGCCGCGGACACCATCCGGGTCTCGGCTCCCCTCGAGATCGACAGCGTACGGCCCAGGATCGTGCGCTACGGCGAGCTGGTGTCGTTATACGGCGTTGGGGTCGACTCGATTTTCGCGGCGCAGTTGAAGAGCACTCCGCTGATCCTGGATCCGTTCGCCGATACGGCGTTCGCCAACGGCACGTCGCGTCGGCTGTACTGGGTGCCGCCGCCCGCGCAGACCGACTCGCTCTTCTTCTTCGGGATCTCGGGGGGCAACGGCGTGTTGGGATTTGTTCACGGAGACACTACCCGAGTGATCGAGCACGACCTGTTCGAGCCGGATGACACCATCCCCCAACCCATCAACCTGGGCGCGCCGCCGCCGTTCCCTGCGTACCCCATCCTCCGGTTCTTCAACCCTGCGTTGGCCTTCGAGCCCTTGCGGCGCGGCGAAAAGAACGGCGTGGACTGGTACCATTTCACCCAGGCCCAGACGCAGGACCTGACGATCATCCTGACGGCGCCTCAGATCGCGGGCACGTTCTCGACGTTCCTGACGGACTCGCTGGGCTGGAACGGCCCCGCCAAGACGTACGTGATCGGCTCGGACTCCTGGACCTTCGGGCCGAAATCGCACGCCTGCCACGGCGCCGGCTTCGCGCCCGCCGAAGCGGTGGGCGATTCGACGATCGTCGCGTTCAAGAACCTGCCGCCGCCCGGGCTCGACGCGATCGCCATCTACGGCACGCCGGGACGCTACGGTCTCTCGGTGCTTGCCGGCTACGTCAGCGAGCTCCCCGCCGACGCGCACGAAGACGACAACTCGTGCAACGCCGCCGACCTGCGCGGCACCGTCCCGGCCCCGACCTTCCGCGACACCTTGACCATCGAGAATCCGCACGACGTCGACTGGATCCGATTCCGCTACACGAGCCCGGGGGCCACCTCGACGGCGCAGGTGCGGCTGCACGCATTCCCCGGGACGCACCCGGACTCCCTCAAGGACCTGGATCTTTACGTCATCAAGGTGCCCGCCGCGACCGACACCGTTGTTTCGGTGGTCGCCGCCGACACGGCGGCGGGTTCGGATGTGAACCTGACGCCGTCCCTCGCCACGGGGGACTATTACCTGGCGATCGTGGACTTCGCCGGCACGACCACCACCTACGAGGTCTGCGTGGGCACCGTCCCGCTGCTGCAACCAGGAACCTGCAACACCCCGACCTGGCCGTCGCCACCCGCCACCGCGAGCGCCGCGCTCCGCCGCCGCCGCGCGTCGGCCGCCAGCGCCCGGTCCACCCTCGTCAGGAGCCGGCGGCCGTGACCAACGGCGTGCTCGAATGCTTCCGCTGTCACACGCCGGTCCCGGAGAACAGCCGGTTCTGCTTGTCGTGTGGCGCGGACATATCCGGCGCGGGCACCGGTGCGAGCACCAGCAGCGTCGACGTCGTTCGCGAGCGGCTGCAGCGCATCATCGAGGGCAAGTACCGGATCGAGCGCCTGCTGGGGAAGGGGGGCATGGGCCAGGTGTTCCTGGCGTACGATCTCACCCTCGAGCGCGAGGTGGCGATCAAGGTGCTTCCGCCCGATGTCGCCCAGGACGACCAGGTGGTGCGCCGCTTCCAGCAGGAGGCCAAGACCGCCGCCAAGCTCGACCACCCCAACATCATCCCCATCTACCGGGTCGAGAGCGAGGGCGGGCTCAACTACTTCGTGATGAAGTATGTCGAGGGCACCTCGCTCGAGGACCTGCTCGACAAGAAGGAGCCGCTCCCGGTCCCCGACATCCAGCGGATTCTGTGGGAAGCCGCCTGCGCTCTGGGGCACGCCCACCAGCGCGGCGTCGTGCACCGCGACGTCAAGCCCGCCAACATCATGTTCGACCACGACGGCCGGGTCATGCTCACCGACTTCGGCATCTCCAAGGCGCTCCAGGCGGCGACCGGGTTCACGGCCACCGGCATGATCATCGGCACGCCGCACTACATGGCGCCCGAGCAGGGAAAGGGGGCGGCCGTGGATGGCCGCGCCGACCAGTACTCGCTTGGCGTGGTCGGCTTTCGCATGATCACGGCCGAGCTGCCGTTCGCCGGCGACTCCGTCCATACCATCATCTACAAGCACATCTACGAGGAGCCGCCGCTCGCGAGCGCCAGGCGCCCCGGCATCCCCGGGGCCCTCACGGCCGCGATCTCGCGTGCCCTCTCCAAGGACCCGGACCTGCGGTTTCCGACGATGGAAGACTTCGCCACCGGCGTCTGGCCGGAGCAGCCGGTCGCGTCGCCTGGGAAGGGGAAGGGGCCCGGCACCGTGCGCCCGCGTCCGCAAGCAACGGCCGACTCGCCGACCCAGATCACCGGCGCACCCACGACGCCGCTCCCGGGCGGGCGCCGAGGCAAGGCCGCTCCCCCCGCTGCCCCTAGAAAGTCCCGCGCCGCCGCCTGGATCGGAGTCGTGGTCGTGGTGGCCGCCGGCGTGGGAGGATACCTGGTCCTGGGGCGCCGAGGGAGCGGGGAGCGGGAAGCGGTACCGTCCGTCGACACGGTGAGGATCCAGGACACCGTTCGCGTGCCGGTGCAATCGAGCCCGGCCCCGCGCACCAGGCCGCGGCCGGCCGCGCCCGTGCCGGCAGCGCAGAGCTTCCTCACCATCGCCGCGGACCCGTTCGGCGAGGTGTACATCGATGGCGTCGATGCCGGCCAGACGCCGCTGGTCGAATACGTCGTCAGGCCCGGCCGCCACACGGTCCGTATCGAGCATGCCGGGTTCAAGACGGTCAGCGAGACCGTGCAGGTCGACGCGAGCAACACGGTCCGCAAGCGCTACACCCTGTTGCCGGAGTGAGTCCCATGGCCCGCTACCTTGGCGCAGTGGTGTGCTTCGCAGGCCTGGCCGTCCCGGCGCTGGGAGCTGCCCAGGCGGGGCAGAACGCCACCCTCCGCCGCGCGCAGCAGGCGTACGACAACCTCGAGTATCGCCAGGTGCTGACGCTCGCGCGGGCCGCGCTGCGCGAGCGACTCACCGGTGCCGAGCGTGCCCGGGCGTACGAGCTGCTGGGATTCACCTACGGTGCCATGGACTCGATCCTCAAAGCCGTGGACGCCTTCAAGCAGCTCGTGCTCATCGACCCGGAGCGACAGCTCGACCCCAACCGCGTGTCGCCCAAGGCGTACAGCGCCTTCGACGTGGCGCTGCGTCAGGTGCTGCTGGTGCGGCAGCTGCGGGTCGACAGCGTCAGTTTCGTCGGCGGGCAGGGGGCCGTGCCCGTCCGGTTCACGGTCACGCAGCCTGCGCGCGTGGTCGCGCGCGCCATCGGCACCGGGGGGACCGTCGTGATCGACTCGGGCGCGTGGAACGGGCAGGTGAACCTGCGCTGGCCGGCGCGCCTCGCGGGCGGTGACCCGGTGCCGCCGGGCACTTACACCCTCGTGGTCGATGCGCGCCTGGGTCAGAACACGTTCTCCGCATCGCAGCCGATCCGCGTGAGTCATGGCCGTGTGGACACCGTGCCGTCCGTCACGAGTCTGCCCGGCTACCAGTTCCTTCCCGAGACCGAGATTCCGCCGCAGAGCTGGCGTCCGGTGGGGCTGGCTTTCCTTTATACGGGCGGCGCGCTCGTCGGCACGCTGGGCCTCGAGAGCTCGAGCCTCGGCTCGGGCTCGAAGCGCGAGCTGGGGCTCGTGGGAGGAGCGGCGCTGGTGACGGGGTTCGTGATGATGCTCCGCAAGCCGGCGCCACGCCCCGCCGCGGCCAACATTCTTTACAACCGGCTGCTGCGCGACCAGATCGCGCGGCGCAACCAGGACATCGCGAAGGAGAACGTGGCCCGGCGCCAGCAGGTGCAGGTCACCGTGGCCCCGGTACCACAAGTGACGCCCAAGTGAGTCGCGCGGCTCTTGGCGCCCTGCTGCTCGCCCTCGCGCTGCGGCCGGCGGCGGGCCAGCTGGTCACCGTCGGGCCTCAGTTCGCGCTGGCCGATTATCGCGAAGTCGCCTCCGGGCTGCGGTATCGCGGCAGCGGCTTCGGGGGGTCGCTGTGGGCGCGGCGGGACAGGCTCTCCGTCGAGGCGGCCGTGGTGCGCCTGAGTCTCGATCCCGCGGACGGCAGCGCCGCGACGACCGGCTTCACCGCCACGCAGGTGGACGCCTGGGTCGCGTACGACGTGGCCGCCTACGCGAGCGTCGAGGTGGGGGTGCTCCACCGCAGCGCCGATCCCGAGTTCGACGCCCAGTCGGTGGGAGCGGTGCGGGTAGGGGCGCGCTCGTTCTACGAGATCGGGCCGGGCGCGACGGTCGTGTTCCGCGCCAACTACCTCGCGGCGCCGAAATTCTCGGGAGGGGGCCGCGCCGCCATCTCGCTCGATCTGGGTCTCGGCCTCGATATCCGGCTGGCGGGGAGGCTGCACGGCACCGCGACCTACGCGTTCAACCGCATGAATCGCAAGACCAACCCCGGCGGGACGGGGGAGATCGACGCGCCGATCCAGGCGTCCCTGGCCCGCGTGGGATTGGCCCTGGGGCTCTAGCGACCGCCTGCGCCGCGCGCCGACAGGGATACCGTGACGCTCGCGGCGTGCTGGAGCGTCTGATACACGACACAGTAGCGCTCCGTGAGCCGGAGCAGGGAATCGAGCTGCTCCGCGCTCGCGTCGGTGTCCAGGTCGAACCGCAGGCGTATCGCCTGAAACCCCACCGGTACGTCCTTCGCGACGCCCAGCGTGCCGCGAAAATCCAGGTCGCCTTCGGCGGAGACGGTCCCGCCGTCGAGCGGCAGGGCGAGCGCCGTGGCGACCGCCTTCAGCGTGACCCCGGCGCAGGCAACCAGGGCTTCGAGCAGCAGATCGCCCGAGCACGCCGCGCGACCGTCACCACCCGTGGCCGGGTGCAGGCCGGCCTCGACCAACGCCCTCCCGGTTTCCACGCTGCACGTGGGGTTCTCCTCGCCGAGTTTGCCCCGTGCGTGCAGCGTGACCAGTGCTGCCGCAGGCTCGGCGCGGTAGCGCTCCTTGAGCGGCGTCTGAATGGCCCGAAGCTGCTGCGCATCCATGGCGTCACGTCCCTTCCCGCACGGCGCGGGCGACCAGGGCAATCCCGCCTCGCACGTTCTGGTTGACCTGCACGCTGAGTGCCCTGGGGCGGATGGCGTACACGATGTCGTCCGCGATCCGGGCCGCCAGGCTCTCGCAGAACGCTCCTTCATCGCGATACGACCAGAGATAGTACTTGAGCGCCTTCGACTCGAGGCAGCGTTCACCGGGCGTGTACTCGATGGTCACGCTGCCGAAGTCGGGCTGGCCGGTGCGAGGGCAGATGGATGTGAATTCCGTGGCCGTCAGGGTCACGGTCCGCACGTCCGGCGCGGGAAACGCTTCGGCCTTCAGGTACTCCCGAGCCTCCGTCGGGTTCGCGGGTCGGGGGAGCGGTCCCGTGCGGGGCAGCCTGGGCGGTTGCGAGGTCATGGTGGACTCCTCAACTCGTCACTGTACCGATGTGCTCGAGCGGATAACTTTCGGAAAGATGACCAATCCCAAGCCGAAAGCCATCGCACTGTTGAGCGGCGGGATCGACTCGACCACGGCGCTGGCCCTGGCCCAGCACCAGGGGTTCGAGGTCTACGCGCTCACGTTCCACTACGGCCAGCGTCACGAGGTCGAGATCGCGGCGGCCCGTCGTGTCGCCCGCGCCCTCCACGTAGCACGGCACGAGATCGTCGAATTCGACCTGCGGCGATTCGGCGGGTCCGCGCTCACGGCCGAGATTGCGGTCCCCAAGGACCGGACCCCCGCCGAGCTCGCGGCGGGGATCCCGGTCACCTATGTGCCCGCGCGCAACACGATCTTCCTGTCCTTTGCGTTGGCGTGGGCCGAGGTCGTGGGCGCGGCGGATATCTTCATCGGCGTGACGGCCCTCGACTACAGCGGCTACCCCGACTGCCGGCCGGAGTACATCGCGGCGTTCCAGGCCATGGCGAGCCTCGCCACGCGGGCGGGCGTCGAGGGTCGGCAGCGCCTCCGAATCCATACGCCCCTGATCGCCCTCTCCAAGCGGGAGATCATTCTCACGGGCCTGTCGCTGGGCCTCGACTACGCGCTCACCTCGAGCTGTTACGACCCCGCGCCCGGCGGCGAGGCCTGCGGGCGCTGTGATGCCTGCCTGTTGCGCCTGAAGGGCTTCGCCGAGGCGGGCACACCCGATCCAATCCGATACCGGGCAGCGGCGGGAGCCTCGCGGTGAGCTACGCCGTGAAGGAGATCTACTACACGCTCCAGGGCGAGGGGGCGAACGCCGGGCGCCCCGCGGTGCTGTTGCGATTCTCGGGCTGCAACCTGTGGTCCGGGCGCGAGGAAGATCGCGCGACGGCGCGGTGCGGCTTCTGCGACACGGACTTCGTCGACACGGACGGTCCCGGTGGTGGGCGGTTCGCCTCGAGCGATGCGCTCGCACGAGCCGTGCTGGCGGCCTGGCCCGCCGCGGCTGCGCCTGGCGCCCCCCGCTTCGTCGTATGCACGGGCGGCGAGCCCCTGCTGCAACTCGACGAGCCCCTCACCGCCGCCTTGCATAGGGCGGGGTTCGAAATCGCGATCGAGACGAACGGCACCCTGCTGCCGCCACCCGGTGTCGATTGGGTGTGCGTCAGCCCCAAGGCCGGAGCCGAGCTCGTGCTCCGGAGCGGCGACGAGCTGAAGCTGGTGTTCCCCCAGGAGGGCATCTCCCCTGAGAGCCTCGAAGGCCTCGGTTTTCGACACTGGTTCCTGCAGCCGATGGACGGGCCCGACCGGGTGCGGAACACGGAGCTCGCCGTGCGCTACTGCCTCGCCCATCCCCGGTGGCGCCTCAGTCTCCAGACGCACAAGCTCGTGGGAATCCCGTGACGGCTTGACGACCGCCCGGCCGCGATTGATGGATCTCCGCAGCGGGTGTTGCTCGGAGTCCGCACTCGATTCCGACGTTTGAGGTTTTTTGGGTTTGCCAGATCCTGCTGTTGCTGTGGTCCGGGTGTTGCGATGATGCACGGTGAGTCAACCCACGTGTTGCGTCCGCGCTCATTCGCGTTCGGGGACCCGGCCATGAAGCTCTTGCCGCTCGACAGACCCGAGTTGATCCAGCTCGCCGCCCAGTGGCTGGGACGCGAGGAGAACTACAAGTGGCTGGACTTCGGAGACGGCGTCCACGCCCTGAGCCGCGTTTCTCTCACAATCATGACGCAGCGGGATCTCCACCTGCTCCGCCTGTTCACGCCGGATGATAGCGATCTGCCGGTCGGCCTCGTGGCACTGTCGGACATACGTCGCGAGTCGAAGACGGCCGGTTCGCTATGGGCGGTGCTCGGTCGGAAGCGTTACGGGGGCTATACGTTCCGCGCCGCGTCCAAGCTGCTCACGTTCGGCTTTGTCGAGCTCGGGCTGGAAGCGGTGAGCGCGTGGACAGTCGAGAGCAACGTGGCAGCACGTCGCGTGCTGGAGCAGCTCAAGTTCAGGTATGTCGGGCGGCAGCGGCGGCGGCACTGGATCGAGGGGCGGCCGTACGATCGCCTGCTCTACGACCTCCTGGCGAGGGAGCACGCCCCGATCCCGGACCGCGTTGCCGCTCGACTCGTCGCGTTGCGATGCGCCAGCCGCGATTCGAACGCGGGACCTTCGGCTCCGGAGGCCGACGCTCTATCCAGCTGAGCTACTGGCGCAAACATTCTAGTCGGGGCGAGAGGATTTGAACCTCCGACCTCCTGGTCCCGAACCAGGCGCGCTAACCGGGCTGCGCTACGCCCCGAAAGGCTAGACGCCCAGACGCATAGACGCCTAGCCGCCTAGGACTGCATCCTGCGAACTCCTGGGCGTCTAGGCGTCTCGGCGTCTAGGCGTCCAGCCGTTATGCGCCCAGGAGGACTCGAACCCCCAGCCTCTTGATCCGTAGTCAAGCGCTCTATCCAGTTGAGCTATGGGCGCGAGTGGGCGGTACTAGACTCGAACTAGTGACCTCCACGATGTCAACGTGGCGCTCTAACCAGCTGAGCTAACCGCCCGTCTAGAACGCGGAACGCGGAAGTGGGAACGCGGAACAGAGGAACGTGTGACACCTGTTCCGCATTCCACGTTCCGCGTTCCGCGTTTGAGTAGCGGGGGTGGGATTTGAACCCACGACCTCCGGGTTATGAGCCCGGCGAGCTACCAGACTGCTCCACCCCGCGTCGTTGTATCCTCAAGCCATGGCCCCGGCCGTGACGCCGGGTGAGAGCGGGAAACGGGACTCGAACCCGCGACCCCAACCTTGGCAAGGTTGTGCTCTACCAACTGAGCTATTCCCGCGAACAACTGGACGCCGAGACGACTACGGTCGACTGCGACGCTCTTGCCGCCCAATGTAACGGGTCTGGGCCATGTCAGACTAGGCGGCTCGGCGTCTCGGCGTCCAGCCGTGATGGAGGCGAGGGGGATCGAACCCCTGACCTCGTGAATGCCATTCACGCGCTCTCCCAACTGAGCTACGCCCCCCGTATATTGGGCCCGGCAAAACGCGTTCCGGCGGGAACACGGCATCTTACCGGGACGTTCCAGTGGTGTCAAGCGATTTCATGCCCAGGCGCGAACTTTTCCTCCTGTGTTCGGTATCACAGGGTGATCCGGGACCATAGCGATGCCCAAGCGTATTCGACGGAAGAAGACCACCTCCCCCGCCCGGGCGAAGCCTCGAACGGCCCCCCGCCCCACGGCGGCGGCTGCCGCAGCGGCGCCCGAGGCGAAGGCGAAGCCCGCCAAAAAGCGCGGGCGGCGCCGGGGGCTCTTGTCCGGCCTCGGCACCCATGAGCACGAGCGCGACATCCTCGACCAGTATCTCCATGAGGTGTCGAAGACGCCCCTCCTCACCCAAAAGGAGGAGATCGCGCTCGCTCGCAAGGTGCGCGCCGGCGATCAGGAGTCGATGCAGGAGCTGGTGAAGCGCAACCTGCGCTTCGTCATCTCGGTCGCAAAGAAATACCAGAACCGCGGCCTGCCCCTCACCGACCTGATCGGCGAGGGAAACGTGGGGCTGCTCACTGCGGCCCGGAAGTTCGACCCGGACCAGGGGGTGAAGTTCATCTCCTACGCGGTGTGGTGGATCCGGCAGGCGATTCTCGCGGCGCTGGCGCGCCAGGGCCGCACCGTGCGCGTGCCGCTGAACCGCACGGCCGACCTGTCGCGCATCGTGCGCACGGCCGAGTACCTGCGGCAGACGCTGCGGCGCGAGCCCACGCCGGAGGAGATCTCCGACGCCACCAAGCTGTCGCTCGAAGTGGTGCAGTCGCTCGCGGCGCTCAACACGGGCGACGTGCGGCTCGATGCCCCGCTCGATCCCGACGGAGATCGCTCGCTGATCGAGCGCTTCATCGCCGAAGACCTGCCCGACACGGAAGACCAGGCGATGGACCGCTTCCTGTCGGACGAGATCGAGCAGGCCCTCGGCACGCTGCAGCGGCGCGACGCCAAGGTGCTG
>QHUU01000100.1 GCA_003222155.1 Gemmatimonadota bacterium | reverse complement strand
CCCGGTGCACGCGCTCGTCTTATCCGAGCAGGCACGCCGCTATCTCGAGCTGCAGTACCGCTCGTATCCCACGGAATTCATGGGCTGTATGATCGGCACGATCGAGCGGGGCGCCGTGCTGGTGCAGCGCATCGGTCCCGCCGACGTCGAGCCCTCCCGCTCCACGCGCACGCATGTCCTGCCCACGCAGAGCTGCGAGGCCGCGGGGTGGTCCGGCACGGTGGGGGTGGTGCACAGCCACCCGGACGGCGTGAACTGCTGGTATCACTTCCCGGGCACGTTCGTGGGTACCTCCGACGCCGCGTCGTTCGGCATGCAGCCCTACGCCGTGGATGCGATCATGTGCGGCGATCACCTTGTGTGGATCGGCCGCGACATGGCGGAGCAGCAACTCACTCTGCTCGAGCCCCGCAGCACGGACGCCTCAGTCCCTTCGGGTCGGTGAGTGCAAGGCACCGCCGGGTTTCCGCATGGGCGACCCCCGCTGCGACTTCTACGATTGGGCCACGCGCAAGAGTTGTCGCCGGCCGGCGCGCTGGGTGACGCACCAGCGGTCACAGCGCACGGCCCGCGTGGAGCGCTATTATTGCGACGCGCATCGACCACCACGCGCCCACCCGATCACTGGGCCGTCCGCCGCGCCGCCACCCGACTCCGACCGCTGAGCCTGGGGAGGCGCTGACGACGGCCAGGAGGGGAAGGTGACTCCCAGACGCTTTTGGGCCCGGCTCCGGGCCGCCGACGTCGACTATCCGCTGCGCCGGGGTGCCTGGTACCACGTGAAGAAGCTGGGACCGCGCGAGGCGGTCGTGGACGTCGTGGGCGAGCGCGTCGGGATTCCGCGCGCGGATCTCGAGATCATGAGCGAGCCGCCGCGCCGCTGGTCGGTCGTGCCGCGTCCCAAGAATCCGTCCCGCTTCCCCGGCGTAGCCGAGTACGGCGTCTGCCCCAACTGCCGCGAGCGCGTGCCGCTGCGCGAGCGGCTCAACGTCATGCGCTGCACCCGTTGCAACGGCGCGTTCGACGTCGCGTGGGAAGAGCAGCAGATCCTGGAGAACTGAGTCTTCCACCGTTTGTGGCGTCGCTGCGACATGGTGCGACGCCTAGCCCGCCCCCACCTCACACCGGCTTGGCCCCCGACTTGCTGATACTGCAGAACGGCCGCGACGTGCGGACTGCAGCGTGTGGCGATGTTGCCTCAGAAAGGTGGGCCGATGAGCGCCGGCAGTGTGGTGATCGGATGCTTCCGCGACCCGGCTGGAGGAGCGCTCGTGGCCGGCGACGTGATCGTCGTGGTGGACGTGGTGCGCACCACCACGACCGCCGTGACCGCGGTGGCACAGGGACGCCGCTGCTTCACCGCGCCCAGCGTCGCGGCGGCGCGCCGCCGCGCCGCCCGGCTCGAGCGGCCGCTGCTGGCCGGCGAGATCGACGGCGTCATGCCGCCGGGGTTTGACCTGAACAACAGCCCGGCCGCGATCGCCGCTCGCTCTGACGTGGAGCGGCCCTTGGTGCTGGTGTCGTCCTCGGGCACGCCCCTGATTCACGCCGCCGCGCTGAGCGGCGCGGTATATCTCGGCTCGCTGCGCAACGCGCGCTACCTCGGCCTCTGGCTTGCCGGGCGGCAGCCCCGAGTCGCGATCGTCGCCGCCGCCAGCCACGGCGAGTTCCGTGAAGAAGATCGCGTGTGCTGCGCCCTGGTCGCGGGCGAGTTGCTGGACGCCGGTTACACACCCGAGGACGACGCCACCGCCGCCCTGGTGCGCCGCTGGCGCGCCGCCTCACCCGACGCCTGGCTCGTGAGCAACAGCGTCCGCTACCTGCGCGCCACCGGCCAGCTCGACGACCTGGACTTCATCCTGGCGCATCAGGACGACCTGCCCGACGTTTTCCAACTGTACCACGGCGAAGTGATCACCGTTCCGGCGGGCGTGGCGCTCCCGGCTTGAGCCGCCTGCGGATCAACCCCTCGCTGTAGCGCCTTCGCGCAGCCACTTCCCCTCGGCCCGCGCCATCTCGAGCGCCCGCGCGGCGCGCCCCAGCAGCCGGCGCGGCTCGATCGCCGCCGTACGCAGCTGCCGCAGCGCGTCGTAGCCGGCCCGCAGTCCCACCCCCAGCTCCCCCGTTCCGCCTCCGTTGCCGCTCGCGTGCGCCGCGCCCTGCAGGCGCTGCGCCAGCCGGCGCGCCCCGATGCGGTTCGCCCCGGGCGCGATCACGGCGAACTCGGTGAGCCCCACGCGCCCCACCGCATCCGAGTGGCGCGCCGTCGCCCGCACCAGCCGCGCGACGTCGCGCAGCACCCCCGCACCCGGATCACCCCGCACCTCGGGCGCGACGACCACGCACGCCACGGACGTGTTGTGGTGCGCCGTCTGGAGAATCAGCTCCCACGCCCGCCGCGCCAGCCCGCGCCGCGTGTACAGCCCCGTCAGCTCGTCCACCAGGCTGCGCTTCGGCGCCCGCTCGGCCTCGAGCTTGGCGACCAGATAGGCCTCGAGCTTGGCGAGCAGCGCGCCCGTGTCCACCGGCACGCGCAGCAGCTCCCACACGCCGGCGCGTAGCGCGCTGAGATGGTCCTCCCGCTTGGGACGGTCGTGCACGAGCAGCAGGATCGGCGTGCTCGCGCCGATCAGCGGATCGGCGCGCAGCAGCCGGCTCAAGTCGAGGCTCTCCGAGTCGGCGAGCGTGGCGTCCAGCAGGATCACGTCGGGACAGGCCGCGCGCGCCCGCGCGAGCACCGCGGTGCCCGCGAACACACGCAGCACGGAATACCCCTGCCGCCCGAGCGTGCCCTCGACGTCCCAGAGGACGTGATTCTGAGCGCTGGCGATGAGGATGCGCGGCGGGCGCGTGAGGCGCGGCCGAGTGGTCATGCGGCTTCGGAGGTCAAGTTCAACAACGTAACAAGATACCCCACGACGACGGTACGGTTGCACCCTCGCCACGGCGGCACGGGGCGTGCAAGGAACTCGAGTGCGCCGTCGGCGGTAGGACCCGATTCAACAGGAGGTGCCTTATGGAAGCCCGCATCACAGCACAGTCGCAGTCGTTCCGCCTGCGGGAGCGACTGGAGGAAGCCAAGGTCTCGCACGGCGAGGAGGCCCGGGTCGATCTGCCCGGCGTGAGAGTCGCGGTGCTCGCGGCCACGGGCGAGGCGCAGCTCATGTTCTGCAACATGGGCTCGATCCGCGTGCGGCAGCTGATGCAGCGAGGCGACGAGCGCCCGCTCGCCACCGACGTCACGCTGGAGGGTCTGCAGGTCCCCGCGGTGGGGATGTACGATCTGGTGAACGCGCACATTTCGGTGAACGGCAGCATCCACGTGCGGGTCGACGCCGAGACGCAGGTGATGCCCGCGCGGGACCTGGTTCAGAAGGGATAGCCGAGGTCGAGCTCGACGATCGGCGTCGCGCGGCCGGTTCCGGACACGCTCAAGCTGACCCGGCCGGCCACCGTCCTGGCACCCAGCTCGACGCCGACGCCGCTCACCCAGCCCGCGGGCTCGAAGGTCCAACGGTCGAGCACCGTGCCGGCGTTCCACCGGACGCGGGCGAACAGGTCGGGAGCGGCGGCGACCTGCCATTGGGCGCCCAGCTCCGCCTGCTGCACGTGCCGCCCGCGTCGCTCCTGCACGTGCAGGCCCGCGAAGGCGATGGCGCGGTCGGGAAAGAGGTAGTAGCCGTTCGCGCCGCCCAGGAGAAAGAGGTAGTGGGGCGGTGGCGTGCCGCCCGAGGCGCCCAGGGTCGCGCCCGCCCACAGCGAGACCCGGCGCCCGAGCGGCACGTAGCCCCGCACCTCCCCGACGTGGTGCGAGAACGAGCCGCCCCACTCCGACACCGCCCGTAGGCCCACTCCCCGGCTGGGAAACACACCGCTGTCGTACGTGTCGATGTCGCCCACGCCCGCCACTGTGACGAAGCTGCGATTGATCGGCGCGGAGTCCACTGCCGCCACCTCCTCCGCCCAGCGCGCGTGCTCGGCCTTCACCCGGAGCGCGGCACCGGCACCGCTCCCCCAGCGGCGATCGAGCGACGCGCTGACCGCACCCACGTCCACGCGCACTTCGGCCACGCGGCGCCCGTCCCGGAACAAGTCGACCGGCTGGTGCGCGTACGCGAGTGCCGCGCCGAGCGCCAGGCTCTGCCCCTCGCCCAACGGCCGGGCCGCTCCGAGCCCGAGCCGGATCTGCTGGCCCAGCCGGGCGTCCAGCACCACGCCGTCGTTCGCGAGCGTGCCGGACAGCAGCACCGACGCCTTGTAGCGGCTGTCGTAGCGCAGCCCCAGCCCGAAGCGGCCGGCGGGGCGCGCGCTGAGCAACAGCGTCAGCTCGCCGTGCTCGAGCCGATAGCGCACGTTGCCGAACAAACCGGTGGCGTAGAGCCGCTCGATGCGCGCGCCCAAGTCGGCGAGCGACGTCCACGCGGGCGGCTTGAGCCCGAGCGCGTGCGCCAGAAACGCCGGCGTCACCGTCCCGCCGCCGGAGAGGTCGAATCGAACGGTCGTCACCAGGACGGAGTCGGGCGCGACCGGCGCCGGCGGGCGAGGACCCACCCTCCGGCGTCCCACCTTGGTCTCGATCTCCGGAAGGGCGGCCAGCGCCGCCGCCTCGCCCCGCGCCATCAGCTCCGCGGCGCGCCCGAAGCCGAAGCTCGTGAACGCGCGCACGTCCGGCACGATGAGCACATCGCACGCCCCGCGCTCGGCGCGCTCCGAGTCCCACACACGGAACGACACCGCTTGCACCAGCACGTCCACCAGCGACACGATCGAGTCGCGCGGCTCGAGCGGGTCGGTCACATCGCTGCAGATCAGCACGTCGGCGCCCAGGGCGCGGGCGTCGTGCGCCGGCAGGTTGCGCACCACGCCCCCGTCGATCAGCACCGCAGGCCCCAGCTCGACGGGAGCGAACACGCTCGGCAGCGCCATGCTGGCGCGGATCGCGTCCGGGAGAAAGCCGTGGTCCAGCACCACCGCCTGACCGGTCTCCAAGTCGGTGGCGACGGCCGCGAACGGGATGGGGAGCCGGCGGAAATCGCGAACGCCGTGCGCCGACCAGGTGAGCCGGGTCAACAGCTCCCAGATGCGCTGGCCCGGCACGACGCCCCTCGGCAGATGGACGCCGCCCTGATAGATCGGCAGCGTGAGCAGCAGGCGATCCGCGGCGACCTTGCGATCGATGGGCAGGTCGCGCCGGTCCACGGGATCGCTGAGCAAACGAAACCAGTCCTGGGCCCGCACGACCGTGTCGAGCTGCGCCGCGCTGTAGCCCACCGCGTACAGGCCCCCCACGACGCTCCCCATGCTGGTTCCGGTGATGACGTCCACGGGAATGCCGGCTCGCTCCAGCACTTTCAACACGCCGATGTGCGCGAGGCCGCGGGCCGCGCCCCCGCTCAGGACGATGCCGACTTTGGGGGTTTGTGCATGCCCCGCGACGGGGAGCAGCAGTGGCAGGCTGAGCGTGAGCATGAGACGAGCGGGTCGCATGGCGCACCCAATCGTAGCACGGCCAGGCAGGTGGTGCAGCGGATTGTGGCTGCCGCGTTGTGGATAAGGGCCCAACACTGTTGCGGGCCCGCGTCATTTCGTGAGGGGCTGAGGCGTGACCGGACAGGATGAGACGGGGAGCACACAGTTTGCAAACCGCCGAGACCGTTCCGTTACTGTGAGGAAATATCCCCGTTATGCAGCGTCGGCGTCTCGTTGACCGACGGCGCAGCCTCGGTCGACGCATCGTGCGGGAGCGGCGTCGTGATGCGGTCTCGGTCGCGATCGATCGGCGCAGGGGTATCGAGCGCCGGACGAACGCGTCGCGGCGTACCGGAGAGGACCGCCGCCGCAGCCGGGACCGCCGCCGGCGCTGACCGCCGCTATCCTGTTCAGCGCTTCGGACCGACCGCCGTTTCTTTCTCCGACATTTCGAACGCGCACAACCCGGAGTCCTCCCAGGCGACGGGGAACAGTCCGTTGCAGCGCGGGCACGAGACCTTGGGGGCGTGCGGGGCGAGGGCCGCCCGCGCGCTGCATTGCGGGCAGACGCCGTAGGTCGATCCCCACGAGAGGGGCGGCTGCGGCGCGTTGGCGACGCGCGGCACCACGGACCAGAGCTGGGGGCGAAACGGCAGGATCTGCAGGAAGGTGCGCGGCACCGTGACCAGGCGGCGGTTCACTTCGAGCACGCCCTCGACGGGGGTCGCGCGCATCACGCGGTACCACGCGCCGCGCCTCAAGTCGCGGCAGGTGCGGACCCGCGTGCGGGCCCATTGTTCGGTGTGCGGCATGGTCGCCCTCCAGGGCGGATAATGATCGCAAGGCGGTAAACCCTGCGGGGCGCCCGCTCAGTGTGGCTCCGGGCGCGCGGTTCGGGCTGTCGGCTGGATCACAGTTTCGGGGGTCAGGCGTGGGCGTCACTCTCTCCCGCTTCGCGGTCCTCACCCCCTGTCCCCCTCTCCGCCATGCGGAGAGGGGGAACGACGGACGGACAGAGTTTCCCCTCTCCCGCAGGGAGAGGGGATCAAAGGGGTGAGGACTGGCGCGGCTCTCCCACCCCCTCCAGCATATGTCGGTCTCTCCGACTCATGCACCGCAGCGACTGGCGTCTCCTCGCGCTCTCCGCCCTGTATGCGGCGGTCGTGATCCCCATCAGTCTGAACAAGGGATCGGACTTCGATATGCACCTGCATCAAGCCGAGCTGCTGCTGGCGCACCGACCGGTGTACGCCGGTGCGCCGCCGTTCGGCGCCTGGTGGCCGCCGCTCCCGCTGCTCGCGCTCGTGCCGTTCGCCTGGCTCGCGCACGCGAGCGTCGCGCTCGCCAAGGGGAGCTTCGCGCTCGCCAACGTGGCGTGTCTGGCCGGAGCCGTGTGGTGCGCGCGGCAGCGCTTCGGCCGCGCCGCATGGCTCGCGCTCGCGGCCGTGGCCGTGCCGCTCCAGACCACCTTCGAGTACCTGAATCTCAACGCCCTGCTCGTCGCGCTCCTCATGCTGGGCATGGCCGACGTGTCGCCCCGCCCGACGCGCGCCGCCGGGTGGATCGGGCTGATGACCGCCGTGAAGGTGTTCCCCGGGCTGCTGCTCGCATATCTCGCGGCGCGGCGCCAATGGCGCGGCGTGGCACTGGGCGTCGCGGTCGCGCTCGCGGCCACGTGCGTCGCGGCGGCGGTGCCGTGGGGCCCGGGCGAGGGCCTCGCGACGCTCCAGCGCTGGGCCGCGCTGAGCGTCGCCGCCGTCCCCGAGATGCACGGCCGGAGCCAGTCGCTGCCGGCGCTGTTGTTCCGGGCCGGCGTGCCGCTCCCCGCACAGGCCGCGCTCGAGCTGGCGCTGCTCGTCCTGGTGCTGGTGCTGCTCGCACGGCGCGAGGAAGACACGGGTGTCGCGCTCGCCGTGATGATGGTGCTCGCGGTGTTTCTCTCTCCGGTCGCCCATACGCACTACTACCTGCTCGCCTATCCCGCCTGGTGCGTGCTGCTCACGCGCGCGCCGCCCCCGACCAGCCGCGGCGTGTGGTACGCCGCGCTCGGCTGCGCCGGCGTCCTCACCTCGGGGTTCCTCACCCTGGGCCCGTACGAGTGGCGCCGGGGGCTGCACGAGAGCGGCATCTACGCGTGGGGCGCCGTCCTGCTGCTCGTGCTGCTGCTCGCGCCGCGCGCGGGCGAGGCTACTTCTCCAAGAGCTGCCTGATCTGGCGCAGCAGCTCGCTCGCGGTCCACGGCTTGGTGACGAACGCCACGTCGGGATCGCCGTCGAGCGACTGGCGGAAGTCCGCCGCGGGATATCCGCTCGTGAACAACACCTTCATGCGTTTGTGCGGCGGCTCCGCGGCGCGAATCGTCTCGTACAGCTGCATCCCGGAAATCTTGGGCATGACCATGTCCGTGATCACCAGGTCCACGCCCGCTGTGTGGGCGCGGTACAGCGTCAGGCCCTCCTGCCCGTCCGCGGCGGCGAACACGCGATAGCCCACCTTCTCGAACAGGCGCTGGGCCACGGCGCGAAGATGGGGATCGTCCTCGACCAGGAGGATCGCGTCCGTGCCCCCGGGGAGCATTTCCTCTTCTCCCGACGGCCCCGAAGGCAGCGGCTGCTCGTGGGCGAGGGGCAGATACAGCTTCACCGTCGTCCCCTGCCCCACCTCGCTGTAGAGATGGACGTATCCCGTGTGCTGCTTGACCAGCCCGTACACCATCGCCATGCCCAGCCCGGTGCCGACGCCGGCGGGCTTGGTGGTGAAAAACGGCTCGAACACGTGCGCCTGGGTCTGGCGGTCCATGCCGACGCCGGTGTCGCTCACGGCGATGCACACGTACACGCCCGGCTCGACCCAGGCGTGCAGCGGCCGGTCTTCGGCATCGAGCCGGGTGCGGCGCACGTCGAGATGCAGCGTGCCGCCCTCCGGCATGGCGTCGCGCGCGTTGGTCGCGAGGTTCAGGAGAATCTGCTCGAGCGCCCCCGAGTCGGCGTCCACCACGCCCGCTTCGGGCTCGGCGTCGCACTGGATCTCGATCGAGGCCGGCAGGAGACGCCGCAGCGTGTGCAGCTCCTCGCGTATCCACTCGGGAGCGCTGAGCGGCCGCAGGTCGAGCGTCTCGTGGCGACTGAACCCCAGCAGCCGGTGCACCAGCTCGGCGCCGCGCCGGGCCGCGTCGGTCAGCTCCTCCAGGTCGCGCCGCAGCTCGGCGGTTCCGTCGGGCAGCGCCTTCGCCATCAGGTTGCCCTGGGCCAGGATCACCGTGAGCAGGTTGTTGAAGTCGTGAGCGATCCCGGACGTGAGCCGGCCGATCGTTTCCATCTTCTGCGCCTGGTGCAGGGCGCGCTCCAGCGCCCGCTGCTCGGTGACGTCCTCGGCGATCATCTCGAAACCCTTGATATCGCCCCGCTCGCTCCGTACCACCCGGCCCGAGAGCCGCACGGTGATGTGGTGGCCGTCCCGGCGCTTCCACTGGACCTGGACCCCGGTGACGCGCTCGAGCGGGCGCGCCTGCGCGATGGCGCGGGCCCGCTCGGCGGGATCGACGTACACGTCGCGATCGAGCTGGAGCGCGAGCACCTGCGCTTCGGTCTCGTAGCCCAGCATGGCGACGAGGGCGGGATTGACCTTGAGGAAGCGGCCTTCCAGGCTGGAGCGATAGATGCCGTAGGTGGCCTGCTCCACGATGGCGCGGTAGTCGGCGCCGGAGCGGCGCAGCGCGCGCTCGGCGTGCCGGCGCGGCGTGTCTTCCACCACGATGGCGCCGATGCCGTCGGCGTGCCCCGGCTCGGCCGCGAGGGGAAAGTAGGACGCGCGCCAGTAGCGCGTGATGCCCGGCTGAGCCGGCGTCTCGCCCGAGAGCTCGATGTTCAGCGCGGCCTCGCCCGTCTCGAGGATGCGCGCGAGCAGCGGCTCGAGCGTGGGCGCGATGGCGGGCAGCACGTCGCGTACCGCTTTGCCCACGTGCTCCGCCACCGAGCGGCCGTTCATCAGTGCGAGGGTCTCGTTGAGCTGCACGTAGCGCAGCTCGCGATCGAGGATCGCGAGGCCTGCGGGGGCGGCGGTGAAAAAGGAATCGAGGTGGTGGTTACTTGAGATCGATCCTCCCCAGTTTCTGGACCCCCGAGAGCGCCAGCCACAGGCGCGCCCGTGTCGAGTCCACCGCCATGTTGCGCACCACCGAGCCCGACGTGGGGATCTTCACCGTCTCGGCGCGCTCGGTCGCGGGATCGAAAGCGACGATCTGGTCCGTGCCCGACTCGTCGTACCAGATGCGCCCGTCGGTGCCGACCGCGATGCCGTACGGCTGGCTGCCGTCGCCCCCCGGGGAGGCGAAGTCGCGTACCTGGCCGGTCGCGGGATCGAGCCGGCCCAGCTTGCCGCGCGCGTAGTCCGAGTACCACACAACGCCCTTGGAATCGACGATCAGGCGGCGCGGCCGCGCGCCCGACGCCGGGAGCGGGAAGATCTTCAGGGCGCCGTCTGCGGGATTGATGCGGCCGATCTGATTGGTTCCGAACAGCGCCATCCAGATCATGCCGTCGGGGGCGGCGACGAGGCCGTAGGGCCGGGCGCCGCGCGTCGGCACGGGATAGAGCTTGGCGGTACCCGACGCCGGATCGAGCTCGCCGTAGAGATTGCCGCCCTGCACCGTGAACCAGACTTTGCCCCGATGATAGAGCGGCGTGTGCGGATCGCGCGCCTCGGCGGGCAGCGGGAATTCCTTGATAGCCCCCGTCGCGGGATCGAGCCGGCCCAGCCGGGCGGTGAAATTGCCCGTGTACCACACGCCGCCGTCGGGCGCGACCACGATGCCGTGCGGACCCGACGCCCGCGTCGGCGTCGCGTAGTCGGTGACCTTGCCGGTCGCCGGATCGAGCCGGCCGATGTAGCTGTTGGCCTGGTCGGTGTACCACACAATCCCGTCCGCGCCGACGGCGGGGTCGTGCGGAAACGCCTTGGGGCGCGGCAGCGGATACTCGACGACGGCGGGTGGGGGAACGAAGGACAGAGTCAGCGCAGCACTGACGTACAACAGGAACGAGCGGGTCATCGGTGGTCTCGCGAGTGTGTATCAGGAAGTGTGAAGATGATGCGGCGTCGCGGGGGACGCCGCAAGCGGCGTCGTGTGGCGGCGCGGCCCGTTCGTCGTTCCCCCTCTCCGCATGGCGGAGAGGGGGACAGGGGGTGAGGACCCAACGGGGGAGGATACAAGGGGTGAGGACTGTGACTGTCGCATCCGCGCCACATCGCAGTGCTGCCCTAGCGACACATCTCCAGACTTGTGCTGCGGCCACGCTATGCGCACTCTGGTATTGAGTATGCGATGCGCACCTGTATGACCAGCGACGGACTCTCCGGCAGCTCCACCGCGGGCGATCCCTCAGGCGCGGCAGGCGCGGCAGGCGCGGCGAGCGGGCTCGCCCGCTTCCCGCGCCAACCCCTCCCCACCCCGCAGGCGGTGCTGTGGCGACCGGCGGTGCAGGAGCTGGCGCGCCCCGACGACGATCCCAGCCTGATCTTCATCGCACAACACGCAATCGCCGCCGTAGAAGACCACCTGGTGTCGGCGCCGCACGAGGCGCTGCTCGGCTTCCTGGTCGGACGCGTGTTCGAGACACCGGAAACGGCGCTGCCGTACGTCATCGTGCACGGCGCGGTGCGCGTGCCCCAGATGATCGTGAACGGCGCGAGCGAGCGGGTGGTGGCGCAGGCGCTCGCGGCGGCGCAGCGGATGCTGCCCCCCGAAGACGGGGTGGTGGTCGGCTGGTACCGGAGCGACCCGACGGGCGTGCTCCGAATCTCCGCCGACGATCACCAGGCGCACGTGCGCCACTTCCCGCGCTCCTGGCAGTTTGCCCTGCTCGTGACCATCCGCCCGAGCGGCGCGCGGGGCGGCTGCTTCCGGCCGGCCGGGGAGGCCGGCTCGCCCGCGCCCTACCTGCCGTTCTACGAGCTGCTCGACGCCGACAGTTTCCGCGACGGGTGGAAACAGCCGCGCGTCAGCTGGAGCAACTACTGGTCGCCCGATCCCGCCGTGTGGCGGGTGCGCGCCGAGCCGGCGCGCCCGCCGCGGGTGACGCCCTCGGGGCGGCCGTCCGGCGCGAGCCGCTTCATCCCGATCGTCGAGCCCGACGACGACTACGAGGCTCCCGCCTGGCGCGTCCCGCGCAGCCGGGGGAGTGCGTGGGGCACGTGGCGCTGGTGGCTGCTCGCGGCCGCGGCGGTGGTGGGCTCCGTGGCGCTGGGTGTGCGCCTGGGGCTCGGACCACCGGCGCGGCCCGAGTCGCCCCTGCCCGAGCCCGCCGCCGTCGCGCCTGAGGCGACCGCCGGGCAAGCCGTGCAGCAGGCCATCACCGCGTACCGGCAGCAGGCGAGCCTGTTCGCGAGCCGTCAGGGGGCGTGCGCCGACCTGGCACGCGCGCTCACCGACGTGGACGAGGCCTGGCTGCGCTACACGCTGGCGTCGCCCCCCGCGGCGGCGGGAGACAGCACGACGCCGGCCACGGCCCAGTCGGGTCTGGCTGCGGACGTCGACCAGGTAGAGGCCGACTTCGAGCGCTCGGGCTGCCCGCGGCCGTGAGCCCCGTGCTGCTCGTGGCGCTGGGGCTCGTCTACCAGCAGGGGGCGCAGCCGCTGCGCAAAGCCGAGCTGGTGCGCTTGCTCGCCACCAAGGCGCGCTCCAAGACCGAGGTGGCGGCGCTGGTGCGCCGCAGCTGCGTCACGTTTCACCCGTCGGAGCGCGATCGGGCGGATTTGCGCGCCGCGGGCGCCGACGACGCGGTGCTCGCAGCGATCGACCAGTGCCTGCGCGCGCACGCCGCCGCGCGTCCCAGCGCTCCTCCCACTGCGGCTCCTCCTGCTGCCGCCGCTCGTGCTCCAGCCGCCGCTCCTCCTCCGGCGCGCGCTCCCACCCAGCCACTGGTCGCGCCGTTGCGTGTGGTGGTCAGCCAGCAGATCGCGGCGCCGGCGGGCGGCGCGGCCGACGTCGCGGTGCAGCTGTACCGCGGCACCGACCCGCAGCCCGGCGTCGAGCTGTTGCTGCGGGGCGCCAGCGTCATCCCCGGGGGCGCCACGCAGGACCCCGTGGCCATCACCGACTGGCGCGGCATCGCGACGTTCCGCGTGCTCGCGGGCACGGCGCCGGGAACGTACCGGCTCACGGTGGCGATGCCCAACGGCCCGCCGCTCGGGCCCACGACCCGGATCGACTTCATCACCACCCCCATCTTCGTGCCGCCGCCTCCGCCCAAGCCCGTCGTGTCGGAGGGGCTCACCCGGTTCACGCAAGGAACGGAGCTGCACGGCACCGCCGGCGCAGCGCTCGCGGTGCCACTGGTGCTCGAGGTGCGCGACACCACGGGCGCGCCGTTCGTGGGGGAGCTGGTCACGTTCACCGCGACCGGCGGCGCGGTGGATCCCGGGGTGGCGACTACGGACCGGTCCGGGACGCTGCGGGTGCGCGTGACGCTGGGCGAGCGCGCCGGCCCGGTGGTCGTCACCGCCAAGGTGGGGCCGCTCTCGCGCACGGCGACGGTGTACGCCGATCCCGGGCTGGCGCGCGAGCTGGTGCTGGAGCGCGGCAGCGCGCCGCTCGCCGGGCAGCTGTCGCTGGCCTCGCGCGACACGGTCGTGCTGCGCGTGTCGGCGCGCGACGCCCACGGCAACCGCACCGCGCTCGAGGAGTTCGCGGCCACGACCACCGGCCGCGCCATCGAGCTGCGATCCACGGTGATGGCCGACTCCGCCGCGGTCGTGACGCTCGCTCCCCGCCGCAGCGGCACCGGTGAGCTGGAGCTGTCGGGCTCGGGGGTGCGGACGCGGGTGAGCGTGACCGTGGCGTTGATCGGGGTGCAGGGGGGCGCGTGGGCGATCGGCGCGCGCTCGGCCTGGCTGGGCTCGAACGATCCCTGGATCGCGCTGCCCAATCTCACGGGCATGTCGGGCGCGGACTGGAGCGTGTTCGGGCGGCGCACGCTGGTGGGGGGCTTGTCACTCGCGCTCGGCGGCGCGGGGGGCTCGCTCAGCGCCGAGCGGACGACGGGGAACGTGTCGCTGACCCTGGTCGAAGGCTATGGGCGCGCCGAGCTGGCCCTGGCGCCGCGCGGCGCGGTGAGCCCGGTGCTGGCGCTGGGCGGCGGCGTGTATCGCCTCAAGAGCGCGGACGGCGGACAGACGGTCTTTCACACGAGCACGTTCTGGTCGGGCGGCGGCGGCCTGGACGTCGCGGTCTCGCCCAGCGTGACGTTGGAGCTGCGCGTCGAGCGTCACTGGATGTGGGATACCGATCTGGGGCACGTGGCGACGCTATGGCCGCTCGCGGCGGGGGTCAGGGCGGGCCTGTAGAGGTCACTCCGCGGCCGCGTTCGCCAGTGATTCGACGACCGCAATGTTGGCCAGCAGCGAATCCGGCAGACCGTGGCGCCGTTGCAGGTAGGCGGGACTGTTGTAGCCGAGCCAGACCTTCCCCTCCGCGTCTTCCCACACCAGGATCTTCAACGGCAGGTCGATGGCGACGCTCGGCGCGGCGAGCATGAGCGGCGTGCCGGCCTTCGGGTTCCCGAAGATGAGGAGCCTGGTGGGTCGCATCCGCATGCCGACCTTCGCCGCTTCCCCGCTATGGTCCACCACGGCGAACAGCGTCACCCCCTTGGCGCGCAGCAGCGTCTCGAGCCGCTCCACCGTTTGATCGACGGAATGGCGGCTCTGCCTGGTGACGATGCCGCGGTCCTGGTCCGGTGCCATGGTCTGGACGGTCTTCCGCCCCAACGGGAGCGCGACGACCGCGGCGCCGAGTGCGGCGACGCCGAGCAGTGCGCTCAGTGACTGATCGCGAAGAGCCATGCGGCGACCACGGGCCCGGGCGGGGTCCGGCTCCCGGGCGCCGGCGGCGGCGAGCCGGGCGGCGGGGGCCCGTACTCGGGCTGGAACAGGTACGCCACGTGCCGCACGGGGTCCACCGTGATGGTCTTGGCACCCCGCATCGTGGCGACGGTGGCGAGCACGCTGTAGTGATCGGGGGAGTCTTCGTGCACCACGGTAACGTTGCTGTCGCGCCCGGCGGGAATGTAGATCAGCCGCTGCGACGCGTCCCACCCCAGGGCATCGACGCCGTCGCCGTTCGCGATCGTGGTCACCACCTTGCCGGAGGCGGGATCCACCACGACCGACCTCTTGCCGCACCCGGAGAAGATGCGGTCCGTGGCGCGATCGTACGCGATGCCGGTCGGGCCTTCGCAGGGCGCGAGCGGCCACGACGCGAGCACCGCCAGCTTCTTGTCGTCGATCACCTGAATGGTGTTCTTGCTCTCGTTGTTCACGAAGATCCTGCCCTTGCCATCGCTCGCCGCCCCTTCGGGGGCGTTGTCCTCGAGCTCGACCGTGCCGACGAGGTCGCCACTCTTGGGGTCGAGCGCCACGACGGTCCCGATGGGACGACTGTGATTGGTGAGGATGATGCGATCGGAGAAGTCGTCGTACATGATGCCGTCGAGGCCGCCCGTGCGCACCGGGATCCGTTTGATCACGGCGAGGCTCGCGAGGTCGAACATCGTGACCGTCGAGTCGCCGCCGTTGGTAATGAAACCGTGATGGGACGCGGGGACCAGCGCGATGCCGTGGGTGCGCGGCGTGTCGGGAATGTCGCCCAGCACCTTCCCGCTCGCGCCATCGACCACCATGACGTGCGTGCCCCGCGAGATGAACACGCGGCCGGTGCCGGGTTCGGCGGTCAGGTAATCGGTGCCGCCGTCGCCGCCGATGTTGAACCTGGCGACCTTGAACGTCTGCGCCCGCCCGACATGTGGCGCGGCGAGAACGGCGGCGAGGAGCAGGGCCGGTGCGACAACGCAGCGCGGGGTCATGGAGCAGCCTCGGTGGAAGGTCACTGGTGGGAATGTATACGCGTAACACCGGCGTGTCGTTCTCCACATTCTCGTACACATCTCACCCACACGTTCCCCACACGCTGTGCAAACACGAGTGGGCCGCGAGCGCGTGAGGTAACGCACCACGCGCCGGCGCCGGCCACTACATCCTACACATGGGCGACGACGGCTGGCTCCGTGATCGAACAGCAGTGGGCTCGAGTGAAGGGCGCCGCGACCGTGGGGTTGCGGCGCGGCGCGTGGTATCGCGTGGTTGGGCTCACGTCACGCGAGGCAGTGATCGCCGTCGAGCAGCAGCAGCTGCGCCTGCCGCGTCGCGCGCTCGAGTTCGCCTCTGTCCCGCCGCACACCTGGACGCTGGTCCCCACGCCCCCCACGGCGCGCGGCATGGCGGTGCGCGCGGGCGAACTGTACGCGGTGTGCCCCGGGTGCCGCACGCGCGCGCCGCTCTCGGGCAGCCCGCAGAGCCTGCGCTGCCAGCGCTGCGCGGGCACCTACAAGGTCGGGTGGGAGGAGTGGTTCATCCGGGGACGGCGGTAGGGGTCGGGGGAGACGGTAAGGCTCGAGATCCCGGCCCCGAAGAGCCCTACACCAGCAGGCTCCGCATCGGATGGAGCGTCCGGCGGAAGGGGTCGAACACCAGCCCAAGGATCTCCAGCGTGACAACGCCGAGCAGGGGTTCCGCGTCGCCCGGTTGGCCCAGCACCACCGGCGTGTGACCCTCCCCTTGGGACAGCGAGAGATGGCACTCCGATACCGCCCGGTGCACGGTCGTGCCGTCGGCGAGCACGAACTCCACCTCCCGTTTGGGCGCGAGGCCGATGGCGTGCCACGCCTGCTCTGGGAGGAGCGAATAGGTGGCTCCGCTGTCGATCAGGAAGCGCACGGTGGCTTCCACCCCGGTAGGGCCGCGAACAATGCCCTGGACGTAGCTGATGCCCACACTCCTGAAGCTGGATGACGATCCTCAAACTGCGGATCAGAACATTGCGCGCAGGCGCGAGGATACGCCAGGCGTGACAACTATCACACTGCACCGTTGCGCCCACGCCCGTGGACTCGACGCCGCACGGAACCGATGCGCCGTCTTCAGGTAGCCCGACAGGAGTCCGTACCTTGGAGAGTACCCATGTCACAGAGCACTCAACTCGACGGCGACCGACGCTGGTCGCGTCCCGTCTTGCAATTCCTGCTCCTGATAGCGCTGTTGTGCGCCGCCGTCTCGAGCGCGGCGCAGGTCGACGAGGTGGCCGCGGGCGCGGGCGGGAACGCGGTGCTGCGGGGTCCGTGGGTGACGTCGGGATGGCGCAAGCCCGTGCCGCGGCTCGCGCTGTTCCTGTTGGGGTCGCTGGTCTACGAGCGGTTCGTAGACCACTCGGGCTGGAACTGGAGCGATTTCAACCAACGGCTCGCGAGCTATCTCCTGGCCGAGGCGGCGGTGACCGGTGCCCGCCGGTTCGAGCGGAAGCGCGTCAGCGCGCCGCCGACCGGGCTGGCGCTCATCCGCGATCCGTGGTGCCTGGGAGGAGCAGGCCGCGGGACGCTCGCGCGGATCGTCCCGCAACCGATCGCCGCCGACAGCGTGTGCGGGGTACCGTTGCGGCGGTAGGCAGCACCCCGAAGGACCTGCTGCTCCTCGTCCCGTTCATCGAAGGCAGGTCCTTCGCATCTCAGGTCCTTCGCATCTGCGGGAAAGCAGGTCCTTCGCGCCTGCGGCGCTCAGGATGACACGGCCCGCGCGCCTCACTAGAGAGAGAAACCACCCTCCCTTCCCTTTTTCCCGGAGCCGCGCGGCGTTGTCATCCTGAGCGAGCGCGCGCACGCGCGCGAGCGAAGGACCTGCTGCTCCTCGTCCCGTTCATCGAAGGCGGGTCCTTCGCATCTCAGGTCCTTCGCATCTGCGGGAAAGCAGGTCCTTCGCGCCTGCGGCGCTCAGGATGACACGGCCCGCTCGCCTGGAAGGAAATAATAAGAAGAGCCACCCTCCGATGCATGATTGGGGGCCAGGGCGCCGAAAAAGGATGCTGGTCGCGAGGCCTGGACGCGCGAATCTGGTAGGTCATGCGTGCCTACTGCGTATACATCATCGCCAGTCGCTCGAGAGTGATATACGTGGGAGTCACGAACGACATCGTCCGGCGGGTGGATGAGCACAAGCGCGGCCTCATCCCCGGCTTCACGACCAAGTACCACGTCACTCGGCTGGTCCACTTTGAGCAGTTCGCGAACGTTCGTGACGCCATTGCGCGGGAAAAAGAGATCAAAGGCTGGGGTCGTGCCCGCAAGATCCGCCTGATTGAAGAGCGCAACCCCGTCTGGGAGGACTTGGCGCATCTCTGGCGCGGAGAGCCACAGCGCTCGTCATGACTCCAATCTGTTTTCTCTTTTTCTCCAGGCGCCGCGCGGCGTTGTCATCCTGAGCGAGCGCGCGCACGCGCGCGAGCGAAGGACCTGCTGTTCCTCGTCCCGTTCACCGAAGGCAGGTCCTTCGGATCTGCGGGAAAGCAGGTCCTTCGCGCCTGCGGCGCTCAGGATGACACGGCCCGCTCGCTTGGCGAGGGGGTGGGAGCCGGGATCAGCGGGGTGAGGACCCCGCCCACGGCGGGCCCGACAGCGGCGGCTTGGGCAGATCCCCGTTCGGCCCCTTGACCGTGACGTCCTCGAACAAGAGCGACGGCACGACGTACGACGCCGCGTAGCCCAGACCCGCGCTCGCCATCTGGAAGCTCATGCCCCCGCCCCCGGTGAGGCCCGCGAACATGCCGCCCGGACTGCGGAACGGGCTGGTGTACACCGTGCGGGATCGCGACGCCGCTACGATGTCCTTGAAGCTCGCGGCCGTGACGCCGGAGACGGCGGCGTTGCGGATCGGCTCCTCGTGCCCGTCGGGAAACAGCTTCACGGCCAGCGCCGCTCGCAGCGCCGGGGCGTCGGATTCGTCGTCTCCCATGGCCGCCATGAACTCCATCGGGTCGGACATCGCCAGGCTCGCCGAGTTGGCGATGCGGCGCACGATCACGGCGTAGGGACGCCCCCGCGCCGCGGCGCGCTTCAGCAGCTCGGCCCGGAGCGCCTGGTCGGTAACGCCCGAGTCGGCGCTCACCACGAGATTGCTCACCACCGCCGCCGCGCCCCAGCGATTGCCGCTCGAGTGGGGAATGCCGCGCGCCGGCACCCGCGTCGAGAGCAGCGTCTTGAGAATGCCGTGGTCCACCAGCCTGGTCTCGCGCGCCGCCACGCCGTCGTCGTCCACGCGGTACCCGCCGATATAGCGCCCCTCGAAGGTCGTGAGCGTGGGATTGTCCACGGCGCTCAGGAACGTGGGGAGCACGCGGCCGCCGATCTGATCGAGAAAGGGAGTCTCGGCGCGGGCGGCGAACTGCTCCATCATGGGATTGGCGGCCATGGGCCGGCGCGCCGCCACGAGGCGCGGCGCGAACACCTGGTTGAACAGCTCGGCCGCGGCGTCGCCCTCGAACAGCACCGGCCCGTTGTACACCTCGGCCACGGGAGTCTGGCGCAGCCGCGTGAGGCGCGTGGCCAGCGCGCGCACGCTGTCGGCGAGGTGGTCGCGCCCCGGCAGGTCGGTGGGCGCCCCGCCGTACAGCGTGACGACGTCACCCAGGGGCATGCCGTCCACCGCCTGCGTCGCGGCGTGGATGCGCAGCACCAGCCAGGGGGACGACCGCGTGAACGCCGAGCCCTCGCTGTTCAGGTAGCGGGTGCGCACCACGCCGGCGCTCCACGACACCCCCGAGCTGTACACCTCCGGAAAGGCGCGGAACGCGGCCGACAGCCCGCGCACCAGCGCCTCGGCCGCGGCGCGGTCGAGCGGCGGCGCGGGCACGACGTCCGTGAGCACCGCCGGCGCCTCCTTGGAGAAGTCGGGCAGATGCTCGGCGCGCGTCTGGTTCTGGAGCGCGGCCCGTTTCTGGGCGAGCTGCTCCACCGCCCGCTTGTAGGCGCCGTCGCTGGCGAGCCACAGCTGGCGGCGGATCTCCTGGTACTGGTCGTCGAGCGGCAGCAGCGCGCCGCCCCGCAGCCCCGCCAACATGCTGAACGCGGGGCCCCCGCCCATGCCCATGAAATTGCTGTTGTCGAAGTCGTAGTCGCCCACCCGCAGCTCGACCCGCAGGTGGCGCGTGCGTGCGTCGCTGCCGCTCAACAGGCTGCCCAGGCTCGCCGTCGCCTCGATCGTTTCGATGTCGTCGATGCGGTACGCGACGAAGTAGGGCTTGGGGAGGGTGTCGAGCCGCAGCTCGGTCATGGAGCGCGCCAGCTCGTCGCGCATGGCGCGGTCCAACGGGTCTTGGGCCGTCGGCTTCTGCGCACCCGCTGTGACCGCGGCGACGCACAGGGCCACCGCCGCGAGCGCCAGGCCTCGTCTCATGGCGTCGCCGCCGCGCCGAACGGCGGCGGCAAAATGGGCGGCCGCTCCCCGGACTTGAGCTTCTTCTGGACCTCGACCTGCGACACCAGCAGCGCGGGCGACACGGCCGACACGGGCACCCAGCCCGACTCGGCGCCGCACATGCCGTTGAACACGGCGACGTGGTCGTCCGCCGCCACGATCTTCGAGAACGTGGTGAGCGGCGTGCCGATGAAGTCCACGCCGCGCACCAGCTCCTCGCGGCCGTCGGGGTACACGCGATACACCATCACCGGCATCACGTTGAAGGCATTGGGAATGAAGCGCATGGTGATGGTGAAGCCGCCCTCGATATCGTCGAACAACAGGCCGTACGGCTTGTTCTCGCGCTTGATCTCGTCGATCAACATGCGCTTCAGCTCGGCCTGCGAGTGCGGCTCGGCCGTCTCGACCACCAGGTTGGACTGGCGCGCCACCGGCGGGAGGCCCAGCTGGGCGCGACCGTGCCCGTTGGAGCTCGCGAACCCTTCGATGGGCGAGCGGGCCATGAGGAACGTCTTGAGCGTGCCGTGGTCCACCACGGCCACGCGGCGCGCCTTCACGCCCTCGTCGTCGTAGCGATAGAACCCCGCCAGGTCGGTGCCGGCCAGCCGGCGCAGCGTGGGGTCGAAGTAGACGGAGAACCCCGGGGGCAACACCTGCTCGTTCACCTTCTTCTTGAACGTCTGCCCCTCGATCCCGAGCTTCTGGCGATGGCCCTCGACGCGGTGCCCGAACACCTCGTGGAAGAACACCGCGCTGGCCCGGCCCGACAGAATGGCGGGCCCCGTGTAGGGCTCGAGCGCCGGCGCCCGGCGCAGCGCGTGCAGGTCGTCGATCATCTTCTGCACCGCCGCGAGCACGGTGCGATCGGACGGCAGGCCCTCGGGGGTGAAGGCCCAGAAGGATTCGTAGCGCGGCAGCTCCATGCCGTCGTCGGCCTTGGAGAAGGCGGAGACGTACAGCCGATAGATGGGCTGCGAGGTCTGGACCTCGGTGCCCTCGCTGTTCACGTACCAGCGCGAGTCGACCTCGGCGATGAAGACGGCCTCCGCCTCGTAGATGTCGCCGTAGCGGGCGAACGGCGCGGTGTAGCGGCGGATCTTCTCTTCCCACACGCGACGGTCGGCGCCGATGCGGGCCACCGGCTCGGTGAAGGTCTCGCGCTGCTCGGCCGAAAAGTCGGGGGCCGTATCCTCGGCCGCCACGCCCACGGCCGCATTGGTCTTGACCCAGGTGAGCTGCTCCACGGCGCGCTTGTACTTGCGGTCGGTGGCGTACCACAGGGCGGCGCGGATGGCGCCCGGGTCGTCGTCCACCGGGATCTCCGCCATCCCCTCGCCGAAGCCCATGAAGGCCCGGCCGGGCAGGCCGCCGCGCAGCGGGTGGGTGTTGTCGAAGCGATAGTCGCCCACGCGCAGGTCCACGTCGAGCGCGCGGTGGCGGTGCTCGGCGCTCTGCGTGATCGCGCCGAACGATCCCGCCACGTTGACCGTGTGGGCTTCGGAGATCTCGTAGCTGAGAAAGTAGGGCGCGGTGGGTTGGCCCTTGAAGGTGGTGAGCGAGCGGGTCAGCTCGGTGCGCATCGCGTCGAGCACCGGGGAGGTGGCGCGCGCCTGGGCGGCGGCCGCCATGGCCACGCAGGCGCAGAGGAGCAGGGAGAGGGCAATGGTCCTCACCCCCTGTCCCCCTCTCCGCATACGCGGAGAGGGGGTACGACGGACGGACTGCGTTTCCCCTCTCCCGCAGGGAGAGGGGATCAAAGGGGTGAGGACCACAGGTGTAAAGATAGCGTGGATCACCGAGCGGCTGCCCGCCGCCGCCGCTCGTGCACGGCGCGGCGCTCGCCGTTGCGGCGCGGCGGGTTGGCGGCGCGCCCCCCCGTGCGGCGGTCGTGCCCGGTGCGACGCTCGGAGCGGGTGCGGCGGCGGCTGCGGCGGCGGTCCGGCTTGAGCCCCTCGACCAGAGCCGGCGCGCGCGTGCTGCCCCAGGCGATGGCAAAGGCGGCGTTACAGCGCGGGCAGCGCGCGGTATCGACGTGACGCTCGGGGAGCTGGGGGCGGTGGCGGCAGCCGGGGCACACCATGTACGAGTCGCGATCGCCGGGGGGGTGCACCACGGTCCACTCGGACGGCGGCGTGTCGCGCAGCTCGACCAGGGCGCGCGAGACGGTCA
>QHUU01000061.1 GCA_003222155.1 Gemmatimonadota bacterium | reverse complement strand
GTGCACTTCTTGCTGTTGGCCGCGAGGTCGTTCTGGAGCCACACGTCCTGCGCCGAGCCGGCGCCGTCGGGCACGAAGCTCCCGTTCGAGTTGAGCACGATGATGTGCCACGCGCCGACGTCGAAACTGTAATAGCCGAGGTCGCGCGGGCCGGCGCGGTCGCCCCAGTAATCCCACACGCCACTCACGTGGCCGTTGTAGTAATCGTGATTCCCGAGCGTGTTGTAGGTGCGAGCCTTGTGCCTGCCCCACGACGGGTCGTAGCAGCTCGTGTAGGCGCTCGCGTCCGGCACCACGGCGTCGCCCAGCGTCAATACGGTCCCCGGGAGAGTGTCCAGCAGTTGCGCCGTGAGCTCATCGCGCGTGCTGCTGCAGCTCGCGATGTTGCCCGCCACGACGAGCGTCACCGCCGAATCGGAGGGCGGCGGTGTCGGCGCGGTGGCGATCGTGGCCGTCGTGGTGCCCGGCGCGCTCGACGCGCCGCGACTGTCCGTCACCACCAGCGTGACCGAGTACGTCCCGGCGGCCGCGTAGCGGTGGGTGAGCGTCGCCCCGGTGCCGCTGGAGCCGTCGCCGAAAGTCCAGGCGTAGCTGAGCGGGACGTTGCCGTCCGGATCGGACGAGCCGGACCCGTCGAAACGCACCGTGTCCCCCGCCACTCCGGTGTAGGGCCCGCCGGGCCGGGCGACGGGCGGTTGGTTGGGCGTGGAGCCGATGGTCGCGGTGGTCGTCGCGGGCGCGCTCGCGGCCCCGCGGCTGTCGGTGACGACCAGGGTCACCGTGTAACTGCCCGTCGCCGCATACACGTGAGGCGGGGTCGCGCCGCTGCCGCTCGCGCCGTCGCCGAAGGTCCAGGCGTAGGTGAGCGGCACATTCCCGTCCGGATCGGACGAGGTGCTGCCGTTGAAATGAATGGTGTCGCCCACCGCGCCGGCGTACGGCCCGCCCGGGCGCGCCGTGGGCGCCTGGTTCGCGGGCGGCGGAGTGGGCGCGCCGTGACCGGCGTGGCACGGGGCCGTGCCGCCATCGGTGAACGTCTTGCCGGCGACAGGCACGAACTTCCATGAGTACGATGCGGAATCGAGCGTGAGCTGCAGCACTCCGAACGTCGTGTTGTTCCGGACTTCGCTGTTCGCCACCGGTGTCCCGAACGGATAGCCGGATTCGCTCCCGCCTGTGCCCACCACGAACTCGCGAATGCCCGACTGCGGGTCCGCGGCGCCGGTCGGGGTCTGCGGAGCGAAGCGCTCGTAGTTATGCTCGTGCCCGTTCAGCACCAGCTCCGCATGCGCGTCGTACAACACTTGCCACGCGGCCTGCACGGCGGTCGTGCCGCCGTGCGTCGTACCCGAGCTGAAGCGCGGGAGATAGAAGTGGGCGACGATGCAGCGTCCCGACGCCGCGGCGAGGTCGCTCTTCAGCCACGCGAGTTGCGCGGACGTGGCACTGATATCGATCTGCGAATTGAGCGCCACGACGTGCCACGCCCCCAGGTCGTAACTGTAGTAACCCTTCCCCGCCGTCCCGGCGGCGCTCCCGAAATAGGCGAAATAGGCTGAAGCGCCCGACGTGTTGTAGTCGTGAATGCCCGGCGTGGGACGGGTGCGCGCCTTGTGGCGACCCCAGGTCGGTGTGTAGCAGTTCGCGAAGTCGCTCGACGAGCCGCTGGGATAGACGTTGTCTCCGGAGGTGAACACCGTTCCCTGGATCCCGTCCAGCAGCGCCGCCGTGGCCTCGTCTCCGGTCGAGCTGCAGTTGGCAATGTCGCCGGCGCCCACGAGCACGACGCCTCCCGGTGGGGGCGGCGGCGGGGGCGGCGGGGGCGGTGCGGGATCGTGGCACCCGCCCGACCCGGTGTCGGTGAAGCTCGATCCCGCGATAGGGACGAACTCCCAGGTGTAGGCATTGGAGCCGTCGGCGCTGAGCGTGAGCTTGAGCACGCCGTACGTCGAGCTGTTCCGGACCTCGCTGTTGGGGGCGACCGATGCGAACGAGTTGTGGCCCGCGCCGCCCGTGCCCACCACGAATTCCCGGATGCCGAACGCCGTGTCCGCCCTGCCGTCCGGAGTCTGGGGCGCGAACCGCTCGTAGTTCTGGAAGTGCGCATTGATCACGACCTCCGCGCCGGCTGCGTAGAGGTCGTCCCACAGCGGCTGGACGACGGTGTTTCCGCTGCCGCCCGAGTGAAAGCGCGGGCTGTGCCAGTAGGCCAGGGTGCAGCGTCGAGAACTGGCCGCGAGATCGGCACGGAGCCACTGCTCCTGGGCTGAACCGGCGCCCGTCGCATTCTCGCTGTTCAGCACCACGACGTGCCAATCGCCCAGGTCGTAACTGTAGTAGCCCAGCCCCGACGTCCCCGCCGCCGCCCCGAAATAATTGAAATACGCCGACGCGCCGCTCGTCTTGTACTCGATCTCACCCGGCGTCGGGCGGGTGCGCGCCTTATGACGACCCCAGGTTGGCGTGTAGCAGTTCGTGAACTTATCGCTCGCGCCGTTGTCGTAGGCGAGGTCGCCGTCCGCGAACACCGTTCCGGGAATCGCGTCGAGCAGCTTCGCCGTGGCTTCGTCGGCGTTGCTCGTGCAGCGGGCGATATTGCCCGCTCCCACGAGCACCTGCCCGTTGGTGATAGTGGCGAAGCTCGGAGCAGCGGGCACATGGGGCGCGAGCGGCGCCATGGTGGGGTTTTCCTCGCGGCATGTGGCGAGGAGCAGTGCGCTCGCGGCGCCAATCAGAGCGGCGCGGGCGAAGGTACAGCAGGCAGGCATGGGCAAGGCCTCGGGACGGGCTCGGGTCGAGCCTTGCCTTCGCACGAGTCGTGCGGCCGTGGTTCATTGTGTAACTGCTTGTCCGGCGGGACGTTGCCGCAAGATGGCGGCGCTCGAGTGCTGCGAGGATCCAACACGAATTAGGACTTGTGGTGCGCCAGGAGAAGCGCGCACGCGACACTCTTGGGCGCGAAAGCCCGACGTGTCACTCCACCCGTTCGACGGCCTCGCTCTGCAAGCCCGGCCAGGTGGCGCAGGCCTGCACCCATGCTCGCTTGGCGAGATAGCCGAGCCGGCCGGCATTGTCCTGCTTGAGCCAGGAGATTGCCTGGGAAGGGGACTCGAGTGCCGCGACGCGGTGATCTTCGGCGAGGCCCGCGCCCTCGCGCAGGGACCACTGACACACGTGCGCGACCAGGCGCTTACCTACCGTGAGATAGATGTCGACGTCCACCCCGCTGGTGGTTGTTGCCGCGCCCTTACGCCCTTCGGCGTGACCGAGGCACCATCCCTTGAACCACAGGTCCAGATCCCCATTGCGGGGGATCCGGACTTCGCGAGGCGCGCCGAGCAGCTGCTCGGCGGCGCGCGACGGGGACGTGTAGGGCCAGGCCGCGGTCATCGGGACGCATCGTCAAGATACCCCGTGCCCCGCCCAGCCGACAGCCTGCGATCAGGAGATGGCGGGACGTTGGCGGCGCTGCGCCAGGTCGCGCGCGATCTCGGAGAGCCACGCGGCGGCGCTGCCGGCGCCGGGATTGAACTGTCGGGCCGCGCGCCAGGCGCGCTCCAACGTCTCGGACAGGACTTCCTCGGTCGCCGCGGGATCGGCGAGCAAGGCGTACACGCGGGCGTACAGCGAGAGCCGATGGCGGTCGCCGAGCTGCTCGTGGGCACGGCGATCGCCCGCGGCCATGAGTTCGACGAGCTGCGCGTCGGACAGGGGCAAATGAGTCATCGGGCAGCCTCGGAAATAGGTTCCGGTCAGGGCGGCTGGCTGCACAAACTGCACATTTTCGTAAGAGTTGCAATAGTACGCCGAGGTAACACGTGTAGCGTGGCGTTGTCGCAACACTCCTGCCTAGGGTGCTTCGTGGTCTGCCGCGAGACTGAGCCGGGTGCCGTCGGCAAACACCACGTCGGTGGTTTGCCAGACCAGCTTCATCTTCTCGAGCGGCGTATCGCGCAACCGCTGATGGGCGACGCGGAACGGGTTGAAGCGGACGATGCGGGGGGGCTCGCGTCGCGTCTGTCCGGGAGCGAGCGCCAGATCGACCTTCAGGTGCGCGCTGTAGATCGAGTCGCCGAAGGCGTCGAGGAACGTCGCGTCGCCCTGGAATGCGCGCATCGCCTTGGCGCCTGTGTTCTGGTAGGCGAAGGCGAGCGAGATGTAGTCCTCGTACTGTTCGGACGCGGGGTCCTTGGGCAGGTACATCTTCTTCACGATCGTGACGCCGAGCAAAGGATCGAGCAGCTTTCTGACGCTGTCCTGGCGCGCCCGATCGGCCGCCGACGCCGCCGCGTCCGCCTGGCGTTTGCGAGCCTGCTCGGCGCGGGCCCACGTGAGGATTTCCGCGACGGTCATCGTGTCGTGCGGAGCGCGCGCGGCGAAGCCGGACTCCGCCACGACGCCGAGCAGCGCGCGGGCCGCCGCGAGCGGCAGGCGCACGCTGTCGGCGGCCTTGAGGACGGAATCGAGCCGGGCCACCGGGACGCGGGTGGCGAGGAAGGTGCGCTCGGCGTCGCGGGAGCCGCAGGCGGCCCCGACCGCGACGAGCAGGCCGGCGCTGAGGCCGCGAGCGGACCAACGGGAGGAAGAGAGTCGAACTCTCACGGGGATCGAGACTCCAATCTAGATTAACGGCGATGCGGGTCAAAGGCGGGCTCCTTCTGTTGCAGCTGTGTCTCTCCGCGCCGTGCCTCGGGCAAGGGACGGTACCGGATACGCCCGCCGGACGGAAGTTCGCCGCGTGGCTTGAGGTTTTCAATCGCGGTGACCGCGCAGCGTACAAGGAGTTCCTCGAAAAGAACTATCCCTCAGAAGCTCAGCGCGCGGACCAGGCGCTGGCTTTTCGAGAAATGACGGGCGGCTTCGACCTCAAGAAAGTGGAGGCATCCACGTCGGAAAAGCAGGTCGCTCTGCTGCAGGAGCGGAATTCTGATCAATTCGCTCGACTCACTCTGGACGTCGAAAGTGCCGAGCCGCACAAGATCCTCGGTCTCGACCTCATGGCGATTCCACGTCCACCCGAGTTCCCGCTCCCGCACTTGAGCGGGAGCGAACTGATCGCGACCGCGCGAAAGAAGCTGGATGAGGATGCCGTCGCGGGCCGCTTTGCCGGCACCGTACTGATAGCCAAGCATGGCGAGCCGGTCCTGGCCGAGGCGTACGGTCTGAGCGATCGCGACCACAAGAGGCCGAACACGCTACGGACGCGCTTTCGCATCGGCTCCATGAACAAGATGTTTACCGCAACCGCGACGCTACAGCTCGCGCAGGCAGGCAAACTCGGGCTCAACGATCCGGTGGGACGATACCTGACCGATTACCCCAACAAAGACCTCGCCGCGAAGGTGACGATCTATCACCTTCTCACGCATACCGGCGGCACCGGCGACATTTTTGGGCCGGAGTTTCAGGCACACCGCCTGGAGCTGCGCTCACTCGACGATTATGTGCGCCTGTACGGCAGCCGCCCGCTCAAGTTCGAGCCGGGCAGCAAATGGGAGTACAGCAATTACGGCTTCATTCTGCTCGGCGCAGTGATCGAAAAAGTGAGCGGCCAGAGCTACTACGATTACGTGCGAGACCACGTCTACAAACCCGCAGGCATGACCTCGAGCGGCTCGGAACCGGAAGATCAGGCGGTCGGCGATCGCAGCGTGGGATACACGAGGATGGGTGGCGGTTCAGAGCATCCCAACTCGGAGACGCTGCCGTACCGGGGCACGTCTGCGGGCGGGGGATACTCCACGGTGGAGGATCTCGTGAAGTTTGCGAATGCGTTGGAAGCACACACGCTCCTCGACGCGCAGTATGCGGACATGCTGACCACGGGCAAGGTGGACACGCCCGGCGGCGGCCGCTATGCATTCGGTTTCGACGATCGGACGGTCAACGGCATCCGCTGTTTTGGTCATGGCGGAGGCGCTCCCGGGATGAATGGCGAGCTGGAGGTCTGCCCCACGGCCGGCTACGTTGTGGCGGTGCTGGCGAACCTCGACCCGCCTGCGGCCGTCCGCATCTCCCAGTTCATTACCAACCGACTGCCGGAGAAGTGAACTCACGGGGTGCTAAAAACGCGAGAGCGATGCCATTCGCGTCCGAGAAGTGATTCGAGTCGGCCCGGAGGAACACTTCCACTCAGCGGCCTCGCACGGCAATTGCGATCGCACCGATACCCATCGCCACAGCCAGGATCGCGGTCAACAAGACCCAGAACATTCCGATCCTGCCGATGAATGCCATCACAGCGATGAAGAGGAACAAGCCCGCACCATAGACGAGGGGATGTCGCGGTCTGATGGGCGTTGGCTTGAGCTCGGGTAGGCGTTGCATCATTGGTCGTGTCCCGCCTGACTACCACCATTAGCCTGCAGAGCTCGCGGCCTATTTCCGATGCCCTAGGGTACGCAGGCCCTCGTCCGGCTGAGTGCCCGAGGAGAGAGTCGAACTCTCACGGGGTTGCCCCCGGGGGATTTTGAGTCCCCTGCGTCTGCCATTCCGCCACTCGGGCCCACTGGCCGGCTCAACTTAGCGCCTCGGCTCCCCACACGGCAGGCTCACCTCGCGCCGCCGGAAACCGTGTGAGCCGGGCGTACTGTGTCGGATGTCACAGTGCGAACCGGTCGGCCGCTACCATCTTAGTGGAGCACGCGCGACCACCGGGTGCGCGGACGCCCTGGAACTCACCACTCGTTTGTCGCTCGGAGAGCGCGCATGCCGCACGTACAATACTGGGCCCGAGTGCGGGCCGGTCAGGACTGCCCGCTGCGCCGCGGGGCATGGTACCGCGTCGTGGACCTCACGCCCGTCGAAGCCATCGTCGACGTCAACCACCGCCTGCTCCACATCCCCCGCGCCTACGTGCAAGTGCTGCCGCTCCGGCCGCCGACCTGGACCGTGGTCCCGGGACCGGCCGCCGGCGCCGGCCGTAAGTACGGCGTGTGCCCCAGCTGCTGTGCCCGGGCCCGTCTGGACGGCCCCGCGCCCGCGATGCGCTGCCCGCGCTGCGGCGCACTGGCCGCCGTCGCGTGGTCGGACTCGGACTGGCGCGCGTTCGAGGTGCGCACCGGCCGGCCCGCGGCGGGCACGCTGGCGCGGGCCCGCGCCCGGGCATTGAAAGCGCTCGCCGCGGCGTTCGGCCTCCGGGCCTAGCCCCACCTCTCGATACACGTTGCAACGACGGGCGACCACCGGGGGGTGGTCGGCCGCACCGGTACACCGTTTGCCTCCCGCGGTCTCGACTCAAACGGGAGGTTCTCATGAACCGGTTCGCGCTTGGTACCCTCGCACTCGTGGCCACGCTGTCCGTCGCCGCATGCGTGGAACAGGCAACGGGGCCGCGACTCCTGGCGGCTACACAAGGGGCGCAGCCAGGGCAGACGGCGGCGACGACGCAGCAGATCAGTTGCAGGGGCATTCGGCGCATCGCCGACGACTCCATCACGACCAGGCGAGAGCGACGTTTCGGGCCATGTCCGCAGTGAGCTGATATCGAAACGCGTGAAGGGCGGGCGGCGCCAGCCGTCCGCCCGTTCCGGCTGTAACCCCTCGTGGATGCACGCTGCGACGCCACGTGACCGGAGGTGGTGTGGCCGCCGCCGTGCCGCACGTGTCGCCTGCGGCGCAGCGTGGCAGCTGTGCACTTTGTTCATTTTCTCAACGAGTCCGCCATCGCGCCGACGCTCACGCACGGGGCATGTGATTTGCCGCCTCCCGCCGCCGGAACAGTCCAGTTCGCCAAACAACCGGTGAGGGGTGGTGCGGGCGGGAATCCGTGGATCTACCCGCAGTTCCTCGACGCCGCCGGCGCTCCCTTCGGGCAAGAGTTCCTGATCGGGCGCTGCTCGCAGCTCGGATGATCCGCTGGTGAAACAACGACGGGCGGGCGGCGCTCAGCCGTCCGCCCGTTCCGCGACTCGGGGCTCGGTTACGGTCGCAGCCGCCGCGGGCGCGCTCGCGGTGCCGGCAAGTGCTGCCGCTGCTCGCGGCGCTGCCGGACCAGCTCGGCGACGCGCTCCTGGAACCGGCGCCGCGCCTCCTGATAGCGGGCCCGCTGCACCGGCGTCAGGTAACCCTGCATTTCGCGATCCTCGTCCCGATTGACCCCCTGCAGCTTGAGCTGGTTCTGCTGCCGCTCGCTCATCAGCTGCTTCACCCGATCCTCGTTCGGGGTTTGCGCGGCCAGCTCGGTGTTGAGCGCCTGGTTGATCTGGCGTTGGCGGGCGCGGATCGGCTGGCGCTGCTCCTCGAAACGCCGCTCCGTCGCGTCCAACCTGCCGGCCTGATCGTCGCTCAACCCCAGCGCGGAGCGCACGTGCTCGGCCCAGCGCTGTCGCACCTGCTCCCGGAGCTGCCGCGCCTCGGCCTCGTCTCGAAGCGACGCGACGCCCGAGTCGCCCGGCGCCTGTGCCGCGAGCGCGGACGTCAGGACGAGCATGAGAACGCACGCGAGGTGTTTCATCACGTTTGTATGTCCAGGGACGCGAGCAGCGTCCGCAGCTGCGCCGGGCTCAAGTCCTCGAGCCCCACGTCCTGCGACGACACCGGTTCCTGCGTGCCCGGTTGCCCGACGCTCTCGAGCAGCGCACGGAGCTGCGGCGCCGACATGTCGCTCAGGTCGACTGTCTCGACCGATCCGGCGGCGCCGGACGGTGCTTGCCGCACCCCCCGCGCGACGGCGCCCGCGCCGACGACAATGACCAATGCGGCCGCGATCTTGAGCCACGCTGGCTGGCTCCACACCGACGGCCGCGCGGGCGCGCGTGCCTCTGCGTGCAACCGCGTCACGACGGCCTGGGCCGTACGCTCCACGTCCAGCCGCTCGGCCGCACGAGTCCCGAGCCGCTGCGCCAGCTCTTGCAACTTGGCGTCGTGGAACGTGGCGTCGTCTTTCATGTCAGGCACTCCTTTAATCTCCTGACCGCGTGGTGGTAGTGCACGCGCGCGGCACCGGGCGTTGTTCCCAGGGCCGCGGCGATCTCGTCGTACTCGAGCCCCTGCTGGGCCCGCAGCAGAAACACTTCCCGCTGCATGCGCGTCAGCCGGCCCAGCCCGTCGCCCAGCCGTCTCTCGGCCTCGGCGGCGACGGCCCGCTCGTGCGGATCGCCGTCGGTCGATCGCAGGTCGTCGGCGAGCGGCACGACGCGGGTGCGCTTGGCGCGCCGGTGCGCGTCTTTCAGCACGTTGCCCCCGATCGTGAGCAGCCAGGTGCGAAAACGACACTGCCCGCGGAACGTGCCCACGGCTCGGAACGCGCGAATGAACGTCTCCTGCACCACGTCATCGAGGTCCGGCTCAGGCGCCCCCGCGCCCGCGAGAAACCGCGCCAACGCGCGCGCATGACGCCGCACCAGTTCGGCCGCCGCCTGCTCGTCACCGCCCTGCCAGGCGGTGATCAGCGCCGCGTCGGTCGGGCTCGGGACGGCGGCGAGGGGCTCGGCGGGAGGCATGCTCGGGACGGTAGACGTGGGAGATACGGTGAAATTAAGGCGACAATGGCGGTAAAGGCGCCCTTGCCGCGCGTGCCGCCCTTGCATACCTTCCAAATTCGAACGATCGTTCGAACTATGCGCCCCTACGACGAGCGGCTCGACCGGTTCCTCTCCCGGGCGGCGAAGGTGTTCGCCGACCAGGGCTACCACTCCACCACCATGCGGGACCTCGCCGCGGCGACCGGGATGTCTCTCGCCGGGATGTACTACTACGTCCGCGGCAAAGAGGAGCTGCTGCACCGCATCCAGGAGCGCTGCTTCACGCGCGTGCTGGCGGGCGCCGAACGCGCGCTCGAGGGCGTGGGGCGCGGTCACGCCGACCCGGTCGAGCGGCTGCAGACGTTCATCCGGCACCACGTCACGTTTTTCGCGGCGAATCTGGCCGAAATGAAAGTGCTGTCGCACGAGGCGAACTCGCTGACCGGCGAGCGGCAGCGCAAGGTGAACGCGATCAAGCGCCGCTACGTGGACCTGCTCGAGGGCCTGCTGCGGGATGTGGCCCCCGACGAGCCGGCCGTGGAGCGGAGCGCCGCCGCATACGCGCTGTTCGGCATGATGAACTGGATCTACAACTGGTACGACCCGGCGGGGGAGATCGATCCCGACCGCCTGGCGGGACTCATCGCGCGCGTCTTCATCGGCGGCTTCGCCGACGCGCGCTCCCCCTCCCCGGTACACGGAGGCTGACTTCCCATGGCGACGATGACGGAACCCAAAGTCGAAAAGAAGACGCTCGTGCACTATATGGTCGAGGGCGGTGTGGCGATCATCGAGCTGGACGACCCGCCGGCCAACACCTACACCTACGAGATGATGCATCAGCTCGACGAGGCGATCCTCAAGGCCCGCTTCGACGACAGCGCGCACGTGCTGGTGCTGCGGGGCCACGGCGAGAAGTTCTTCTCGGCGGGCGCCAACATCGCCTACCTGAACAGCATCACGCCCCGCTACAAGTACTTCTTCTGCCTGCATGCGAACGAGACCCTGAACCGTCTCGAGCACACGCCCAAGCTCACCATCGCCGCGTTGAACGGGCACACGGTGGGCGGCGGCCTGGAGATCGCGATGGCGTGCGACATGCGCCTCGCCAAGGAAAACGCCGGCAAGATCGGGCTCCCCGAGGTGAACCTCGGCGTCCTTCCCGGGACGGGCGGCACGCAGCGCCTGGCGCGCATCGTCGGGAAGTCGACGGCCATCGAGATGATGGTGAAGGGTGAGACCTTCTCCTTCGACAAGGCGAAGGAGCTGGGCCTCGTGAACGAAGTCTTCCCCGCCGACGACTACTGGGACCAGGTGATGCTGTACGCCAAGCAGTTCACTCCGCCGCACAAGGCCTCGAAGGCGGTGGGGCTCATCAAGCGGTCGGTGCAGTCCGGCGCCGAAGTGCCCTTCGAGTCGGGGCTGACGCTCGAGCGCGAGCTGCAGCAGCAGCTGTTCCAGTCGGACGACGCGAAAGAAGGCATCGCGGCGTACGTGGAGAAACGCGTCGCGGAGTTCAAGGGACGGTGAAGACGGACCTGTTGATCGGGAACGAGTGGCGGGCGGCGGCGCAGCGCTACTGCCTGGTCAACCCCGCCACCGAGGAGCCGCTCGCGGAAGTCGCCGAGGCGGGCGAAGCGGACGTCGACGCCGCGGTCCGGGCGGCCCGCGCCTGTCTCGACTCCAAGGAATGGCGCGAGCTGCCGGCCCGCCGCCGCGGGCAGCTCTTGTACCGCATGGCAGACCTGCTCGAGCAGCGCTCCAAGGAGATCGCCGAGGTCGAGACCAGGAACAACGGCAAGCCGCTGTTCGAGTCCAAGATCGACGTCGCGATGGCGATCGAGACGTTCCGCTACTACGCCGGCTGGGCCGACAAGCTGACGGGCGATACGCTGCCCGTGAGCGGCAATTTCTTCACGTACACGCTGCGGGAGCCGGTGGGCGTCGTGGGCGCGATCGTGCCCTGGAACTTCCCGCTGAACCTCGCGACGTGGAAGGTGGCGCCGGCGCTCGCCGCGGGCTGCACCGTGGTGCTCAAGCCGGCGCACGAGACGCCCCTCACCGCTCTGCTGCTCGGCGAGATCGCGCTCGACGCCGGACTGCCGCCGGGCGCGCTCAACGTCGTACCGGGGCCGGGCGCGACCGCCGGCGCCGCGCTGGTGCGCCACCCGCTCGTCGACAAGATCGCGTTTACGGGCTCCACCGCAGTCGGTCAGTGGATCATGCGCGAGGCCGCCGCGACCGTGAAGCGGGTGACCCTCGAGCTGGGCGGCAAGAGCCCCAACATCATCTTCGCCGACGCGGACCTCGCGGCCGCGGTGCGCGGCGCGCAGAACGGCATCTTCTACGGCAAAGGCGAGGTTTGCGCCGCCGGCTCCCGGCTGCTGGTGGAGCGCTCGGTCCATGATCAAGTCGTGGCGCAGCTCGCCGAGCGGGCCAAGCAGATCGCGCCCGGCGACCCGTTCGACAAGGCCACCCGGCTGGGGGCGATCGTCTCCAAGCGCCAGCAGGAGACGGTGCTCTCCTATATCGCGGCCGGGCAGAAGGAAGGCGCCCGGCTGGTGGCCGGCGGCAAACCCGCCAAGGTGAACGGCAAGGGGTTCTACGTCGAGGCCACGGTGTTCGACGACGCCAAGCCAGGGATGAAGATCGTCGACGAGGAGATTTTCGGGCCCGTGCTTTCGGTGCTGACGTTCGAAAACGAAGCCGAGGGCATCGAGCTCGGCAACCGCTCGCTGTACGGCCTCGCGGCCGGGATCTGGACCAGGGATGTCCAGAAAGCGCACCGCGTGGCCCGCGCGATCAAGGCGGGGACGGTGTGGGTGAACACGTACAACTTCTACGACCCCGCGGCCCCGTTCGGCGGCTACAAGTTCTCGGGATTCGGGCGCGACCTGGGGCGCGAAGCGCTGGACAATTATACGGAGCTGAAGACGGTATGGGTGGGGTTATGAACGCGGAAGTCGGAACGCGGAACGCGGAACGGACGGGCCGGCTTCTCGACAGTGGGACGCGCTGTTCCGCATTCCGCGTTCCGCGTTCCGCGTTGGAGGGCCTGTGAGGGACGCGTACATCTGCGCCGCCCTCCGCACCCCCGTCGGCAAGCACGGGGGAAGCCTCGCGTCCGTGCGCGCGGACGACCTCGCCGCCATCCCGATCAAGGCGGTGGTCGAGCGCAGCGGGATCGATCCGCGCGCCATCGACGACGTCATTCTCGGATGCACCAATCAGGCGGGCGAGGACAACCGCAACGTGGCGCGGATGGCCCTGCTGTTGGCCGGGCTCCCCGTTGAAGTACCGGGACAGACCGTGAACCGGCTGTGCGGGTCGGGGCTGCAGGCGGCGGCGAGCGCGGCGCAGGCGATCAAGGCGGGTGAGGGCGAGGTGTTGATCGCGGGCGGCGTCGAAAACATGACCCGCGCCCCGTACGTGATGCTCAAGTCCGGTGAGCCGTGGAGCCGCAAAGCCCCGGAGACCGCCGACACCACCGTGGGGTGGCGCTTCACGAACCCGCGCCTGAAGCCGGAATGGACCATCTCGCTGGGCGAGACGGCCGAGGTGGTGGCCCAGCGCTACAAAATCGGGCGCGCCGAGCAGGATGCATTCGCCGTCGAGAGCCAGCGTCGCGCCGCGGCAGCGCTCCAGGCGTGCGTGTTCACCGAGGAGCTCGTGGCGGTCCCCCTCCCCGACGGCACCAGCTTTGCCCGGGATGAGTACCCGCGGGCAGGGACGACGCTCGAGAGCGTGGCGAAGCTGAAGCCCGCGTTCAAGAAGGAAGGCACGGTGACCGCGGCGAGCTCGAGTGGGATCAACGACGGGGCCGCAGCGCTGCTCGTCATGGGCGGCAAGGGCGGCAGGGGCGGCAAGGAGCCGCTCGCTCGGGTGGTTGCGACGGCGGTGGCCGGGGTCGACCCGAGTTGTATGGGTCTCGGGCCGATCCCCGCAACCCAGAAAGTGCTCAAGCGGGCGGGTCTCACCATCAACCAGATCGATCTCATCGAGCTGAACGAAGCGTTCGCCGCGCAGGCGATCGCCTGCATCCGCGAGCTCAAGGTCGACCCGGCGAAGGTGAACATCTACGGCGGCGCCATCGCCCTGGGGCACCCGCTCGGCGCCACGGGCGCGCGCATCCTGACGACGTTGGTGCACGCGCTCGGTCGTACGCACGGGCGCTTTGGTCTCGCCACCATGTGCATCGGCGTCGGGCAGGGCATCGCGATGATCGTGGAGCGGGCGTAATGGCGGCATACGAGCGCGTGCTGGTGGAGATCGCGGCTGGGATCGGGAGCGTCACGCTCAACCGTCCGGAGAAGCTGAACGCGTTCGACCGCGCCATGTGCGACGAGCTGCTGGAGGCCCTGCGCCTCTTGAGCGGCAGCGACGGCGTACGCGTCATCGCGATGACGGGCGCGGGACGCGCGTTCTGCGCCGGGGCCGATCTGGGCGTGCTCGGGTCGGACGGGCCGGCGCTGGTCGCCGCCGGCAAGGACGTGGCGCTCGCCCTGCGCCGCGCGCCGCAGCCCGTGCTCGCCGTCGTGAACGGCGCCGCCGCGGGCGGGGGCGCCAATCTGGCCCTCGCGTGCGACTACCGCATCGCGTCGGACCAGGCGTCGATCGGGCAGGTGTTCCACAAGCTCGGGCTGGTGCCCGACTGGGGCGGGACGTTCTTCCTGCCCCGTCTGGTGGGCACGTCCAAGGCGCTCGAGCTGGTGTGGAGCGCGCGCATGGTGCCCGCCGCCGAGGCGCTCGACCTGGGCCTGTTCGACCGCGTGGTGCCCCACGCCCGGCTCGCGTCCGACGCCCGCGCGCTCGCTGCCGCCTGGGCGGCCCAGCCCCCGAGTGCGGTGCGCCGGGCCAAGGCGGCGCTGTACCGGAGCGAGGCGGGCGGGGGGGCCCTGGAAGCGGTGCTCGACCTCGAGATCACGCAACAGAACGAACTATTCGCCACCCCCGACGTGCGCGCGCGCATCGCGGGCGGGGCGTCAATCGCGAAGAGGAGCGACTGATGGTACGCAAGCTGAACAACTTCGACGAGTGGATCGACTATTTCCGCTACTGGCAGGACGGCATCGGTCTGCCCCAGGGCGACCTGCGCAGCTTCAAGTTCGAGGCGAAGTTCGGGGAGCAGGACGTGCCCCACATCGAATTCGGGCACTATAAAGGCCAGCGCAAGTGGCCCACCGTGATGCACATCCCCGACCAGCGCATCCGCGACGCGCTCCTGAACCTGATCGTGTATCAGGGCGACACGGAGTTCGCTTCGGTGGAGCAGCAGCGCAATCTGCTCACCCACGCCCCGTCGGACTACGATCTGCTGGCGCTGATGCGGGTGATGACCGAGGAGATGCGGCACGGCTGGCAGATGTCGTATCTCCTGTGCAGCCACTTCGGCGACGAAGGGAAGCGCGAGGCGGCCAAGCTGCTGGAGCGGCGCGCCGACGAAGGCGAGCGGCTGCTGGGATCGTTCAACGAGCTGGTGGACAACTGGCTCGACTTCTTCACCTACACGCAGTTCATCGACCGAGACGGCAAGTTCCAGCTCACGATGCTCTCCACCTCGGCGTTCGATCCGCTGTCGCGCTCCATGAATCCGATGCTGAAGGAAGAGTCGTTCCACTTGGGCACGGGCAACAACGGCTTGATCCGCATCGTCAAAGCCGGCGTGATGCCGCCCGACGTGATGCAGCGGTTCTTCTATAAGTGGATCCCCACGGCGTTCGACTTGTTCGGCACCGATAATTCGTCGTCCGCCCACTGGGCCTACGTGTGGGGCTTGAAGGGCCGCTACGACGAGCGCGACAACCAGGGCGAGCCGGACAAGGCCAAGCTCAACGAGTACAGCCGGGACTTGTACCGCCAAGAGATCACAAAATTGGTTGAGCGGCTCAACATGTTCATCCCCGACCGCGAGCGCTGGCTGCGTGTGCCCGACACGAAGTTCAACCGCAAGATCGGCGTGTACGCCCACCAGCAGTACACGGTGGACGGCGAGCCGATCGACGATGCGGCGAAGTACCAGGCGTACCTGAAGACGGTGCTGCCGCAGCCCGAGCACTACCAGATCGTGCACGACATCGAAAAGGAGCCCGGCTGGATCGAGCCCAAGAAGGCGGACAGCCTGCTCAAGTGAGCCCCCCTCGCCCCCCCGGGGCGTTGGTCATCGCGCACCGCGGCGCGTCGGGTCGCGAATTGGAGAACTCGCTCGCCGCGTTCCGCGCCGCGGCGGCGCTGGGGGCCGACGCGGTGGAGCTGGACGTGCACGCCACGGCCGACGGCGTCATCGTCGTGCATCACGACGAGGCGATCGCCGGTCAGCGCATCGCCCGCATGACCGGAAAACAGCTCACGGCGTTGCGGCTCGCGAACGGGGAGCCGGTGCCGACCCTCGGCGACGTGCTCGGCCTGCTCGGCCCCGTGCTGCAGGTGTTCGTCGAAGTGAAATCGCTGCCACCGCAGTTCGACGAGACCCTGCTCGGCGTGCTGCGCAACGGCCCGAACCGACCGGGCTACGCGGTGCACGCCTTCGACCACCGGGTGGTCCTGCGGCTCGGCACCCTGTGCCCGTCCTTGCGTCGCGGGGTGCTGAGTGGATCATACCCGGTCAGACCGCTTGCCCTGCTCCGCGACGCCGGTGCGACGATCCTCTGGCAGGAGCATACGCTCGTCGATCGTTCGCTGGTGGACGCCTTGCACGACGCGGGCATGCAGCTCATTGTCTGGACCGTCGATGACGTCGCCGAGATGCGGCAGCTCGTCGAGATCGGGGTGGACGGGATCTGCACCAATCGACCGGAGGAGGGACGCCGCACGGTGGACGCGGCGGCGGCATGAGCGCCGGACCGGTCGCGGTCGTGGGCGCGGGGACGATGGGGCACGGCATCGCCTACGCCGTGGCGCTCGCCGGCTTCGAGGTCAGACTCACGGACAGCCGCGCCGAGGCGATCCCCGTGGCCATCCGGAAGATCGGGGACCTGCTCCAGGGTGGCGTGCAGCGTGGCAAACTGAGTCAGGCCGACCTGAGCGCCGTCGCCGCGCGACTGCGGGCGGCGCCGGAGCTCTCCGCAGCGGTGCGCGACGCAGAGGTCGTGATCGAGGCCGTGGTCGAGGATCTCGCGGTGAAGCAACGGCTCTTCGCGGAGCTTGAACGGGCGGCTCCGGCGGGGGCGCTGCTCACCACCAACACGTCGTCGCTGTCGGTCGCGGTCGTCGCCGGCGCCGCACGTGACCCGGGTCGGGTGGTGGGGCTGCATTTCTTCAATCCGGTCCACGCGATGAAGCTGGTGGAGATCGTGCGGCACCCGCGTGCTGCCGCGGCGACGGTGGAGCGTGCGGTCGCGTTCGCGCGGGTGCTCGGGAAGGAGCCGATCGTCGTGAACGATTCGCCCGGGTTCGTGTCCAGCCGGCTGGGAGTCGCGCTGGGCCTCGAGGCGATGCGCATGCTCGAGCAGGATGTGGCCTCGGTCGAAGACATCGACAAGGCCATGGAGCTCGGCTACAACCATCCGATGGGACCGCTCAAGCTCACCGACCTCGTCGGCCTAGACGTCCGCCTGGCCATCGCCGAATACCTGCACCGGACGCTCGAGGACCCGCAGTTCGAGCCGCCCGCGATCTTGCGCGACAAGGTGGCGAAGGGGGAGTTGGGGAAGAAGACGGGAAAGGGGTTCTACCGCTGGAGCGACTGACCCGGATCACCGACGTCCACATTCATGTTCAGCCGTGGCGCGAGCTCAAGCCCGCGGCGCTCGCGGTCATGTGGCGCGGTAAGGACGTGGATCGCGACCACATGATCCAAGTCATGGAGGATCCCCGGGCGCTGCTCGACGAGATGGACCGTACCGGCGTGTGGCGCGCGGGGCTCGTCAACTACCCCTCGCCCGACGTGATGGGCTTCACCGATGCGGCGAACGTCTTTTCCGCCAAGTACGCCGCGGCCAATCCCGAGCGGCTGCTCCCATACGGAGGCGTGCACCCGCGCTTCACGCGGGATGCCGCGGGCGACGTGGACCGCCTCGTGGACCTGGGGATCCGGCTCGTGAAGGTCCATCCGCCGCATCAGCGGTTCCCCGCGAACGCCTACACCGATGGCCTGACAGCGCTGGGGGAGATCTATCGGCGCTGCGAAGAGCGCGGCCTGCCCGTGATGGTCCACACCGGCACGAGCATCTTCCCGGGCGCGCGCTCCAAGTACGGCAACCCGCTCGAGCTGGACGACGTCGCGATCGACTTTCCCGATCTCACGATCGTGATGGCCCACGGCGGCCGCCCGCTGTATATGGAAGAAGCGTTCTTCGTGCTGCGGCGTCACCCGCGCGTGTGGCTCGACGTGTCCGGGATTCCGCCTGCGCGCCTGTTGGAGTACTTTCCGCGTCTCTCGGAGCTCGCCGACCGGGTCGTGTGGGGCACGGACTGGCCGAGCCCGGGGGTGAAGGACATGCGCGTGAACATCGATCAGTTTCTCGCGCTGCCCCTGAGCGACCCGCACAAGAAGGCCATTCTCGAAACTAATGCGCTGGCTTTGTTTCCTGCTGCTCGCTAGTCCGGGGGCCGCCGCCGCTCAGGGCACCGCTTCCCAGTCCCTTCGCTTCGATCTCGCCGCCGTCCCGGCGACGCGGGACTCCTTCGTGTTCCACTTCCGCGGCCAGGAGCGCGGCTGGGCCGTGTGGCAGTTCGAGATCCGGCCGCTCGAGACGACCCAGCAGCTGGTGTACACCGCGCGCTCGGAATTCCGGCCCGTCGAGGAGGAGCGGCTGCGCGTGGTGCTCGACCGGCTCACGGGCCTGCCGATCTCCACGTTTCACCACATCGACCTGTTCTCGCCCACGAGCGACACCGTGATGGTGGAGCACGATCTCGAGGTGAAGCACGGTGAGATCTCCGGACGGCGCCGCGTGGGCACGAAGAGCGGCGAGGTGAAGATCATCCCCGTGACCCGGCCGTTCGCGCCGGGCACGGTGCTCGCAGACTACGTCTTCATCGCCGGTGCGGTGACCAACGTCGCGCCGGGTGATTCGCTCGGCGTCCCGGCGTACAAGGAGTTCGCCGATTCGCTCACGACCCTGAGCTTCGTGGCCGAATCGCCCACCACCATCCGGGTCCCGGCGGGGCGGTTCGACGTCCAGCCGCTCAAGAGCGGCAACTTCCGGATCTTCGCGACCCGGACCGCGCCGCGGCGCGTGGTGAAGGGCGAGACGCTGGATGGGGTGTTCGCGTTCGAGCTGGTGCACTCGGGGCCGGTGGTTCCCACCCCTGAGTGACCGGGTTCACGGTTTCCGTCCTGCAAGGGAGGTCGCGATCGATGCGTAGCGGCCGTGTGCGTGGTGTGGGCGTGCTGGGCGGATTGCTGCTGTGGCTCGCTCCCGCGCTGGCGGCCCAGGCCGGCCGCATCTCCTACGAGGCGTTCACGCTGCCCAACGGCCTGCACGTCCTGTACTCCGAAGATCATTCGGCGCCGATCGTGTCGGTGGACGTGTGGTACAACACCGGCTCGCGCAACGAGCGTCCCGGTCGCTCCGGCTTCGCGCACCTGTTCGAGCACATGATGTTCGAAGGCTCCGCTCACGTGAAGAAGGGCGAGCACTTCCAGCTGATTTCGCGCGCCGGCGGCTCGGAGAACGGCAGCACGGCGGAAGACCGTACCAACTACTACGAGACGATTCCCTCGAACCGCTTGAACCTCGCGCTCTGGCTCGAGGCGGACCGCATGCGCTCGCTCGCCATCACGGACGAGAACTTCCACAACCAGCGGGAGACCGTGAAGGAAGAGCGTCGGCTGCGGGTCGACAACCAGCCGTATGCGCCGGCGTTCATCGACGGCATGACGTGGCCGTTCGACAGCGCCACGTGCTTCGCCTACGCCCACACCGTCATCGGATCGATCGACGACCTGAACGCCGCGCAGCTGTCCGACGTCCAGGCGTTCTTCGACACGTATTACGCCCCGAACAACGCCACGCTGGTCGTGGTCGGCGACTTCCGGCCGCTCGAGCTGCGCCGGTTCGTGAACCAGTACTTCAGCGAGATACCCCGGCACCCGGACCCGCCCCCCGTGAGCTGCGCCGGCCGGCTCGGGCCGGGCCCCGCGCGGCGCGAGCTCACGGACGCGCACGCCAATCTCCCGGCGGTGATGCGCATCTACCGCGTGCCGCCGCACGCCGATCCGGACACGCCGGCGCTCGAGCTGCTTAACGTGATCCTGGGAGAGGGCGAGAGCTCGCGGCTCAACGTGACGGTCGTGCGGCGGGAGAAGGCGGCGCTCGGCACGCAGGTGGCGATGAACCCGTTCGATTCGCGGCGCGGGCCCGGCGTGCTCCTGGCGCTGGCCATTGCCAACCAGGGCGTCGATCCTCTCAAGCTCGATACGCTGGTCTCGGCGCAGCTCGACAGCCTACGGGCGACCGGCGTCACCGGCGACGAGCTCACGAAGGCGAAGAACACGTTCCGCGCGGGCTTCATTCGCGGGCGCGAGACGACCCTCGGCAAGGCGGAGGAGCTGCAGCATTACGACATGTTCCACGCGTCCCTGGCCGAGATCAACGGCGACCTTGACCGCTTCCTGGCGGTCACCGCCGATGACATCCGGCGCGTGGCGGGCAAGTATCTGGACCCCGCGAACGCCCTCGTGATCATCGTGAAGCCCGCCGCGGGCGGGGCGGCGCAGTGAGGCGGGCGGCACTCGCGGTCCTCGCCATCGTGCCGGCCCTCGGGCTGTCCGCGCAGGGCCTTCCCACGACCCCTCCCAAGCCCACCCGGCTCGCGCCGGTTCGCTTTCCACCGTTCAAGGAGGCCATGCTTCCCAACGGGCTCGCCGTCGTCGTGATCGAGCACCACGAGCAGCCCGTCGTTTCCGTGAGCCTCTCGTTCCGGGCGGGGGCCATCTACGACCCGGCCGGCAAGGAAGGACTCTCCGAGCTCACGGCCGAGCTCCTCTCCAAGGGGACCGAGACGCGCACGGCGGAGCAGATCGCCTCGACCATCGAAGGCGTGGGCGGGCGCCTGTCGGCGAGCTCGGCGGAGGATTTTCTCACGATCTCGGCCGACGCCCTGAGCGACCAGCTCGAGCTCGTGTTCGACCTGCTGGGGGACGTGACGCTGCACTCGACGTTCCCGACGGGCGAGCTCGACCTGGCCCGTACGCGCTCACTATCGGCGCTCGCGCTCCAGCTGTCGCAGCCCGGTGCGGTGGCGCAGCGCTTCTTCGCGAGCGAGATCTACGGTCGCAATCCGTACGGGCGCAGCGCCACGCGCGACAGCTACCGCGCCGTCACGGTGGAAGACGTCACGCAGTTCGCGCACGAGCGGCTGCGGCCGGCGGGCGCCCTCCTCGTGGTCGCCGGCGACGTCGCCGACGCCGAGGTGCGGGACCTCGTGGCCAAAGCGTTCGCGGGCTGGCGCGGCGCACCGCCATCCGGCCCCGCCCTGCCCGCCCCCGTCACGCGCCTCGCGCCGGAGATCCTGCTGGTGCACCGGCAGGGCTCGGCACAGGCGAACATCGTGGCCGGCAACCCCACCATCCTGCCCACCGACCCGATCTATTATCCCGGGCGTGTCGCTTCGCAGGTGCTCGGGGGCGGCGCCGACTCCCGGCTGTTCCTCATCCTGCGCGAGCAGAAGAGCTGGACGTACGGCGCGTACGCGGCGCTCCGCCGGCACCGCGGCCTGGGCTACTGGCAGGCGACCGCCGAGGTGCGCACCGACGTGGCGGACAGCGCGCTGGTCGAGCTGCTGCATCAAATCGACCGGATACGGACGGACGTGGTTCCCGATTCGGAACTCACGGCGGCGAAGGGCTTTCTCGTGGGCTCGTTTCCTCTCACCATCGAGACGCCGAGCCAGATCGCGAGCCAGGTGGCGAACGCGAAGCTCCTCGGGTTGGGGGACGACTACCTGCGCCTGTATCGCGAGCGCCTCAGTGCCGTCACGGCGCTCCAGGCGCGGGCCGCTGCGGCGCGGCTGTTTCGCCGCAGCGCTCTGACCGTAGTGGTCGTGGGCGACGGCGCCAGGCTGTACGACCGGCTCAGGGCCATCGGTCCCGTCCGCATCGTGGACGTCGACGGCAAGACGCTCACGCCCGGCGATCTCAATCCTCTGGTGGCGACCGTCACGCTCGACCCGCGTCAGCTCGAGTCCCGCACCGAGAGCTCGCAGGTGGTTGTCCAGGGGACGGCGCGCGGGTTCGCGGTCGCGGACATCACCCACGTGGGCGACTCGGTGGTGTACTCCGAGCACGCAGGCGCGGGGAACGGAATGTTCGACCAGCGGACCACGGTGGTGTTTTCCGCGGCGGATGCCGCTGCGCGCCGGCTCGACCAGGTCATGATTCGCCAGGGGACGAAGGTGGAAGCCCACCTGGTCTACGCTGGCGGGCGCGTGAAAGGCAACAACTTGGTGCCGCAGCCCGACGGGAGCGTGCAACAAGTTCCGGTGGACACGGCGGTGCCTCCGGGGATCGTGGACGAGAACGTCGCGCCGCTCGTTGGATCGTCGCTGGTGCTCGCCCCGGGCCAGACGGTCCGACTCGCGGTGTTCACGCCCAGCGAGGTCGCGACGAAGGTCCTCACGTTCAGGGTGGGGCAGCCGGAAACGGTGGTGGTACCCGCCGGCACGTTTCAGGCGTACCGGGTCGACGTCACCGGGCCGAGGGTGCCGCTGGTGCTGTACGTGACTGTCGACTCGCCCCACCGCGTCGTGAAGCAGGAATTCGTCGGGCAACCGGCGGTCATCGAGCTCGTGAAGTAGCGAGAACAGGGAGGGCATCGAGCATGCGAAAAGCGTGGCTTCTGCTGCTTGCCTGCGCGGGCGGGTGTGCGAGCGGAGCGGCCCGTCCGGTTCGCGAGGCGGGCCCGGCTCCCGCGCCGGTCCAGGCGCCGGCCAAGCCTTCGACGGGCGAGTCCAGCATCGATCGCCAGCAGTATCCCTCCACCTACCAGCGCCACCCCAACCCGGCGGTACTGATCCGCAACGCGACGATCATGACCGCGGCGGGCCAGGAGATTCCCAACGGGTCGATCGTCCTCAAGGACGGCCGCATCGTCACGGTCGGGGCGAAGGTCGATGCCCCCGCCGGAGCGGTCGTGGTGGACGGCACGGGAAAGTACGTGACGCCCGGGCTGATCGACGAGCATTCGCACCTCGGCGTGTACGCCGCCCCCGGGACCGACGCCGAGTCCGACGGCAACGAGGCGACGAATCCGGTGACCGCGGAAGTGTGGGCCGAGCACTCGTTCTGGCCGCAAGATCCGCAGATCCCGCTCGCCATCGCCGGCGGCATCACGACCATCCAGGCGCTTCCGGGCTCGGCCAACCTGATCGGCGGCCGGAGCGCGATCCTGAAGCTCATCCCGGCCCGCACGGTGCAGGAGATGAAGTTTCCCGGGGCGCGCTACGGCTTGAAGATGGCCTGCGGGGAGAACCCCAAGCGGGTGTACGGGCAAAAAGGCGGTCCGTCGACCCGTATGGGCAGCATGGCCGGGTACCGCGGCGCGTTCATCCAGGCCGAGGGGTACCGTCGCAAGTGGGACAAGTGGAACCACGATCACCAGGGCGATCCCCCCGATCGCAACCTCAAGCTGGAAACGCTCGCCGAGGTGCTGCGCGGCGACATCTACGTGCAGAACCATTGCTACCGGGCGGACGAGATGGCACAGATGCTCGACCTGGGCCGGGAGTTCGGCTTTCCCATCCGCTCGTTCCACCATGCGGTGGAGGCGTACAAGATCCGCGATCTCCTGGCGGCGTCGGGCACGGGGGCGGCGGTGTGGGCCGACTGGTGGGGATTCAAGGAAGAGGCGATGGACGGGATCAAGGAAAATGCCGCCCTGCTGCAGCAGGCCGGCGTACGCCTGAACATCCACTCGGACAGCCCCAGCGGGATTCAGCGACTCAATCAGGAAGCGGCGAAGGCGATGTCCGCCGGGAGCCGCGCCGGCATCCCGATCACGCGCGATCAGGCGCTGCGCTGGATCACGGCGAATCCCGCCTGGGCGTTGGGCCTCGATTCGCTCATCGGCACGCTCGAGCCCGGCAAGATGGCCGACGTCGTCGTGTGGTCGGGCGATCCCTTCTCGGTGTACTCCAAGGCCGTGCAGGTCTACAACGACGGGTGGCTGGTGTACGACCGCGGCGATGGCACCCGCCAACCGCGCACCGATTTCGAGCTCGGCCAGGTCCAGTCGCCGGGGAGCGACCGATGATCGCGTTTCTGCTGGCCCAAACCATCGCCATCACCGGCGGAACGGTGTACCCCGTCTCGGGTCCCAAGCTCACGAACGCCACGGTCCTGATCCGCGACGGCAGGATCGTCGCGGTGGGAGCGGGCGTGGCCACGCCGTCGGATGCCACGCGCATCGATGCGCAGGGAAAATGGGTGACCCCCGGGTTGATCGACGGCGCGGGCCAGGTCGGGCTGGTCGAGATCGGCGCGGTGGCGGGGACGCGCGAGGGCGCGGTGCGCGGCGACACGATCGCCGCCGCATTCAATGTGGCGGAAGGAATCAATCCGGCGTCGGTGCTGATCCCCGTGACTCGGATCGAGGGCATCACGACTGTGCTCGCCACGCCCACAGGGAACCTCTTGAGCGGCCAGGCGGTGCTGATCGATCTGGACGGCGCCACGATCGAGCAGATGCTCGTGAAATCGCCGGCCGGCCTGGTCCTCAACGACTCGGAGACGGGCAAGGATTACGCGGGGGGCTCGCGGGCGGCGCTGGCCGAGCGCGTGCGGCGTGTGTTCCGGGACGCGCTCGAGTACGAGCGGCGCCGGGCCGATTTCAACCGGGCCCAGATACGGCCGCTCTCGGCGTCCGCGGCGGATCTGGAGGCGTTACTCCCGGTGCTGCACGGCCGGGAGCCGCTGATCGCGTACGCCAACCGGCGGAGCGACATCGAGACCGCGTTGCGGCTGGCGCGGGAGTTCCAGCTGAGGCTGGTGCTCGCTGGCGCGCAGGAGGCGTGGCAGATCGCCGCCGAGATCGCCCGGGCGGGCGTGCCTGCTCTGGTCGAGCCGCTCGACAACATCCCGTCGTACGACGCGCTCGGCGTGCGGTATGAAAACGCCGCGCTGCTCGCCAAGGCCGGCGTGAAAGTCGCCCTGATGGAGACCGACACGCACAACGCCCGCAACCTGCGCCAGGAGGCCGGGAACGCGGTCGCCTACGGGATGACCTGGGAGCAGGCGCTGCGCGCCGTCACGCTGTCGCCGGCGGAGATCTTCGGTGTGGCCGATCGCTACGGCTCGCTCGAGCCCGGGAAAGTCGCCAACGTCGTGGTGTGGTCGGGCGACCCTTTCGAGTTCACGACTGCCGTGGAGCACGTACTGATCCGCGGGAAGGAGATTCCCCTGAAGAGCCGGCAGACGGAGCTCTTGGAGAGGTATCGGAAGCTCCCTCCGGCCTACTAAATAGGGCGGCAGGGGCGGCAAGGGCGGCAAGGCAGTCACCGCACGGCCTCGTACAGCCGCCAGGTCACTGCCCCTGCGTGGTTTCGGAGTCGTTCGAGCTGCTCCCAAGCTTGATGAGTGAGGTATCGGCGATCGCGAGCCAGGCGCAACGCGACCTCGAGTTCGGTTACGGAGCCGAGGGCGATGTCGAGGTACCGCCTGAATTCACGCCTCCCGCGCTTCGCCGCTCCTTCGGCGATGTTTGCGGCCACTGAGAAGGCAGCCCGTCGGATTTGCGACGTCAATCCGTATAGCTCGCTTCTCGGGAACGAATCAGTTGCATCGTAGACCTTGAGGGCCAGGTCGTAGGATAGTTTCCACGCTGCGAATCGCTCGTAGGAGGCCATGGGCAGGGAGACTACGCGGATCAGGTCTGGACTCCGCACTCCCTAACACGCAACCGGGTACATAAAAAGGCGGCAACGTTGGACCTTGCCGCCCTTGCCGCCCTTGCCGCCCCAGTTTTTCGCCGCCCTTTTCTTGCCGCCCTAGTTTTTCGCCACCGGATACACGCTCACGCGGTACCGCTTCTTGTTCTTGTGCTCGAACCGCACCTGGCCGGCGACGACAGTGAACAGCGTGTCATCGGAGCCTCGGCGCACGTTCAACCCGGGATGGAACTTGGTCCCCCGCTGTTTCACGAGGATCGTGCCCGCCGTGACGAGCTCGCCGGCGAAGCGCTTCACGCCGAGATACTTCGGTCCGGAATCGCGGCCGTTGCGCGAGGATCCGACACCCTTCTTGTGTGCCATTTAGTCTCTCAGTCGCCCTTGAGCTTGACGTCGGCGATCTTGATTTCCGTGAACTGCTGCCGGTGCCCGCCGTGGCGGCGGTAGCCGGTGCGCCGGGCGAAGCGGTAGATCTTGATCTTCTTGCCCTTGCCGTGCCGCACGATCTCGGCGGTCACCTTGGCTCCTTTCACCACCGGCTTTCCCGCGTGCACCTGCTTGCCATCGCTCGCGAGCAAGACCTGGTCGAACGTCACCTTGCTCCCGGGCTCGGCCGCGAGCAACGGGACCTTGATGGTGACCCCGGGCTCGGCGCGGAATTGCGCCCCACCGGTGGAGAAAATGGCGTAAGGCATAAGGTCGGAACGCTAATCCTGACTTGAGGTTTGTTCAAGGGGTACGCGGTGCGCTGTACGCGGTAGCAACCGCGCACTGCGTACCGCGTACCGTCAGGCTACCGCATACTGCTCGGTGACGTCGCGGCCCGCCGGCTTCGCCATCATCCGGAACTCGTCGAGCCGCATCATCGGGTCGTCGCGCACCTCGAGCTCCAGGCCGGTCTGCTTCTCGAGCTGACGCAGGAAGTTGGGCTCCTGCTCCACGAGGTACAGCGCCACATCGGGATGCAGCCGCACCGCGAGCTGGCGCTCCTTGTGCTCCGCCCCGGCGCGCTTGAGCGAGCGCTCCATGCGGCGTACCACGACCTCGGGCCGGAACACGCGCCCGGTGCCGTTGCAGGTCGGGCACTCGGCCGTCATCGAGTGCCACAGCGAGGGACGCACCCGTTGGCGGGTCATCTCGATCAACCCGAGCTCGGAGACGGCGAACGCTTTGGTACGCGCCCGGTCGCGACCCAGATGAACGCGCAGCTCCTGTAGCACCTTGTCGCGATTCCCGCGCGACTCCATGTCGATGAAGTCGACGACGATGATGCCGCCGATGTCGCGCAGCCGCAGCTGGCGCGCCACCTCCCGGGCCGCCTCGAGGTTGGTCTTCACGATGGTGCTCTCGGGGTCCTTCTTGCCCGTGTAGCGGCCGGTGTTCACGTCGATCGACGTGAGCGCCTCGGTCGGCTGAATGATCAGGTATCCGCCGGTGGGGAGCTCGACGCGCGCCTTGAAGAGCGCCCGGATCTCGGCTTCGACGTCGTACTCGTCGAACAGCGGCGTCTCGGCCTCGTACAGCTTCACCCGCTCGATCAGGTCGGGATCGATCTGCTTGAGATACTGCACGACTTCGTTGTGCAGCATCTTGGAATCGACGAGCAGCGAGTCGACTTTGTCCGAGAACAGGTCGCGGATGATGCCTCGGGTGAGCGACGTCTCGCGCTGCAGCAGCGCCGGCGACCGGACGGAGCCGGACTTGCGCTTGATCTTCTTCCACAGGCCGTACAGGTGATCGATCTCGTGCTTGCAGCTCTGCTCCGTCAGGTCTTCGGCGACGGTGCGGATGATCCAGCCGCCCGAATCCTTGGGGACGAGCTTGGAGACGAGCTCGCGCAGCTTGGCGCGCTGATCGCGATTCTCGATCTTGCGGGAGACGCCGACCTTGGACGCGAACGGCATGTACACCAGGAACCGACCGGCCAGCGAGATCTGCGCGGTGACGCGCGGTCCCTTGGTCCCGATCGGCTCCTTGATGACCTGGACGAGCTTGGCTTCGCCGCGCTTCAGCTCGTCGGCGACGTTGGGAAGACGACGCCGGGAGGACCGGCCCCCCCCTCCCCCTCCCCCGCCGCCGTTTCCGGCCCCGTTGTCGTCGTCGTCGTCGTCGTGATCGGAGGGCTCTTCGTCCTCCTCCGCCTCGATCAGGTCGGAGGCGTGGAGAAAGGCGCTCTTTTCCGCCCCGATGTTGACGAACGCAGCCTGGATGCCCGGCAGCACGGCCTCGACCGTGCCCAGGTAGATATCGCCCACCATGCGGCGGGCGTCCGGACGATCGACCAGGAGCTCAACAAGGCGGTCGTCCTCCAGGATCGCCACGCGAGTCTCGCGCGCGGTCCCGCTGATGAGAATTTCCCGTTTCAAAGCAAGTGCCCTCGACCCCGTTCGGCCAACAGCCGGTCGGGATCCTACGATTGTTCCAGCAGAAACTCATGCCGCTGAGATCAGACCCGGATGAGTCGAACCGACTGGACGAGAGTCGCCCGGGCGACGCTGCGACGGCGCCAGGGAGCGAAAGCCACCCTCGAGTCCAATGCATAACTGTAAATATAAGCGCCCTTGCAACTTACGTCAACCGGGGCGAACTTATTGGCCCGTGCCACGATCACTGCCGCAGTCCTTCGCCAGGGAGTTGCTCCTGACCGGCCTCGTCACCAGCGCTCTGCCCGCGCTCGCCGCTGCCCAGACCGTCCAGTATCCGCCCGCCCCGAAGGGCGACATCGTGGACGACTATCACGGTACCAAGGTCGCCGATCCCTATCGCTGGCTCGAAGATCCCGACGCGCCCGCGACGCGCGCCTGGATCGAAGCTGAAAACCGCGTGACCGAGGCATATCTGGCGGGGATTCCGGCGCGCGAGCGGATCCGGGAGCGGCTGCGCCGGCTGTGGGATTATCCCAAGTACGGCGCGCCGTTTCACAAGGCCGGCCGCTATTTCTACTTCAAGAACGACGGCTTGCAGAACCAGTCGGTGCTCTACACCCAGGTGGCATTGACGGGGGACCCGAGCGTGCTGCTGGACCCGAACCTCCTGTCGTCGGACGGGACGGTCGCGCTGTCGACGCTGGCGGCGTCCGAAGACGGCCGGCTCGTCGCGTACGGGACGTCGGCGAGCGGCTCGGACTGGGAGGAGTTCCGGGTGCGCGACGTAGCGACCGGACGCGACCTGCCGGATTACCTCCGCTGGATCAAGTTTTCCGGCGCGTCGTGGACCAAGGACGGCGCCGGCTTTTTCTACAGCCGCTACCCCGAGCCCGGGGACAAGGCGCTCAGCGACGTCAACCGCTTCCAGAAAGTCTACTATCATCGACTCGGAACGGATCAGGCACGGGACGTGCTCGTGTACGAGCGACTCGACCAGCCCGATTGGGGCATGAACGCCGAAGTCACGGACGATGGTCGTTATGCCGTGCTGCACATATGGCTCGGCACCGACCGGCGCAACCGGGTCTACTACTTCGATCTGAAGGACCCGAAGCGTCCCCGGGTCACGGGCGACGTGGTGCGGCTGCTCGACGACTTCGACGCGAGCTACGCATTCGTGGGCAACGACGGCCCCGTATTCCACTTCCTCACCGACCTGGACGCGCCCCGCAAGCGCGTCGTCGCGGTCGACACGCGGCATCCCGAGCGCGCCCGCTGGCGCGAGGTGATTCCTCAGGGCGAGGACGTGCTGGAGGAGGTGCACATCATCCACGATGTGTTCGTGACGAGCGCCATGCACGACGCGTCGTCGCGGCTAGGCCTGTACGGGCTCGATGGCCGGCTCCTCTCGGATCTCGCGTTGCCCGCGCTTGGCACGGTGGGGTCCATCACGGGCGAGCGGCACGACGCCGAGATGTTCTACGCCTTCACGTCGTTCCTGTATCCCACCACCATTTTCCGGTACGACTTCAAGAGTGGGGCGACCAGCGTCTTCAAGGCACCGAAAATCGACTTTGATCCCTCGGGCTACGAGACGAAGCAGGTGTTTTACACGAGCAAGGACGGCACGCGCGTGCCGATGTTCATCACGCACAAGAAGGGACTGGCGCTGGACGGCTCGAACCCGACGTACTTGTACGGCTACGGCGGGTTCAACATCAGCCTCACGCCGAGCTTCTCGGTCGCCACACTCGTGTGGCTCGAGATGGGCGGGGTGTACGCCGTGCCGAACCTGCGGGGTGGCGGCGAGTACGGCGAGGAGTGGCACCAGGCGGGGATGCACGACAAGAAGCAGAACGTGTTCGACGACTTCATCGCGGCCGCGGAGTATCTGATCAAGCAGGGCTACACGTCGTCGCCCAAGCTCGCCATCGCCGGCGGATCGAACGGCGGGCTGCTGGTCGGAGCCGCGATCACGCAGCGGCCCGAGCTGTTCGGCGCGGCGCTGCCCGCCGTGGGTGTGATGGATATGCTCCGCTTCCACAAGTTCACGATCGGCTGGGCCTGGGTCACCGACTTCGGCTCCGCCGACAGCGCGGCCCAGTTTCCGTACCTCTTCAAGTACTCACCGCTCCACAACATTCGGGCGGGGACGCGCTACCCGTCCACGCTCGTGACCACCGCCGACCACGACGACCGCGTGGTGCCGGGGCACTCGTTCAAGTTCACCGCGGCGCTCCAGGCCGCGCAGGCGGGACCGCAGCCGGTGCTGATCGAGATCGAGACGAAAGCGGGGCATGGCGCCGGCAAGCCGACCAGCAAGGTGATCGAGGAGCAGGCGGACCGGTTCGCGTTTCTCGTGCGCAACCTGGGCATGACGCTTCGCTAGCAGGGACTAATCGATGAGGTCTCCCAGGAGCTGGCGGGCAATCACGATGCGCTGGATCTCGCTCGTGCCTTCACCGATCTCGCAAATCTTGGCGTCCCGCATCATCCGCTCGACCGGATAGTCCGTGGTGTAGCCGTACCCGCCGTGCAGCTGGACCGCCTTGGTCGTGGCGCGCATCGCGAGCTCGGACGCGTACAGCTTGGCCATCGCCGCCTCGCGCTTGAACGGCTGTCGGTTCTGCTTGAGCCACGCGGCGTGGTACACCAGGTGCTTCGCGGCCTCGATCTCCGTGGCCATGTCGGCGAGTGCGAAATGCACGCCCTGGAAACTCGCGATCGGCCGGCCGAACTGCTTGCGAGTCCCGGTATAGCGAAGGCACTCTTCGAGCGCTCCCTCGGCGATGCCGAGCGAGAGCGCGCCCAGGCCGACGCGACCGCCGTCCAGCGTGTGCAGGAACTGGCGGAACCCGTTGTTCAGCGGGCCCAGCACGTTCTCCTTCGGGACGATCGCGTCCTGGAAGACGAGCTCGCGCGTATCGGAGGCGCGCCAGCCGAGCTTGTCCTCCTTCTTGGCCGCGAGCACCCCCGGGCACTTGGGGAGCGACGCGTCGTGGCCCATGCCGACCCGTTTGGCCTGCTCCAGGTCGGTCGTGTCCTTGGTGACGATGAAGGCGCTGATGCCGTGCGTCTTCTTGGCGGCCGGGTCGGTGCGCGCCGCCACCACGAAGATTTCGCCCACGCCGGCGTGTGTGATGAAGATCTTGGAGCCGTTCAACACGAAGTGGTCGCCCTTGTCGACCGCGACCGTCTGCGTCCCGCCCGCATCCGAACCGGCGCCGGGCTCCGTCAGGCCGAAGCCCCCCAACACCTTCCCGGTCGCGAGCAGCGGCACGAACCTCATTTTCTGCTCGTCGGTCCCAAAATCCACTATCGGCGATGTGCCGAGCGTCGTATGGGCGCTGACGGTGATGGCGTGACTGGCGTCGACCTTGGCGAGCTCGTGGATGACGAGGATGTAGGAGAGATAGTCCATACCCGACCCGCCCAGCTCCTCAGGCCAGGGAATGCCGAACAACCCCAGGTCCGCCATGCGGCGGACATTGTCCCAGGGGAAAGCGCTGTCGCGGTCGTACCGCGGCGCGCTCGGCTTCACGACCTGCTGCGCGAAGTCGCGCACCATGTCGCGGACCTGGACGTGGTGGTCGGTGAAGTAGAGGGAGTCGTGCATGCTGTAATCTAGTTGCACGTTGCACGACGCCAAGTTCCACGCACGGCGCCTGGGCTGCGGATTCCTGCAACGTGGCGTCGTGGCGTCGTGTAACGCGTTATCCGGTGGTCCCAAACCCCGCCGCGATGCAGTTGATCGACAAGAGCAGCGCCGGCCGGGTGTCTTCCTGCCCGGCCCGATAACCCCGCAGCAGCTCGACCTGCTGCCGGCTCACCTGATTGAGTATCGGCAGGCGGCTCTCGAGGCGCCGGCGGAACTGTGGGAACCGCCGGGCGAGGTCGCCGGACCCCGCGAGCCGCCGGATCATGTCCGTGGTGCGGTGATACTCGTCGGCCACGAGCGAGAAAATCTCGGCGCGCCCCCAGTCGTCCCCGAGCAGCGCGGCGTACTCGCGCGCGATGTCCAAATCGACGTACGCGAGGGTCTTCTCCACTTCGTCGATGATCAGCCGGAACAGACGGCAATCGTCGAACATCCGCTTGAGCAGCGCCTCGCCCCGGCTGCCGCGGACCTCGAGGAACGTCGCCAGCCCCGTGCCCACGCCATACCAGCCCGGGATGAAGTGGCGGTTTTGCGTCCAGGCGAACACCCAGGGGATGGCCCGCAGGTCGGCCAGAGTCCGGGCACCGAAGCGCCGGGCCGGCCGCGACCCGATGTTCAAGAGGGCAATCTCTTCCAGGGGACTGGCCGCCTGGAAGTACGCCACGAGACCGGGATGGTCTACGAGGCGGCGATAGGCGGCGTGCGCCGCGCCCGAGAGCGCCTCCATCGCTTCGTCGAACTCCCTTGTGGGTACGAGCGCCTGCTCGCGCTCCGACTTGAGGGAGTGCTCGAGCACGCTGGCCGCAAGCAGCTCGGTTTGATACGCCGCCGTGCCGCGGTTCGCGTACTTGAACGACACCACCTCCCCCTGCTCGGTGATGCGGAGTCGGCCGCGAATCGAGCCCGCCGGCTGCGCCGCGATCGCCCGGCCGGTGGGGGCGCCACCCCGGCTCACCGAGCCGCCGCGGCCGTGGAAGAAGGCGACGGGGATGCCGCACTCGCGGCCCAGCCGGGTGAGCCTGAGCTGAGCCTTGGTGAGCTCCCAGTTGGACGATAGAAACCCGCCGTCCTTGTTGGAGTCGGAATAGCCGATCATCACCTCGTACACGCCTCCCTGCCCCCGCACGCTGCGCCGCACCAGGGGGACCTGCAGCAGCTCCCGCACGATGTCCGGGGCGCGCCGCAGGTCGTCGATGGACTCGAACAGGGGGACGATGGGGAGCGTGCAGCTCTCGGTGCCGGCGGCGTCGGCGAAGAGACCGGCCTGCTTCGCGAACACGTAGGCGCCGAGCACGTCGGCAACGGTGTGCGTCATGCTCAGCACGAAGCTGCCGATAGCCTCGCGATCGAGCCGATCGCGCGTCTCGCGGATCAGGCGAAACATGCCCGCGGTCTCGGCCGCTCCTCCCTCCGTCGGCAGCTCGAGCGGCGCGGGGTCGGCGCCGAGCGGTCGCCCCAGCTCCGCCTGGAGCCAGGCGCGCCATTCCGGAGACTCGGGCGCGGGCGGCTCGGCGTGGCTGCGGGCCAGCCACAGGGCGCGCAGTCCCTCGTTCAGGCGGGTGGAGTTCTCGCGGATGTCGAGGCGGAACGTGCTGAACCGGAAGGCTTCCACCTCGCGGCGTACCGGGCCCACGAACAGCTCGGCGGATGTCGCGCATTGCGCCTCCGTGAGACCCGCCTCTAGGGTCCGCAAGTCGGCGATGAGCTCGTCGGCGGTCGGATAGCCCGCGGCCTCGGGCGCCGTCTCTCCCCGCTCGGCACAGACGAGCGTGGCGTCGAGGCGGCGCAGCACGCAGGCGAGGAACTGTCGAAACACCTCGCCCGGATTGCGGCGCGCAACGGCGTCGCCCTGGCCGGCTCGCTCGAGCTGGCGCGCGAGCGCCTCCCGGAACGCCGGGGAGATCACCGCCGCCCGCTCGGTGATGCTCAACGCGCGCAGCAGCTCGGCGAGCCGGGCGCGGTAGCGGCGCAGGCTGGTGACTCGGGTTTCGCACAGCGTGCGCCGGGTCGCGTCGTTCGTGACGAACGGATTGCCGTCCCGGTCTCCGCCGATCCAGCAGCCGAACTGGAAGAACGGCGGCACGTCGAACGCCGCGTCGGGGTAGGCACGACGCAGCGCCTGCGCGAGCCTGTCGACCAGCTCCGGGACGATCCCGAACAGGTTCTCATTGACGAAGTACAAGCCCCAGGCGAGCTCCTGCTCGACCGTCGGCTTCTCGAGGCGCAGCTCGCCGGAGAGCCACAGCAGCTCGATCTCGGCCCGGATGTTGTCGATCAGGGCGCTGCGCTCCCGGGGTGTCCAGCGTGGCGCTTCCAGATCCACCAGGCGCCGGTAGATGCGGCGATGCTTTTCCAGCACCGTCACGCGCTTGGCTTCGGTGGGGTGCGCGGTGATCACCGGTCGGACGCGCAGCCCGGCGACCAGAGCGCGGACCTCCTCCGCCGGCACGCCGGCTCGGGCGGCGGCCGTGACCACCTGGGCGAACGTGCCCCGCACCTGCTCCGGGCCGCGCTCCACCTCGCTCTGCCGCCGCTGGCGCATCGCGGCGTTCTGTTCGGCGATGGAGAGGAGCTGGAACCAGGTGCCCTGTGCCTGGATGGCCCGGGCAACGAGGTCCGCGGGCGCTCCGGCCGGGAGCTGCTCGCCCCGGAGCACGCGCTCGATGTCGGGCTCGTGGGCCCGGATCACGTCGAGGAAGCAGTCGTACAGCAGGCCCGCCGTCTGGTGCAGGTAGTCGGGCGCGGCGGCGGGCGCCGAGGTCGTCTGGCTCACACCACCCGGTCGCGCGGCGGGGCGCCTGAGAAGAACGCCTTGAGGTTCTCGAGCGCGCGCAGACCCATGGCGACGCGGGTCTCCTGTGTGGCACTGCCCAGATGCGGGAGCAGCACCACGTTTTCCAGGGTGAGGAGCTCGGGCGACACCTGGGGCTCGCGCTCGAACACGTCGAGGGCGGCCCCGGCGATGCGCCCGGCTTTGAGCGCCGCGACGAGCGCCGCCTCGTCGACGATGTCGCCCCGGGCGGTGTTGATCAGGAATGCCGACGGTTTCATGAGGGCGAGGCGCGACGCGTCGATCAGGTGGTGCGTCTCGGGTGTCGCCGGCGAGTGAAGCGACACGAAGTCCGCTTCGCGCAACACCTCCTCGACCGTGCGTTTCGCCTCGGCGCCGAGCTCGGCGACGACCTCGGGGGACGGGGGGTGGGGATCGTGGAAGATCACGTGCATCCCGAAGCCGTGGTGCGCCCGGCGCGCCACCGCCCGTCCGATGCGTCCGATCCCGATGAGGCCGAGCGTCTTGCCGGTGACCTTCGTGCCGAGCAGGTGGGTCGGGCGCCACCCGGTCCAGGCACCGGCGCGCACGTGCCGTTCCCCCTCTCCGGCGCGGCGGGCCACCATCAGCATCAGCATGACCGCGTCGTCGGCCGTGTCGTCGGTGAGGACGTCGGGCGTATTCGTGACCACCAGGCCGCGCGCCTTGGCGGCGGCGACGTCGATGTGATTGAATCCGACGCCGAAGTTGGCGAGGATCTTCGTCCGCAGCGGCTCGACCTGCAGCACCTGGGCGGTGAGGCGGTCCGTCACGGTCGGCAGCAGGGCGTCGGCGCTCGTGAGGGCGGCTTGCAGCTCGGCCGCGCTGAGCGCGCGGTCGTCGGGATTCAAGCGAGCGTCGAATTCCCGGGTGAGCTGCTGCTCGACCGCCGCCGGGAGCCGCCGCGTCACGACCAGGCTCGGCCGGCCCGCGCGTGCCGCGCTCACTGCTGGACCATGACCTGTCGCGACGGCTTGCGCCCCAGCGCCCGCGCGGCCGTGGCGCCGAGCTCCGCGGGGCTCGGCGCGACGATGAGCCCCGCCGAGCGCATGATCTCCGCCTTCTCGGCGGCGGTGTCGCCGAAGGCCGAGATGATGGCGCCGGCGTGGCCCATGCGACGGCCTTTGGGCGCCGTGAGACCGGCGACGTATCCGATCACCGGTTTCGTCATGTGCTCCTTCACGTACACGGCGGCCTCGGCTTCCTGTGGGCCGCCGATCTCGCCGATCATCATGACGGCCTCGGTCTCGGGATCCTCCTCGAACAGCGCGAGCACGTCGACGAAGGAGCTGCCGTTGATGGGATCGCCGCCGATGCCGACGCTCGTGGTGACGCCGACGCCGAGCGCCTTCATCTGCGAGGCGGCCTCGTAGCCGAGCGTGCCCGACCTGGTCACCACGCCCACCGTGCCCCGCGCATAGATGTGACCCGGCATGATGCCCATCATCGCCTTGCCGGCGCTGATCAACCCGGCGCAGTTCGGCCCGATCAGGCGCGTGCGCCGCTCCTTGGAGTAGCGCCACAGGTACCGCTTGACGGTCATCATGTCCTGGGCGGGCACGCCGTCGGTGATGGCGACGACGAGCCGGATACTCGCGTCGGCGGCTTCCATGATCGCGTCGGCGCAAAACGGTGCGGGCACGAGGATGAGGCTCGCGGCCGCTCCCGTGCTCGCCACCGCTTCCTTCACCGTGTGGAAGACGGGTCGACCGAGATGGGTGGTGCCGCCCTTGCCCGGCGTGACGCCGCCCACGACGTTGGTGCCGTAGGCGATCATCTCCTTCGCGTGAAACGTCCCCTTGTCGCCGGTGAAGCCCTGCACCACGACGCGCGTCGTTTCGTCGAGCAGGATGCTCATGCGGCCGCTCCGGCGTTGCGCGCCGCCACCACGCGCTCCGCGGCCTCGGACAGGGTGGCGGCGGTGAGAATGGGCAGCCCGCTCTGCTGCAGGATGCGGCGGCCCTCGTCCTCGTTCGTGCCCGCGAGACGGACCACCAGTGGCACCGGGACTCGGACCTCGCGGATGGCCTGGAGGACGCCCTCGGCCACCCAATCGCAGCGGTTGATGCCCGCGAACACGTTCACCAGGATCGCCTTCACGTTGCGGTCCGAGAGCACCAACCGGAACGCCGCCGCCACCCGGTCGGGACTGGCCCCGCCGCCGATGTCGAGAAAATTGGCCGGCTCGCCGCCCGAGTGCTGGATCATGTCCATGGTCGCCATGGCCAGACCCGCCCCGTTGATGATGCACCCGATGTCGCCGTCCAGGGCGACGTAGTTCAACCCGTGCTCCGCCGCTTCGGCCTCGCGGGGGTCCTCCTGGGCGTAGTCCCGCAACTCGGCCACGTTGGGTCGCCGGAACATCGCATTGTCGTCGAAACTCATCTTCACGTCGAGGGCGAGGACATGGCCGTCCTCGGTGACGACGAGCGGATTGAACTCCACCATCGTGGCGTCCAGGTCGCGGAACGCCCGATAGGCGCCCAGCACGGCGGCCATCGCCTCGTTCACCTGTTGGGCCCCGAGGCCGAGGCCGAACGCGAGCTCACGGGCCTGGAACGAGCGCATACCCACCGCGGGCTCGACCACCTCGCGCAGGATGGCGGCGGGCTCCCGCTGCGCGATCTCCTCGATCTCCATGCCGCCGTGCGGATGGGCCACTACGACGATCCGTTCGTGCTTGCGGTCGAGTACCAGACCGACATACAGCTCGCGCTCGATCGGGAGCGCCTGTTCCACGAGCACGCGATGCACCGGCAGTCCTTCGGGGCCGGTCTGATGGGTCACCAGGACCTTGCCGAGCAAGTCCTTGGCCGCCTGCCGCACATCGGCATCCGTGGGGCACAGCCGCACCCCTCCCGCTTTGCCGCGGGCGCCGGAGTGTATCTGCGCCTTCACGACCCAGCGGCTGCCGCCGATTTCCGTCGTGCGGTACACGGCTTGCTCCGCGCTGTACGCCACGCCGCCCTTGGGCACCGGCACGCCGAAGCCCGAGAGCAGCTCCTTCGCCTGGTACTCGTGGATGTCCACGGTCAGGCCCGGGTGGCGGCCAGGGAGGGCGCGGCCCCCTTGCGGGCGGCGATGGCGGCCGCGATCTCGACGACGTTCCGAGCCATGCGGGCAGATGCGGCGTCGATCATCCGGCCGTCGAGCTGGGCGGCACCCCGGCCCGCCCGCGCCGCCTCGTCGAGGGCGCTCAAGATCCGGCGCGCGCGCTCGACCTCGGGCGGGGGCGGCGTGAACACGTCGTTGGCGAGCGCGATTTGCGACGGGTGAATCGCCCACTTTCCCTCGAAGCCGAGCGCCGCCGCACGCCGGGCCGCCGCGAGGTATCCCTCGGGGTCTTTGAAATCGCCATACGGTCCGTCGATCGCGCGCAGCCCGTAGGCGCGGCACGCGGTCACCATGCGCGCCAGCGCCGCGTGCCATTGATCGCCCGGGTAATCGGGGTTCAGGCCGCCGATGCTCACGGTGCGGGCCCGCAGGCTCGCGGCGAGGTCCGCGACGCCGAAGTGCATCGCCTCGAGCCGGCGGCTGGACTGCGCGATCGCCTCCACGTTGGCGAGGCCCAGCGCCGTCTCGATCAGGACCTCGATCCCGATGCGATGCGGGATGTTGCGGGCCGCCTCGATCTGCGTCAGCAGCGCGTCCACCAGGTAGACGTCGGCGGGTACGCCGACCTTGGGGACGAGCACCACGTCGAGCCGGTGCCCCGCCTGCTCCACAACGTCCACCACGTCGCGGTACATGTAGTGGGTGTCGATGCCGTTGACGCGGACGGACACGGCCTTGCCCCGCCCCTTCCAGTCGTGCTGGAGCAGTCCCGCGACCACGTGTTTCCGGGCCTGCTCCTTGTCGGCGGGAGCGACCGCGTCCTCGAGGTCGAGAAACACGCAGTCCGCCTCGCCGTCGAGCGCCTTCTGGAACAGCGCCGGCTGCGAGCCAGGGACGGCGAGCTCGCTGCGCTGCAGCCGGGGATTGGCCGGCTCGTGCCGGGTGAGACTCATGCCCGCACGGCGGTCCGGGGCGACGCCCTCCCTGAGGGCGCCGGAACGGCGTCGGATGCCGGCGGCGCTGCGGGGCGCTCCGCCAACGGAGCGGCCGTGCTGCGGTAGTATTCGGCGGCTGCTGCGACGCCCGAGCCCGGTGTGACCTGAATCCCGACGTCGCGCATGGCCATCTCCGCACCGGCGATTGCGCCCAGCAGCATCAGCTCGTTCAGGTCGCCCAGGTGACCGATACGGAACAGCTTCCCCCCCAGGCGAGCGAGCCCCGCGCCCAGAGCCAGGTTGTAGCGGCGGAACGCCACGTCGATGACCGTCCCGGCGTTCTTGCCCTCGGGCACCATGATGGCGCTCACCGTGTTCGAGTACCACTTGGGCGCCTTGGCACAGAGCTTCAGGCCCCAGGCGCGCACCGCCGCGCGCACGCCCTCGGCCAGCCGGTGATGGCGCGCAAAGATCGCCTCGAGACTCTCTTCCAAGATGATGCCGAGCGATTCGCGCAGGCCGTACAGCATCGGAATGGACGGCGTGTACGGGAAGTATCCGGTCGCGTTCGCCTTGATCATGTCGCCGAAATCGAAGAACACGCGCGGGCACTTGGCCTGCTCTCGGGCGGCGAGCGCCTTGGGGCTCGCGCACACGATTCCCAGACCCGCCGGCAGCATCAGGCCCTTCTGCGAGCCGGTGACGGCGAGGTCGACCTTCCACTCGTCCATCCGGAAATCGATCGACCCGATGGAGCTGACACCGTCGACGTAGAGCAGCGCGGGATGCTGGGCGGCGTCGATGGCCTTGCGTACCGCACCGAGGTCGCTCGTCACGCCGGTCGCAGTCTCGTTGTGGACGATCAACACGCCTTTGATCTCGTGCTGCCGGTCCTGCGACAGGATCGCCTCGATGCGGTCGGCCGGCGCACCCTCGCCCCAGTCCACGTCGATGATGTCCACCCGCATCCCGTGCCGCTGCGCCAGGTCGATCCACAAGTGGCTGAATTGTCCGTAGCGGGGCGCGAGCAGCCGGTCGCCCGGCGAGAGCGTGTTGACCAGGGCCGCTTCCCACCCGCCGGTGCCGGTCGCGGGAAAGATGAACGGCTGGCCGCTGGTCGTCTGGAACACCTGCTTCAGGTCGCGGAACAGTCCGGTCGCCAGGTCGGGGAACGCCGACGAGCGGTGATCCTCCATCGCACGATCCATCGCGCGCAGGACGCGCTCGGGAACGTTGGTCGGCCCTGGGACGAACAGGAAGTTACGGCCGGGCATAAAGGCGTCCTCGACGAGAGGGGAAAAACAAAGCGAGAACCGGCGGCTCTCGCTTCACGTATCCGGCTAAGCTACGCGGCGACCCCCGCACCGCAACCACACGGATGGGTAGGGATCGGACCCCCTAAGGTAAGGGGCGGTAAGCTCCTACGCCGCAGATGTCGCAGCCGGAGCAGGCCACCGCGGGCTCTCCGAAATATGCGAGCAGCGTGCCGCGGCGGCAGCGAGGCGCCTCCACGTACCGTCGCACCGCCGCTGCGGCGTCGCTCCGCTCCCAGTCGGACCGCTGCCACACCAGCACGCACTCGGAAGGGCGCCCGTCCCGGCCGGCACGCCCCGCTTCCTGATAGTAGCCCTCCAGCGTGCGCGGCGGCCCCCAATGAACGACCTGCCGTACGTCCGGCTTGTCGATCCCCATCCCGAAGGCGCTCGTCGCGACCACGATCGGTGCCTGACCGCTCAGAAACGAGCGCAGCACGCGCCGGCGCATGCCTGCGGTGAGGCCGGCGTGATACGGGGCCGCGCGGACTCCCATGCGCAACAGCGCCCGCGTCACCAGCTCGGTGAGCCGGCGGGTCGGGGTGTACACAATGCTCGAGCCCTCGGGGCTGCCCACCAGATCGCGCAGCCGGGCGAACCGCTCGCGATCGTCTCGCACGCGCTCGACTCGGAACGCGAGATTGGGCCGGTCGAACGAGGTGAGCACGGTCTCGGCCTGCGGGATTCGCAGCACCCGCAGGATCTCCGCGCGCGTCGCCGGCGTGGCGCTGCCGGTGAGCGCGATCGTCACGGGGTCGCCGAGCAGGTAGCGAAAGCGATCGAGGCGACGGTACACCGGCCGAAACTCATTGCCCCATTCGACGATGCAATGAGCCTCATCGACGGCCAGGAGCGCCACCTCGCGGCCGGCGCGCGACAGCGGCCGCAGCAGAGCCGCGAGGCGCTCGGGGGCACAATAGAGGATGCTCAAGTGGCCGGCCACGGCACGGTCCAGGATCAGACGCCGCTGATCGCGCGTGAGCAGGCTGTTCAAGTAGGCCGCCGCGATGCCGCGGCGGCGCAGTGCCCCCACCTGATCCTGCATCAAGGAGATGAGCGGCGACACGACGAGCGTCAACCCGGCAGCCATGAGCGCGGGGAGCTGGAAGCAGAGCGACTTCCCCGCCCCCGTGGGGAGCACGGCCAGGACGCTCCGCCCCGCGAGCAGCGGGCCCAGCACTTTCAGCTGGTGGACTCGGAACGCCGGATGGCCGAACCGCTCGCGCAGGAGCAGTCGGGCCGTAGCCAGTCCGCCCCAAAACGGAGACGCCCCCGGAGACATGGGCCACCAAGTAAAGCGGGCCTCGATCAACGTGCGAGGCCCGAACCATGCGAGCAGTGGCGAAGCTACGCGGCGGAGGCGGCGCTCAGGCCTTGTCGCTCCAATCGACGCCGTAGCTGTGGCCGCACTCCTGACACGCCACCTCGCCGGGACGCCCCGAAACGTGCTGGCGCTTGTGACACCCCGGGCACACGAGATGGGGCTCATGCACCACGCTCCATGCCTTGGGTCGGTCGTTGCGGATTTCCAGAGTATCCTTCGGCACGCGGATCTCGACGCGGTTGACATCGAGCACCACCCAGGGCTGGCCGGGCTGCTCGACGACGCGGTACCACGCTCCCCGCCGCAGGCCTTCTTTTTCCGCACGATCTCCTCGGCTGCGAGCCCACCCCATGTCGCCCATGCCTGTCACTCCTGTTCCTCGGTCGTCCGGTCCCGCACGAGCACGAGGATTGCCGCCTGCGGGACAACCAGATACTTGGATCCCTCGAACGTGATTTCGACCGCCGCCTTCCGGAAGAAGAGCGCGTAGTCGCCCACGCGGGCCTGCATCGGCAGGTACTTGACGTCGGGCCCGTGAATCTTCCACGGCTCGTCGTCCATGCTGGCCGGCTCGGTCATGGGTGTGCCGGGCCCGGTGGCGAGGATGCGACCCCCCTGCACCTGGCGGGACTCGACCGCCGTGGGCGGCAGATACAGGCCGACGTTGGTGCGCTCCTCCCCTTCCTCGGGGGCGATCAGGACGCGATCCCCGACGACGATCAAGCGCTTCGGCGCCTTGTCCGGCATGGCGCTGAGTATACCACTTCCCCGGGCCGGCCGGGGACCCCCGACGACGGCGCTCTCGGGGTCACGTAGGGGAAACGTGATGTGGATCACGCGCACCGCTTGACAGGACAGGGCGCCGCACTATTAATGCGCGCCTGTATTGCTCCTGCCGCGGCGTCGCCGCGGCGCCACGTACGGCGGCGCCACCCGTCGGCGACCGCACTTCCGACTCCGCATCCCAGTGAGGGGACACAGCCATGCAAGGCCCACTAGGCACCGCCCAGACCGAGCAATGGAGCTGGATCCTCCAGACCGTCTGGGGGTGGGTCTGGGGTGGCCTGTCCTGGATCGTGGATTGGCAGGCGCTCGTGTTCCGATCGGTGCTGTTCGGTGATTCTTTCTGGCAGGTCGTCGGGAAGTTTTTGTTGCTCTTCTTCCCGGCGATGGTGCTCGTCGCGGGCGTGTGGGGCACGATGGTCTCGCTCTACACGATTCCGTTCCGGTCCGGCCGCGGCCGCTTTCTGGCGGCCCTGCTCATGTCCTGGTGGGACGCCGTCCGCATGGCGTGGTTCTACTGGTTCGGCCTGGCGCGCTTCCTCCTGGTATTCGTCGGATGGATCTGGGGACTGCTCCGCCTCGGCGTCGGGCTGTTCTGGAGAACCCTGAAGAATCTGGTCACGTCGCCCTTCGCGATGCTCGACTCGAGCTCGCGCGAGCCGGGGGTGCCGTGGATCGCGTTCGTCCTGCTGCTGTTCTGGTCTGTCATCGAGGCCACGATCTTCACCTTCACGCTGCGTCCGACGATGAGCGAGATGCTCTCGGACTTGACGGGCTACCAGGTGAACCCGCTGGCCCTCGTCGTGCTCCTGTGGTTCTTTCTGTTCATGATCATCGGGGGCAGCTTCGCCTGCATCCAGGTGCTGAACGAGGCGATCCAGACTCGCGCCGTGGGGCAGATCGTCTCGATGGTGCTGATCGAGTTGGCGGTTGCGCTGTTCGAGGTGCTCTTCTTGTACCGCGAGCTGATCGACGCCATCACGCCGTGGCTGGCCCAGCAGGGCTTCCAGTTGGGGATCGTCTGGACCCTGCTGCTGGCCCTGCTGGGGTGGGTGGGCGTACGGGGCATGACCTGGTTCCTGTTCGGACGATTCGGTACGCCGGCGCTGCTCGCCATCCTGGGCCGGAAGGCGATGGAAGGCTTAGGCGCCGTGCGGGCGGCCGCGACCGCGGACGTGGAGTTCTGGCGCGGGCCGATCAACGCGCTCAAGGCCGAGCACGAGTGGTTCAAGAAGGAGGCCCAGCACCTCATGGAGCTGCTCACCCTGCCGGTGCTGCAGCTGGTCGCGAGCGGGTTCAACTTCCTGGTCGTCGTCATCATGGGCAAGCCACACTTCAACCTGCCGTTCCGGTCGCTGGACCAGGTGCTTCATAGCACGCCGATCTTCCAGACCGGCAAGACCAGCACGGTCGAGGGAGGTGCCTCATGAGGGGTCGCGTAACGGCACTGGTCCTGGCGCTCGGCGTCATCGCGTGCTCGCCGTCGGAAAAGGCGCAGACGGCCCGGTCGACGCTGGTGATCGGGTTGGACATCAGCGGCTCGTTCCGGCGCAATCCCAGTTTCAATGGGGCGATCGAGTTCGCGTCGCTCTACATCTACGGTCATCTGAACGGGATCGGCGGACTGCAGCCGAACACGGCGATCTTCGTGGGGGAGCTGGGCGGCGAGCGTACCGGGCAGGCCAAGGTGTTCCACCCGATCCAGGATCTCTCCGGCAAGTCGCCCGCTCAGATCGCGTCGGACCTGCGGTCGTGGTTCCCGCAAGAGGATCCGATCACCGACTTCAACGCGTTCTTCCAGCGCGCCGCCCTGCACGTGAAACGCAACAATCTGGTGCTCGCTCCTCTCAACGTCGTGATGTTCTCCGACGGCGAGCCGGACTATCCGGGGGCAGGCCGGCTGTCCATGGAGGACAAGTACAAACGGGTGGACATGAGCCCGCTCGAGTACCTGTCACGCAGCGTGACCGTGCGGCTGCTGTACGCCGACCCGCCCATCGCCCAGTTGTGGGAGAACAAGGTGCCGCGCAAGCGGGTGCGCCTGTGGACGCAGGACTCGGAAGTGATGAAAGGATGGCGGCGCCACATAGTCAACGGCGCGGCGATCGAGCGGCAGGATTCGCTGTGGTCGTGGGTGCAGAACGTGGTGGACGTGCGGGTGCGGCGGGAGCGAGTGCTCTAAAGCAGGACGGGGGAAGTTGGGGAGGTTCGGGAGGTTGGAGGAGGTTGCGACAGCTTGTCCACTCGCCTCCGCAGCCTCCCCTAACCTTCCCTAACCTCCCCAACCTCCTTTAGTCGCAGTATCGCTCGAAGGCCGCCGTCAGGTCGGCCGCGATGTCCTGCGCCGGCCGTCCCTCGATGTTCTTCCGCTCGAGCATGAAGACGAGCTTGCCATCCTTGAACAGCGCCATCTGCGGCGACGACGGGGGATAGCCGGTGAAGTAGCTGCGCGCTCGCGCCGTGGCATCGGCGTCCTGGCCGGCGAACACGGTCAACAGCCGTCGCGGGCGGTTCCCGTGCCGGATGGCCAGCGTCGCGGCGGGGCGGGCGTTCCGGGCGGCGCAGCCGCACACCGAGTTCACGACGACGAGGGTGGTATCCTGCGCGGTCTCGAGTGCTGCGTCCACGTCGGCGGCCGTGCGCAGCTCCTGGAATCCGATCCGCGTCAGCTCCTCGCGCATCGGCTGCACGAGGCGGGGGTCGTAGAGGGGGACGTTCAGGCTGGTCATGGGCTCCTCGAATCGCAAAGTGTCTTCCCGTGAATCATAATTGGGTGGAGCGGAGACCGCCTCCCCTCCCGTCTCGATTCGGAGCGTCGCCTATGCGGGTGTTGATCGTCGAGGACGATCCCGAGCTCGCCGCGCTGCTGCGCGACGGCCTGCGCGCGCAGCGCATCGACCCGACGCTGGCCACGACGTTCGCCGAGGGACGGGAGCAGGCCGGGCTGGCCACGTACGACGTCATCATTCTCGACGTGCGCCTCCCCGGCGGCAACGGGTTCGAGCTGTGCGGCGAGCTGCGGCGTCAGGGCGTGACCACGGCGGTGCTCATGCTGACGGCGCTCGATGCCGTGGACGACCGGGTCCGGGGGCTCGAGGTCGGCGCGGACGACTACCTCACCAAGCCGTTCGCGTTCCGCGAGCTGCTCGCGCGCCTCAAGGCGCTGGCACGACGGCGTCCCGCGCTCACGCCGGCCGTGCATCGCATCGCGGACCTGGAGGTCGATCTCGCCGCCCGCCGGGTGCGCCGCGGCGACAGCCTCCTCACGCTCAGCGCGAAGGAGTTCGCCTTGCTGGAGCTGTTCGTCACCCATCCGGGACAGGTGCTCGACCGCGCCACGATCACGGCGCACGTGTGGGACGACAATCACGATCCCTTCACCAACGTGCTGGAGGTGCTGGTGCGGCGCCTGCGGCGCAAGATCGACGACGGGTTCGAGCCCAAGCTGATCACGACGCTGCGGGGCGCGGGCTACCGGTTCGGTCCGTGAGCCACCGCTGATGGATCCGCTCGCCCGTCTCCGGCTCCAGTTGACGGCCTGGTACGCCGGTGTGCTGGTGCTCGTGCTCGTGGTCCTGGGGAGCGGTCTGTTCCTGACGGTGCGGCGCCAGATGTCGCGGCACCTGGACGTGTCGCTGCGGGCCGCGGCCGCGGCGCTGGAGCAGGCGGCGCGGATCCGCGAGAGCGAGCGCGCCGGCGCGCGAGGGGCCGTAGTGGACGCCGTCGACGAGCTCCACATCCCCGACCGGGCGCTCTATCTGCTCGACGACGACTTCCATCCGATCAAGCCGGCGGTGGTCCCCGATTGGACCCGGGACGCGTTCCGTCACGCCGCCCGGGCGAAGCACGGGTACCGCGACCTCGATGCCCCGGACGGGCACGGGCTGCGCCTGTACGTGGAGCGGTTCACCGGCACCACCGGCACGCCGTACGTGGCGGCGGTGGTGGCGGACCGGCTGGAGCTGGAGGACGAGTACGCGTCGCTGATCGAGGCCTTCGCCGCGGCGGCGCTGGCGGCGATGCTGCTGGTGGCGGGCGGCGGGTCGCTGCTGGTGCGCAAGTCGACCGCCCCGGTGCAGCGCTCGATGGAGCAGATGCGCCGCTTCATGGCCGACGCGGCGCACGAGCTGCGCACGCCGATCACCCTGCTGCGGACCCGCGCCGAGGTCGCGGCGGGCCAGGGGCGGGAGCCGTCCCGCGACGCCGCCGCCTTTCAGGCGATCGAGCGCGAGGCGGCGCGCCTCGGCGAGATCACGGGGGAGCTGCTCACGCTGGCGCGTGCCGACGCCGGCGAGTGGCCGGTCGTGCGGGAGACGCTGTACCTCGACGACGCCGTCGCCGGTGCCGTGGATGCGGCACGCGCCCGCGCCGGCCAGCGACAGGTGTTCGTGGAGGTCGGGGCGTTCGAGGAAGCGAGGATCACCGGCGATGCGGCGCTGGTACGCCAGCTGCTGCTCATCGTGCTCGACAATGCGCTCAAGTTCACGCCGGCGGGCGGTCGGGTGCGGCTCGACGTGTCCGCCCGGAACGGGCGCGCGGCGGTCGTCGTGACCGACACCGGCATGGGCATTCCGGCCGAGCAGCTCCCCCATGTGTTCGAGCGGTTCTACCGGGGTGAGCGCGCGCGCCACGAGGCGGAGGGGGCCGGGCTGGGCCTCGCCATCGCCCGGTGGATCGCCGACGTGCACGGCGCCGCTATCGAGATCGCGTCCCCGCCGGAGGGTGGCACGCGCGTCGCGATCACCTTCCCGCTCGCGGCAGCGTGAACGTCCGGCCCCGGATCGCCACGAGCAGGATCGGGACCGCGAACAGGGTGATGGGAGTCGACAGCGCCAACCCTCCGATGACGGCGAGGGCGAGCGGACGCTGCATCTCGCTCCCGGCCCCGATCCCGAGCGCGAGCGGCAGCAGGCCGAACAGGGTGCACAGCGTCGTCATCAGAATGGGGCGGAGCCGGACCCGGGCGGCTTCGCGGATCGCGGCCTCGAGCGTCGCGCCCTCGCTCTGCATCCTCAACTTGGTGAAGTCGAGCAGGATGATGCCGTTCTTCACGATCAGCCCCACCAGCAGAATCAGCCCCATGAACGACGAGACGTTGAGCGGGGTGCCCGTGAGGAACAGCAGCGCGAGGGCCCCGACGAACGAGACGGGCGCGACGAGCAAGACGACAAGGGGCTCGACGAACGACTCGAACTGCACCACCATCACCGCGCAGACGCTGACGGCGGCGAGCCCGAGCACCAGCAGCAACGCCCGGAACGCTTCCTGCTGGCCGGCGTACTGGCCCCCGAGCGCCACCCGCACGCCCGGCGGCGCGGGATGCGCCGCCAGCACGCGCCGCACGTCCGTCATGACGCCGCCCAGCGATCGCCCGCTCACGTCCGCCGTCAGCACGATCATCTGCTGCTGATTCTCCCGCTCGAGGCTCAGCCGCGACTCGGTCGGCTCGAACGTCGCCAGGCTGCCGAGCGGGGTCACGCGGCGCGCCGGGCCGCCCAAGAGCGGGAGGGCGCGCAGGCGCAGCGGATCGAAGCGCACCGAGTCGGGTGCCCGCACGCGCACGGCGACGGGTCGATCCCCGGTGCGGATCTCGCCGGCGGGCATGCCGAGCAGGGCGGCGCTCACCGCGCTCCCCACGTCCACCGGGGTCATGCCGATCCGGCCGGCTTCCGCCTCGTTCACCCGCATCAGCAGCTCCGCCGACGGCTCACTCACGCCGTTGTACAGGTCCTCGAGCCCGCCGACCTGCTCCAGGTTCGGGGCCAGCCGCCGCGCATAAGCTTCGAGGGTGTCGAGCGACTCGCCGAACAGCTTCACCTCGACCGGGCGCGCCGCGCCGGCGAGGTCGTTGATCACGTCCGCCAGGATCTGCATGAACTCGATGTGCAGGCGCGGGATGGCGGTCGTGGCCTCGTCCCGGACGTGGTCCATGACGGCGAAGACGTCGCGGGAGCGCCGGCTCCGGGGCATGAGCCGCGCCACGATGTCGCCGGAGTTCTGGGCCGTCGCGAAAAACCCCAGCTCGGCGCCGGTCCGCCGTGAAGTCCCTGTGATTTCCGGTGTCGCGGCGAGAATACTTTCCGCAATGCCGACCTCGCGGTCCGTTTCCGCCAGCGCGGTGCCGCCGGGCGTGAAGTAATCGAGCACGAACGCCCCCTCGTCGATTTCCGGCAGGAACCCGGTGCCCACGAGTTGCCACAGGCCGAAGCCGGCGGCGGCGAGGACAAGCAGCGCCGCGCCGAGCCTCCGGGGATGATCCAGGGCTCCCGCCAGTGCGCGCTCGTAGCGCGGTCCCAGCTCCTCGAGCGCGTGCTGCACCCGGGCCAGGATGCCCGTGACGCTCGCGTCCACCTCGTGCGCGGTGACGAACTGCTCGGCGAGGAGCGGAATGAGCGTGAGGGCGAGCGCGAGCGACACCAGCACGGCGACGGTGAGGGTCGTGGCGAGCGCGGCGAAGAACTGCCCGACCACGCCCTGGAGCAGGCCGAGCGGGAGGAAGACGACCACGGTGGTGATGGTCGAGGTGGTCACCGGCCAGATCAGCTCCTGAACCGCGGCGCGGATCGCCTGGACTCGCCCGCCGCCGAGCAGGAGGTGCCGCGCGATGTTTTCCGTGATGACGACCGCGTCATCGATCACCAACCCGATCGCGATCGCCATCGCGCCCAGGGTCATCAGGTTGAACGTCTGGCCGATCACGCTCATGACGAAGATGGTCACCGCGAGGGTGACCGGGATCGACGTGGCGCTGACGGCCGTGATGCGGCCGTGCCGCAGAAACACGAGCAGGACGACCACCGCGAGCGCGGCGCCGACCAGCATCGCGTCGCGCACCGAGCGGACCGCGTCGCGCACCAGCGCCGCCTGGTCGTACACCGGCTTGAGGCGCACACCCGGCGGCAGGCTCTTGGTGAGGCCCGTCATGACGCCGGCCACGCTGTCCGCGATCGCCACGGTGTTGCCGCCGATCTGGCGGGCGATGTTGATGAGCGCCGCGGGCTTGCCATCGCCCGCCACGATCCGCACGTGATCCTCGGTGCCCACCTGCACCGTCGCCACGTCCCGCACGTGCAGGCCGCTCCCCAGCACCACGGCGCCGACGTCGTCGGCGCTGTGGGCTTCCTGATCGGTCACGATGAGGTACTGGCGATAGTTCTGGGCCACGCGCCCCACGGCCTGCACGGTCACGGCCCGCCGGATGGCGTCGGCCAGATCCGCATAGGAGATGCCCACGGCGGCGAGCCGCGCGGGATCCACCATGACTTCGATCTCCCGCACGTCGGACCCCTGCACCTCCACACGGCCGACTCCCGGGACGCGGGAGAGCAGCGGCTTGATCTCGTAGCGCGCGATGTCATACAGCGTGGCGGGGTCGCCGCCCTGCAGGTTGTACGAGAGGATGGGAAAGAGCGAGGGCGTGAGCCGCTCGATCTCCATGTCCAGGTCGGGGGGGAGCGAGCCCTGAATCTGGTTCACGCGGGCGCGCACCAGCTGCAGCGCGTACGCCATGTCCGTGGTGGGCGAGAAGTTGATCGATAGCTCGCTCGCACCTCTGATGGAATGCGACTGGACGCGCGTCACGCCCGGCACCACGCTGACCGCTTCTTCCAGCGGGCGCGTCACGCTGAACACGATCTGCCGGGCGCCCAGGCTCGATCCCTGGGCGACGATCTTGATGCGTGAGAAGTTCAGTTCGGGATAGATGGCGGACGGCAGCTGGAAGCCGGCCCAGATCCCGGCGACGCTTACGAGGCCCACCAGCAGCAGCACCAGCCGCCGCTGGCGACTGACGACGTCGAACAGCGTCACTCCGGCGTCCGCACGGTCCGCGAGATCTTGGCGCCGTCCTGGATGCCGTAGGCCCCGGCGGTCACGACGGTCTCGCCGGGCGCGAGGCCCGACGCGATCTCGGCCACGGAGTCGCTCCGGGCGCCGATCCTCACGGGGCGCGAGTGGGCCACGCCGCTCGAGTCCACGACGAAGACCTGGAACGCGTCCCCGTTCGGAACCAGGGCGGCGAGCGGCACCGTGACGGCCTGCGCGTGCACCGCCGTCACGATCCGGCCGACGACCGATTCGCCGATTCGGAGCGGACGGCTGGGGCGGCGCAGCTCGGCGCGGACCGTCACCGCGCGGGACGCGGAATCGAGCGCGGCCGCGACGCCCGTCACGCGCCCCTGCCCCAGTTGCGCGTCCCCGCCGCCCCCCCCGCCCCCCGCCACGGCCACGGTGTCGCCGTCGCGAATCTGCGCCGCGTCGGCGGGAGACACGCCGAACAGAATGTCCAGCGCCGTCGGGTCGGCCACCTCGACCAGCGGCTGGTTCTGATCGGCGGAGGCGCCGAGCACGGCGCTCATGCGGGTGACGACCCCGGCGATCGGAGTCCGTAGCGTGGCGAGCTGCTGGGCGCGCCGGGCCGTCACGGCGGCCAGCTGGGCCTGGGCGAGATCGGCGGCCGCCTGGTCCGAGTCCTTCTGGGGCAGGATGCCGGCCTGCACCAGGCGCACCGCACGGGCGTAGGCGTGCTGAGCATTCTCGAGCGCCGTCGCCGCACTCTGCGCCGCCGCGTCGAAGGGCTCGCGCTCGAACTCGAGCAGGGTGTCTCCTTGCGCCACGCGGTCGCCCACGGCGACGCGGATGCGCGCCACACGGGTGGGCGCCGGCGCGGCCAGCTCCGCGAAGTGACCGGGCCGCGGGGTCACGGTCCCGATCGCGGTCACGACCTGTGAGAACGCTTGCGTCGCGACCTGCGCCGTCCCGACCCGGGCGCCGCCCTGGTCGGCGGGCGGCTCGGCCGCCGCGCTTCCCTCACGCTCGCCGCGACACCCCGCGAGCGCCGCCACGGTGGTGAGGAGGAGGGCCAGAGCGCGCGTCACGACGGCTCGGGTGCGGTGAACAGGCGCACCGCTCCCGCGGCGTTGTTTGCCGCGGCGACGTCGTCGATGTAGCGGGCGAGCGCTTCGCGGGCGTTGCGTTGCGCCTCGAGCACGTTGGCGAGGGGAATGGCGCCTTCGGCGTACGCTCGCAGCGACATCGCCGCCACACCGTCCGCGCTCGCCAGCAGGCGACGGCCGCGCGCCACGCGATCCAGTGCCGCCGCGAGGACGCGACGAGCGCGGCTCATGTCGGCGGCGGATTCCCGGCGCGTCACATCGAGCTGTGCCTGCGCCCGGTCGCGAGCCGCCTGTGCCTGACGGATCTCGCCCCCATTCCAGTTGAAGAGCGGGAACGGTAACGACACCCCGACCGTCGGCAGCACGGTCCCGGCTGGCGCGGTCGGGTCACCCCGCTCGATACCCGCCTGGAGACTGGGCGCCGCGAAGACGCTGCGATGAGCGAACGTGAGCGCGCGCTGCGCGGCGCGGAGGGTCGCGTCGGCCGCCGTGACCCGCAGCGGCTCGCCGGGGTCGCCCGGCACGCTGTCGGCGGGCGGCGCGAGCGAGTCGACGAGCGTGATCCCCGGCGCATCGGCCGGCAACCCCATGGCGAGTTGGACGCCGAGCAGCGCGTCCAGCGCGGCAAGCGAGTCGTCCACCGCGATGATCTCGAGTTGGCCCGCGTTCACCTCGGCGAGCCGCACGTCCAGCTCGCTCACGTCGCCGACCTCTCGGCGCAACCGCGCCATCGCCAGCAAGCTGTCGGCGTCGCGCGCGGTGCGGCGCGACAGGCGCGCGTGCGCGAGTGCGGCGAGCGCACGGGTATAGGTGGTGTCCACGTCGAACCGTATGGCGGCGCGTTCGAACGCGAACCCGTAACGCGCCGCTTCGCGCGCGGACGCGGCGGCGCCGATCCGTGCGGAGCGCAGCCACGGCAGGTCGAGCGCGAGGTCGGCGATGTAGTGATAATGCGGAACGTCTTTCGTGTAGGTCGCCGCGAGCGACGGGTTGGGAAACGCGCGAGCCGCCCGCAGCACCCCCGCAGCCAGGGCCGTGTCCGCGCGGCCGAACGCGGCGCGAGCGCCGCGCGCCAGGGCCGCCTCCACCGCCTGGGCGCGCGTGACCGCTTGTTGCGCGAGGAGAGGAGGGGCTCCAGCCGCGCCGCACAAGGCGACGCAGAGCGGAAGAGACGCTCGAAGAGCCATGGTATCGTGCGGGGAAACCTACTGGTCGAACCTGTCAGGAAGCTGACACGGTCAGCCCCATCCGCCCGCCGCGCGCTCCACAGAGCCCAACTGGCTCTCGGTCGGCTCCGCTCAGCAAAACCACGGCTCGGTGAGGCGTGGCGCGACAGGTCGCTCGGGCGGCGGCCGCCGGAACGGCGCCAGGGGCGTCGGGCGGCCGGCGCGCCGGTCGGCGAGCTCGCGGATACGGTAGAACGTGACCCCGGGATCTTCCTCGGCACGCGCCGCGTCGGCCACGAGGGCGCTGGCGTCGCGCTGCAGCTCGTCCATCCGCGGGTCCGGATGGGTCCAGCGATAGCTGAGGCCGGGCGCGTCGAGCCGGCCGAGCGCGAGACGGAGCGCGGGCCGGGTGAGCAACAGCGAGCCCGGGGGCACCAGCAGCCGGATGGTGAGCTGAACCGGGTCGACGTGATCCACGAGGTCCTGCGCCTCGAGGAAGTCCAACAACTCGATGTAGTCGTCCAGCGTGCTCCACGGCGTGAACGGTACGAAGGTCGGGCGAGGGGCGATGCCGGCGCGGCGCAGCACGTCGATCGCCCCGGGCACATCGGCCTTGGTGTGCCCCTTCTCGAGATTGGCGAGCACGACATCCGAAAGCGCCTCCACCGCCGACACGACGAAGGCGCACCCGGTGGCGCCGAACTCGGGGAACAGCTCCCGGTGACGCAGCACGTGCTCGATCTTGCTGGTGAAGTCGTAGCTCACGCCGGGAAACTCGGCGTGCAGGTCCCGTACCAGCTTGAGCGCGTGTCCCGGGCCGTTCAGGAAGTCTGGATCGCCGAACGTGATGTGCCCCGCCCCGGCGGCGACCAGTCGACGCACGTCCTCCAGCACCACGGCGCGCGGCACCGCGAAGAAACGCCCGTTGTAGACCGGCGGGATGGGGCAATGGAGGCACGTATGCAGGCAACCGCGACTCGCCTCGACGTATCCGGCCGGCACGGAGCGGCCTTCGCGCGCGAGCCGCACGTATCGCGCCAGCGGCGGAAGCGACTCGCGGCTCGGCAGCGGGAACGCGAGCCGCTCGAGCGTCGCAATGCGGCGCCCGCGCTCCGCTCCGGCCTCGAGACGCTGCGCCAGCGCCACGAGCTCGCCCTCGAATTCCCCACCCATCACGTCATCCGCGACGCCATCGAGCAGGAACTCGGCGCACAGCAGTGCGTACAAGCCGCAAAACACGATCCGGCAGCTCGGGTTGAGGCGCCGGAGGCGCTGGGCCGCCGGTACGCCGAGGCGCAGGGCCGTGTGCATCGGGGCCATGATGGCGGCGAGGCGTGCCCGGCGCACCGCCACGTCGTCCAGGGGTTCGAGCGCGAGGTCGAGCGCCCGCGGAGCGTATCCCGCGCGCTCGAGAAACGCCATCGGCCACCCGAGGCCGAGCGGCTGGTGACCGAGCTCGTAACAGGACACGACGAGGATCGCTCCCGGCGCGCGCAGCGCGGCGACGACAGGAACCGGCGATTCAGGCATGATGTTCGTACAAGCAAACTACACCGAGGTCCACGTGACTACGCATACCCCCATCACCATTCTCGGCGTCCCGGGCAGCTTGCGACGGGGCTCCTACAACCGCTCCGCGCTGCGTGTGGCGCAGCAGCTCGTGCCATCGGGCGCGAGGCTCGAGGTCGCCGAGATCGGCCAGCTGCCGCTGTACAATCAGGACCTCGAGACCGACCCCCCGGGCACGGTCGCCGACTTCAAGCGTCGCATCCGCGGCGCGGACGCAGTGCTGTTCGTCACGCCCGAATACAACTATTCGGTTCCGGGCGTGCTGAAGAACGCGATCGACTGGGCGTCGCGCCCCTACGGGGACAGCGCCTGGGACGGAAAGCCCGCGGCGATCATGGGTGCGTCGGGCGGCCCGATCGCGACGGCCCGGGCCCAATACCACCTCCGCCAGATGCTGGTGTTTCTCAACATGCCCGCGCTCGCCCAGCCCGAGGTGCTGATCGGCGATGCACAGGAAAAGTTCGACCCGAACGGCAACCTCATCCACGATCCCACGCGCGAGCGGATCCGGCAGATGCTCGAGGCGCTGGTGCGGTGGACGCTGCTGCTGCGGCGCGAGCTACCGGACTAGACGTCACTTCTTGAGGAACGCCTGCAACGCGGTCCGGAAGTCGGGCGTCGTCCGACTCACCGCGTTCACATCCGCGCCCAGGCGCACGCCCTCTTCGAATCGCATCCCGTCGAGCTGGTAGAATTGCTGCTTGGTCAGCGCCAGCGCGGACGGGCTCGCGGCGGCGAGCGCGCGCAGCACCTCACCCACCTGATCGTCGAAATCCGAGTCCTCGTATACGCGCGACACCAGTCCCAGTCCGGCCGCCTCGGGGGCGCCGAGGACGCGCCCCGTCGCCGCCAGATCGAACGCGACTTTCTCCCCCGTCGTGCGCTTGAGCAGCGTCATGACGATCGCCGGCACGAAGCCGCGCTGCACCTCCGGATACCCGAACCGGGCGGACTCCGCCGCCAGCACCAGGTCGCACGCCGTGGCGAGCCCGCAGCCCCCGGCGAGGGCCCGCCCCCGGACCAGGGCGACGACCGGCTTGGGGAGGCGTCGCATGCTCAGGAAGATTTCGCCGAACCGGAGCGCAGCCTGTCGGTTCTCGTCCGCGCTCTTGTCCGCGGAGGCGAGCAGCTCGTGGAGGTCCATCCCGGCGCAGAAATCCTCGCCCGCGCCCCGCACCGCCACCACGCGCACAGCGGCGTCCAAGTCGGCGCGCTCGAGCACGGCCAGCAGCGCGTCGATCATGGGTGCATCGATCGCGTTCTTCTTCTCCGCGCGGTTGAGCGTGACGGTGAGGATCCCGGAGTCGACCGTCGCGAGCACGCGATCCGTCACCGCGGCAGCTCCACCACGAGGCGCAGCAGCGCGGTCGAAAGCACCTTGCCCTGGGCGTCGGTCTTGAGGGAGATGGTCCCACCGCCGTCCAGAGCGCCGTGGAGCAGGAAATTCAACGCATGCAAATTGGGCAGCTCGAAGCGCTCGACCGGGCCCGTGATCATGCCCTTGAAGTGCCGGGCCACCCTGGCGGCGGTCACCTGCTTGACCAGGGTGGGGTAGTACTCGGGCCTCAGCGCTATCAACCCGACGTTGGCCGTGTCTCCCTTGTCGCCCGATCGTGCATGCGCCAATTCCACGAGCTGCACTCGTCGTTTCCTCGACCGCCCTCTCATACCTCGACGATCTCCACGCACGGCTCCACCATGCTCTTGTCGAGCAGCGCGGGCCAGTAGGCCACGATCTCTTCCGGCTTGGGACGCCCCCCGGCGAATCCGGTGACGCTGGGAGGACCGTTCAGGATCAGTGGAGCGAGCTCACGGGTGAATCGCTCCACCGCGGCCCGGTCGGGCGAGCGCACGCCGATCCGCAGCTGTACTTCGGGGAGGCCTTCCACCGCCAGGTCCTCGAGCGCGAGGCGGCCGTGCGTCGCGTCGGCTCCCAGGAGCTCGGTGTGGATCGCCTCGAACCGGAGTCCCAGGCTCTCGAGGCGTCGGCGCAGCACGCGGTCGGCGGCCCGGGCCTTCTCGTACGCATCGGGCCAGGCGTACACCAGCGTACCGACGGCCTTGTATCCGTAGAAGTAGGCGACCGACACCTTGAGTTTCTCGGTCGCCGGTCTTCCCCTGACCCCCGACACCCGGACCCTGTCTCTCCCCGCTTGCTCGAGCCGGATGGTGGTGAAGTCCGCGATGCAGTCCGGCGTGATGTACGCCGCAGGGTCGCCCATCTCGTACACGAGCTGCTCGGTCACGCCGGCGACGCTGATACGCCCGCCCGTGCCGCGATGCTTGGTGATCTCGAACGTGCCATCGGGACGGGCCTCGACGATCGGATACCCCACGTTGGCGAGATCGGGGATCCGCTTCCAGTCCACGAGACAGTTGCCCCCGCTGCATTGCGCGCCACACTCGATCGTATGGCCCGCGACGGTGCCGGCGGCGAGCAGGTCCCAGGCGTCGGCCGGCCAGTCGAAGGCATGGATCATGGGCGCGAGTGTGAGGCCGGTATCGGTGACGCGGCCCGTGATCACGACGTCCGCCCCCTGACGCAGCGCCTCCACGATGGGCCGGGCACCGAGGTAGGCGTTCGCCGCGAGCACCCGATCGCGCACGTCGGAGAGCGGCCGGCCCGTGTCGAGGTTCCTGAGCTCGTGCCCGCGGGCCAGAAGCCCCTCCAGGCGGCCCAGCAGATCGTCTCCCGTCACGATGCCGATGCGCAGCTTGCCTCCGAGCCCGAGCCGGCGCGCGACATCGGCGACGGCCTGCGCGCAGGCCCGCGGGTTCACGCCACCGGCGTTGGCGGTGACCTTGATGCCCCGCTCGGCGACGATCGGGAGGATGCGCTCCATCGACGGCACGAAGTCCTTGGCGTACCCGAGCGACGGGTCGCGCGATTTCTGCTTCTGCAGGATGGACATGGTCACTTCGGCCAGGTAGTCCATCATCAGGTAGTCGACGGGCCCGCCCGTCACCTGGCGGTGCGGCGCCTCGAGCCAATCGCCCCAAAACCCCTGGCCCGGCGTCATGGCAGCGGCAGCCGCCGGACTGCGTCCGAGCCGATACCGTCGGATGCGTGGATGCGCACCTCGATGAGCGGCGCGAATCCGTCGGGAAGGATGAGCTCCGGCGGCCGGGCGAGGGGGACCACCGCGCGTCCGCCCGCGACCACGCGCACGTCCGTACCGCCGCCCGAGGACCGCGGCTGGGCGAGCAGGAAGCGTACGCGCACCGTCGCGTGCCAGGGGTGGGCACCGTTGTAGCGCGCGAACGCGGGGAACAGCTCCACGATGAGCGGGTGCCCCTTGAGGGCGGCCAGCGCCCGCGCATCGACGGCGTGCCGCCCGAAGGCATAGTTGAGCGCGCCCTGCCCGACCTGTTGCCCGGTCGAGTCGAAGTCGGTGACGCCGAAATCGGTGAAGTCGTCCCACTGCTCGCGCGCCATCTCCACGTCCACGGTCGCCTGGCCCGCCCAGTCGGGGACCCGCACCGTCACGCTCTCGGCTGGTGCGCCGCGGCCGGTGACGGCGGAGGACCGCTCGGCACCGATGAGCGTCGTGGTCGCGCGTCCGGCGGCCGTTTCGGGGCCCGTCGTGGAGGCTTCGATGCCCGGCGTCGCCGCGCCGATCACCCAGGGCGCCAGGGCGGCGCGTACGGTGACCGTGACACCCGAGAGGGGTGGCGCGACCAGGTCGAGCTCGTATACACCGGGCACGAGGTCTTCCGCGGACACGACAAAGCGGGCCGTGCCGGGCAGCGTACCACCGAGCGAGACGACGGAGTCGTGACCGACGCCGCGGAACGGCGCGCCGTTCGGCTCGAACAGGTAAGCGGTTGCCGTTTGCACCGCGGAATCGGGCAGCGTGACGGCGGCGGAGAGCGTCGCGCCCGACGTGGCGGCCTTCAGGAAGTAGCGTTGCACACGCGCCGGGCCGATGGCGCGCCGCTCGTCGAACAGCGGCTTCGCGGCCAGGTCATACGGCACCACGACCGTATTGGGGAGGGTGAAGAGCGCCCCGGCGAGCGTATCGCTCGGATTCCAGGCGCTCACCGTGCCGATGTAGACGCCGGGCGCGCCAAAGGCCGACCGCTGGTAGACGACGGGGATCTCCGTTTCCCGCGCCCCCGCAGCGACGGTGGTGGGCACCGCGAGCCAGGGGACGCTGCTCCTGAGCAGGAACTGCGCGGCCCGCAGCCCGGCGACGTGGCGTACCTGGAACGATTGCAGGGTGTCACCGGGGTCGCCGAGACCGTCCCGGTGGAACGCCGCCGAGACGCCGGCGGGCACGCGCACCACGTACGCCGAGCCCTGATGTCCGCCCAACAGCCAGCGGTATGCCAAGTCGAGTCGCGGCTGACCTGCGCCATCGTCGATCGGGCTTTCGCCCCGGAAGGGGACCGCCGTGGCACGCAGCGCCTGCGTGATCTCCGTCGCGCTCACCTTGCGCCCTTCCTGCGCCATGGCGGACAGGAGACATGCCGCGAGGCCGGCGGCGTGCGGCGCGGCCATGCTCGTCCCGCCCTTGATCTCGTCGCCCGTGTTCCAGCGCGGGACCGACGAGAACGCCACACCCGGCGCCACCAGGTCCGGTTTCGCGACCTCGCCGCCGCGCGAGCTCCACCACCCCATCACGTCGGGCGCCGGTGCGGTCCCCGGCTGTACCGGGCGGGCGAAGGCTCCGGGGTAGGATGCGCCCACCGACAGCGCGAGATCCGCCGAGCCGGGGAACCCGAGCGTCGAGAGTCCGGGGCCGTCGTTGCCCGCGCTGATCGTGAACACCACCGCGGGATGGGCCACGAGGAACGCGTTCACGAGGGAGTCAATGACCGCGTGTCCCTCGCGCTCGTTCCCCACGCCGAAGCTCAGGTTCAGCACCAGCGGCAGGCCGCGCTGCTCGGCGTAGCGGGCCGCGTAGCCCATGGCGCGCTGCATGCTGCCGGTGACCGAGATGCCGCCACGGGCAGCGTTCGCGATCTTCAGGCCCAGGAGCTGCGCGCCCGGGGCCACGCCGTCGAACCCGGACACGTTGAACAGGCTGTGCCCCGCGGCGATGCCGGCCACGTGGGTGCCGTGCCCGCCGTTGTCGAAGAACAGGTCGAGCAGCGGCGCACCGTCGGCTTGGCTGAAATTGGCGGCGAGGGTGATCGGCTTGGACCCGAGGGCGATGGTCTCGCGCCCATCACGGTAGTCGTGCAGCGGCATCTCGTCCTCGAACGAGCCGTTCAAGTTCGAGTCGAGGAACGCCACCCAGCCGTCGCTCGCCTTGACCACGATGACGGGAAACGTGTCCGTGTTGGCTCCGTTGCCGTTCAAGTCGCCGGCGGGCACCTTGCCGAGGGGCAGCTCCCGCAGCATCCCGGCGTACCACGTCGTGGCCGTGGTGAGGCGTCCGATGCGGTGTGCGCCCGCCAGCGTGTGCCCGCCGACGGCGACGGTGCCGTCGCTGGCGGGCGTCACGGGGGCGAGGGCGACGCGACCCTCACCCGAAAAGTCGCGCAGCTCGACGATCTTGGGCGCCCCGGTGCTGGTGGTGATCAGGCCGTCCACGCCCGGGTCGACGCCGGTGTCGAGGATCGCGATCAGGACTCCACGCCCGTCGTAGGTAGGATGCTGGACGCGGAACTGATCGACGCCCGTGTCCTTGAGCGGCATGAGCCCGGTCATGAACGCGATCGCGGGGGGCAGGGCGGGCTCCCGCGCGGGCACGGCGGTGGCGTCGGCCGCCGCCGGCGGTGCAGCGGTCGCGGCGGGGGGCCGCTCTGCCGGGACGGCGGTGGTGGCGGGGCGAGCCGCGGTGCCGCCGCAGGCGGCGACCAGAGCGGCCAGGGCGATGCTGCAGCGATTGCGGGTCATGAAGCGCTCGGTAGGACGAAGGCCCCGAGGTGGGGGCCGGGGAACTCCGTGGTCGCCTCGAGCAGGAAGGCGAGGACGTCACGCGTCTCTTCCGGCGGCACGATGGCATCGACGAAGCCCCGTGCACCGGCGAACCGGGCGTCGAGCTGCCGCTCGTAGTCGGCGCGCATCGCCTCGATCGCCGGGGCGTTCTCCGTCTTGGCCACGCCGTTCCCGAAGACGGCTTGGACGGCCGACTCACCCTCCATCACGCCCATCCGGCCGGTCGGCCACGAGACGATGAAATCGGGGTCGAAGCCCTGCCCCGCCATGGCGTAGTAGCCTGCTCCCGACGCGTGATTGACCGTCAGGACGAGCTTGGGCACCGTGGCGGTCGCCATCGCTTCGACGAAGCGCGCGCCGGCGCGGATGATCCCCGAGTGCTCGGCTTCCGTCCCGACCATGAAGCCCGAGACGTCCTGCACGAAGAGCAGGGGGATCCGCTCGCGGTCCGCGTTGGCGATGAAGTACGCCACCTTCTCGGCGCTCGCGGTGTAGATGATGCCGCCGATTTTCGGCGCTTCACCCGCTTTGCCTTTGATCAGGCCGCGGGAGTTAGCGATGAGCGCCACCGGGCGTCCCGCGATGGCTCCGTGCCCGCAGATCATCTCCGGGGCCACGTCCGCCTGGAACTCGTCCAACGCCCCCCCGTCCAGCAGGCACTCGAGCACGGCACGCATATCGTAGCTCATGCGGTGGTCGGAGGGGAGCAGGTCGTACAGGTCCTTGGGGCTGCGCTTCGGCTTGCCGCCGGGCGCCGGCGGGCGCGACGGCCGGGGGAGCCGGGACACGTACTCGCGGAGGCGCTCGAGGCAGTCCTTGTCGTCGCGGGTGCGGTAGTGTGCCACGGCGCTGACACTGGTATGCGTGCGGGCGCCGCCGAGCGATTCCGCGTCCACCACCTGCCCCGTCGCGCCCTTCACGAGATTGGGTCCGCCCAGGCCCATGAACGACGTCCCGTCGACCATGAAGATCACGTCCGACAGCGCGGGCAGGTACGCGCCGCCCGCGATGCACGGACCCATCACGGCGGCGATCTGCGGCACGTGGAGGTAATGGCGCATGATCGAGTTGTAATAGAAGATGCGCGCCGCGCCGTACTGTCCGGGGAACACGCCGTCCTGATAGGGCAGGTTCACGCCCGCGGAATCTACCAGGTAGACGATCGGCACCCGCTGGCGCATGGCGATCTCCTGGGCGCGGAGGATCTTCCGGATGGTCTCGGGCCACCACGATCCCGCTTTCACGGTCGCGTCGTTTGCGACGACGACCACCGGCCGCCCCGAGATCCGTCCCAGCCCCGTGACCACGCCGGCGGCCGGCGCCTGACCCTCGTACTGGTCGCACGCGACGAGCAGTCCGACCTCGAACCAATCGGCGCCCTGGTCGAGCAGAGCCGCGACCCGCTCGCGCGCGGTGAGCTTCCCCTGCTCGTGCTGGCGGCGCACCTTGTCGGGTCCGCCGCCCTGCTCGAGCTGCTGCTGCAGCTCACGGTACTGCGCGGTGAGGCCCTTGAGCCGGGTCAAGGGCGCTTGTCAGGCTGAGACATGTTCCGCCGCCCACTCGTCGATGTACTTCACCAGCTCGGACGTTGACGTGCCGGGTCCGAACAATCGGCCAATCCCCTGCTGGCGCAGCGCCTCCATGTCCTCCGGAGGAATGATTCCGCCACCGGTCACGAGGACGTCGTCGCGCCCGGCCTTGAGGAGCAGCTGCTTCACGCGCGGAAACAGGGTCAGATGCGCGCCCGAGAGGATCGAGAGGCCCACCACGTCTACGTCTTCCTGCACGGCCGCCTGCACGATCATTTCGGGCGTCTGGTGCAGGCCCGTGTAAATGACCTCCATGCCGGCGTCGCGCAGCGCGGCGGCCACGACCTTCGCGCCGCGGTCGTGCCCGTCCAACCCGGGCTTTGCCACCAGTACCCGGATCGGGCGCCGCGCGCTTGCCATCAGCGGCGGAACCGCAGCAGGCCGGCGAGCCCGTCCACGACACGGCGCGCCCGCTCGTCGTAGACGACATCCACCTGGACGCGCTGGGCGAGTGCTTCCTCGATGGCATCGTCGATGCGCAGGTCGTCGTCCCGGCCGTCCGCGACCAGGGTGCGCACCTGGCCGCGCTCGAGCGCCTTGAGCGTCGCGTCGATGCCGTTCACGGCCCAGCCGCTGCCGACGCCGTCGCGCACCGCCTCCGCGTGCGCGCGCTCCCAGGCCCGCTCGCGCTCTTCACGCAGCGCCAGGGCCGCCTCCCGCACCTCGGCGGCGGCCACGCGCTTGGGATTCAGACGCACCACGCCGAGCACGAGGTCGTGAAGGTAGGTGTGCAGGTGCGGCAGCAGCGCCGCCGCGTCCACGCCGATACCCGCGGCGACCAGCCCCGCGAGGGGGCGCTGCGTGTGGATCTGGAAGATCAGGTCGGCCACCTGCGCGTAGTGGCGCTGCTTCTCCTCCCGAATGCGCATGTGATGACTGTGCTCGCCGAATCCGCCCGCGAGCACGCTGCCCTTCCTGGCTTGCCGCTCGCCGTGGAACTTCCCGGAGCGCGTGGCCAGCGCCGTGAGGCTGGGGAGCTCGGCGACGTCGTAGGCCGTCACCGCGAACAAGCGCGCGCTCGTGCGGTCGCACGCGACCACGAGAATGGTGCCGAACTCTTCTTCGAGGGCGACCAGCTCGCGCACCAGGGGGACGGGGGCGACCGCCAGGCGCGAGCGGTGCACCTGGGGCAGCGGGAGCACCTCGAACAGGTCGAGGGCGCCGCACGCGAACAGCGCGATCCCGCGGGCCGACGGCAAGCGGCTCGGCTCCTCGAAGTAGCGCCGCAGGCGGTCCAGATCGGCCGCGACGCTCTCCCGCTGCGCGTGATCCAGCGGGCGGCGCCCGAGGTCGGACGCGACCTGCTTGATGCGGTTCTTGATCTTGATGAGGTATTTGGCCCGCGCCTTGTCGCGCGGCTCGAGCTTCAAGTAGCAGGAGACGACCTGGAACGGACCGGGCTGCAGGCCTGCGAGGCGCTCGACGGCCCCGCGCACGGCGCTCTCGCTGGCGGACACGGGCAGGGCGGTCATGGTCTAGAAGAACACCGGCTCGCGGTAGGCGCCGTACACCCGCTCCAGGGCGTGCCGGATCTCGTACAGGGTGCAGTAGGCGCGGGCACAGTCCAGCATCGGTCCGATCACGTTGCGCTCCTCGAGCGCCGCCTGGCGCAGTGCTTCGAGGCGCTCGCCCACCAGCGCTTCGTCGCGCTCGGCGCGCAGCCGCGCCAGGCGCCGGCGCTGGAGAGCCTCGGCGTCGGTCGACACCTTGAGGATCTCGACCGGGTGGTCGTCCTCGCTGACGTAATCGTTCATGCCCACGATCACGCGGCGGCCCGCTTCGACGTCGCGCTGGAACTCCGCCGCCGAGCGGGCGATCTGGCGCTGGAACCAGCCGCTTTCGATCCCCTTCACGACGCCGCCCACGGACTGGATTTCCGCGAACAGCGCTTCGGCTTCGCGCTCGAGCTGCTCGGTGAGCGACTCGACGTAATACGAGCCCCCCAGCGGGTCGATCACGTCCGCCACGCCGGTCTCGTGAGCGACGATCTGCTGGGTGCGCAGCGCCAGCCGCACCGCCTCTTCCGTGGGGAGCGCGAGCGTCTCGTCGAGCGAGTTGGTATGCAGCGACTGCGTGCCCCCGAGCACCGCCGCCAGCGCCTGGTAGGCCACCCGCACGACGTTGTTCATCGGCTGTTGCGCGGTGAGGGTGACGCCGGCGGTTTGCGAGTGGAACCGCATCATCCACGACCGGGGGGTGCCGGCCCGGAAGCGCTCCCGCAGGTGCCGCGCCCAGATGCGCCGCGCCGCCCGCAGCTTGGCGATCTCCTCGAAGAAGTCGTTGTGAATGTCCCAGAAGAACGACAGGCGCGGCGCGAACGCGTCGACGTCGAGCCCTCGGGCCACCCCGCGCTCCACGTACGTGAACCCGTTGGCGAGCGTGAACGCCAGCTCCTGCGCCGCGGTCGCTCCGGCCTCGCGGATGTGATAGCCCGAGATCGAGATCGTGTTCCAGAGGGGCGCGTGCTCGGTGCACCACTCGAACATGTCCACGATGATCTTGAGGGCCGGCTCCACGGGGTACACCCAGGCATGCTGCGCCATGTACTCCTTGAGGATGTCGTTCTGCACCGTGCCCCGCAGCTTGTCGCTCGACACGCCCTGGCGCTCGGCCGCGGCGACGTAGAAGCAGAACAGGATCGCCGCCGGACCGTTGATCGTCATCGACGTCGACACCTGATCGAGCGGGATGCCGCGGAACAGATCCTCCATGTCGGCGAGCGACGAGATGGCGACGCCGCAGCGCCCGACTTCTCCCTCGGCGCGCGGGTGATCGGAGTCGTAGCCCATCAGCGTCGGGAAGTCGAATGCCACCGACAGGCCCGTTTGCCCGTGTTCCAGCAGAAAGTGGTAGCGGCGGTTCGTGTCCTCGGCGCTACCGAACCCGGCGAACTGCCGCATCGTCCACAGCTTCCCCCGGTACATCGTCGGGTGAATGCCGCGGGTGAACGGGAAGTCCCCCGGGGCTCCGAGCCGCTTGCGGGGATCGAAGCCGTTCAGGTCGGCCGGGCCGTACATCGGTTTCCTGCTGCTGCTCATCGGGCTGCTCCCGCCTTTATTTGATCCAGGATCTCCGCCGCGACGTCGTACGGGCTGCGGCGGCCCTCCACTACCTCGTCGAGCCGCTGGGCCAGCAGCTCCTCGGCCCGGGTGGCTTCGACCAGCCAGCGTCGCACCGCGCGCTCCAACACGGCGCGCGTGCGCGCGGCCAGGCGCTGGCGCCGCCGCTCGGCCAACCGACCGCTTGCCTCAAGATAGGCGTAGTGGCGATCAAGGGCAGCCGCGAGCTCCGCGACTCCCTCACCGCGCGACGCGACCGTCGCGAGCACCGGCGGCTCCCACTCGCCAATGGCGCCGACCGGCCCCGCCCTCTCCCGTCCTCCCCCGTCCTCCTCCATCCGGGGCTGGGTGGTGTGGTGGGGCGAGACGTGCCGAAACGCGTTCCCGCGACGGATCCCGAGCATCACCTCGACCTCCTGGCGCAACTTGTCCGCGCCGGGACGATCGCTCTTGTTGACGACGTACACGTCCGCGATTTCCATCACGCCGGCCTTGAGCGTCTGGATGCCGTCGCCCGACTCGGGCACCAGCACGAGCACCGTCGTCTCGGCGCTGCGGGCGATGTCGAGCTCCGTCTGGCCGACGCCCACCGTTTCCACCAGGATGCGGGCGAACCCGAACGCCTCGAGCAGATCGGCGACTTCTTCGGTGGTCGTGGCCAGGCCGCCGTGCGCACCCCGTGTCGCCATCGAGCGGATGAACACGTGCGGATCGAGGCTCGCTGATTCCATCCGGATGCGGTCCCCCAGCAGGGCGCCGCCCGTGAACGGGCTCGTGGGGTCGACCGCCACGACACCGACCGAGAGTCCCGCCGCGCGGTAGTGCTGGATGAACCGCTCGGTGAGCGTGCTCTTTCCGGCGCCGGGGGGTCCCGTGATGCCGACGCGCCGCGCCCCGCCCCGCGCCAGCCGCGAGTGCGCATGGCTCAGCACTTGCTCGAAGCCGTCGCGCTGGTTCTCGACGAGCGTGATCGCGCGGGCCAGAGCCGCGGGCTCGTGCCGGTCGAGTCCCTCGAGGAGGCGCTCCACGCTCATGCAAGGTAACCAGATGCATGGGGCGCCTTCACGTCCGCTCCTCCACGCGGTCGAGCGGCACGGCCCGCACCGGGCCCGGCCGCACCGCGACGCGCTCCACCCGCGTGGGGGTGGCGGCGAGGATGTCGAATTCCAGTCCCTGCAGCATGAAGCGCTCGCCCGCGCGCGGAATGCGTCCCAGCGCCTGGAGCAGCAAGCCGCCGACGGTTTGCGCGCCCCGCGGCTCGAGCGCGATACCCAGGCCCTCCTCGAGTCGGCTCGCGGGGGCGTTGCCGTCGAGTTCGACGATCCGCGCCGGCGCCTCGCTGGTCGCAGGCGGCGCTCCCGGCTCGAAGATCTCCGACACCAGGTCCCGCAACAGATCCTCGAACGTCACGAGTCCCGCCGTGCCTCCGAATTCGTCCAGCACCACGGCGAGGTGCCCCCGGCCGCGCTGCATCTCCAGCATGAGATCCGCCGCACGAGTCGTGCCGGGCACGACCAGCGTGGGCCGGACGGGTACCGGCGCATCGGCCGCCAGGCGAAGCAGGTCGAAGGCATGCGCGACCCCCACCACCTCGTCGAGCGACGTGCGGTACACGGGATACCGGCTGTAGCCCGACTGCATGCACACGTGGGCGGCCTCCGCGGCGAGCAGCCCCTCGGGGATCGCGACGATGGCCGTGCGCGGTGTCATCAACTCCTTGACGGGACGGTCCGCGAACGCGAGCACGCCCGAGACGACCGCCATCTCGTCGGCGGAGGCGAGCGCCTCGGTGTCGGCGTTGGAGAGCACGGCGGCGAGCGCCGTGCGCTTCGACTGGTCGCGCCACGCCACGAACGGCGCGAGCACGGTTCCGAGCTGTTGCAGCCGGGGCACCGCATGCGCCACGATGGGCTCGGCCCAGCGCCGCCCCACGACGCGCGGGACCAGGTAGGCCGCGCTCACGAGCAGCGGGACGCCCAGGGCCACGGTGACGATGCCGAGCACGGTGGGCGTGGTACGCGCCAGCAGCGCGGGGATCGCCGCCGCGGCGCAGATCGTGCCGATGGTCGTGAGCGCGTTCGCGGTCGCCAGCACGCGCCCCGGATTCTCGAGCACGCCCGCGGCGCCGCTCGCCCCGCGCAGCTTGTACGACACCCAGCGCGTCAGCTCCAGCTGGCTCACCGCCGCGGCGGCCACGCCCACCGCCGCCGACAAGGCCGCGAGCAGCAGCCCACCGAGCAGCACCAGCACGGGCAGGGTCACCGCTGCCTCTGGAGCACGACGCGAGTGACGCGGCGCCGGTCGACGCGCTCCACCACCACCTTGTATCCGTCGAGGGTCAGCTCGTCGCCGGCACGGGGCACCCGGCCCAGCACGAAATACACCAGGCCTCCCACGGTCGAGACCTCGGGATGCTCGAACGGGCGGCCGAGTGCCTGCGACAGGTCGTCCAATGTGACCCGCCCGTCCACCCAGTAGCGGTCGCCGTCCTGCCGGATCGCGGGTGGCTCTCCCACATCGTGCTCATCGTGAATCTCGCCGACGATCTCCTCCAGGATGTCTTCCAGCGTGATGAGTCCCGAGGTGCCGCCGAACTCGTCCACCACGATCGCCAAGTGCGCGGGCGCGCGCTGGAAGTCGCGCAGCTGGCTGTCGAGCGTCTTGGTCTCCGGCACGTATGCCGCCGGCCGGATGAGATCCTGCCAGCGGACCCGAGGCGCCTGGTCCCCTTCCCCGAGGCCCATGGCCATGGGCACCAGATCTTTCGCGAACACGATGCCGACGATGTTGTCGTGCGTGCCGTCGTACACGGGAACGCGGGAGTGCTCGCTCTGACGAACGGCCTCGATCACGTCGTCGGTGGACGCGGCGACGTCGACCGCCACCATGTCGAGGCGCGGCGTCATGACCTCGTCCACGCGGGTGTCGGCGAGGGTGAACACGCCGAGCAGCATGTCGCGTTGCGCGACGCCCAGGTCGGGCTCGAGCGGCCGCGGGGTCGCGACGAGGGCGTGCAGACCCCGGTCGAACCAGGCGAGCAGCCACAGCAGCAATCCGAAGGGAGCGAGGGTGCGGCGCGCCAGCGGCAGGGCGGCGCCGGCGAGCTCGGGAGCGAGGCGGGCCACGCTGCGCGGCAGCGCGTCGCCGAGGATGAACAGAAACCCCACGGCCACGCCCCAGGCGCCGAGGGCCGCGGCCCAGGGCCGGTCCCACCAATCGACCGCCTCGCCCGCCGCCACGGCGCCGAGCACCAACAGAGTGAGCCGTGTCACGTGGAGGGCGCGATGCAACGGCACGTGGCCGCCGACGGCGACCGGCGGTGCGTCGCCCAGCGTGTGGAGGGCCTCGCCCACGGCGGCTTCCTCGCCGAGCGCGAGCAGCCCGGACCAGAGCGCCGCCGCCCCGGCCACCGCGGCGCCGACGAGCGTGACCGCCGTGCCGGCGAGCGTCACGGCCGACGCCCGAGCAGGCGGCGCACGTAGCGCTCCTGCCGCCGCCACATGGGCGAGCGCGTGCGTCCGGGGCCGTCCGGGTGGTCGTACCCCAGCACGTGCAGTGTCCCGTGCACGGCGAGCCGGATGAGCTCCTCCTCCACCCGTCCCTCGTCCCTCGTCCCTCGTCCCCCGTTGTTCACCCAGCGCTGCGCGGCCGCGGGACAGATGTAGACATCGCCGAGCACGCGGCCGTCCGGCTGCGGCAGCGCGAAGGCCAGTACGTCGGTGAGCCCGCGTCGGCCGGTGACGCGGCGGTTGAGCCGGCGCATGGCGTGGGCGTCGAGCAGTGTGAGCTCCACCCGCGCCCCGCGGGCGCCCTCCCACGCCAGGACCCGCCGCGCGGCGCGCTCAAGCCTTGGCCGCGGGCTGCCAGGTCGCCGTGATGCCGCCACTGGACTCCGGGTAGTCGATGCGATTGTGATACATCCCGCTGATGATGCGCACGAACTCCCGCTTCACCTGATCGATCTGCTGCAGCGTCATCGGCGCCTCGTCCAGCTGGCCGGCGTTGAGCTTGGTGCGCACGATATGGTCGATGACTTCTTCGATTTTCCGCGGCGTCAGGTCCTCGAGCACGCGCAGGGCGGCCTCGACCGAGTCGGCGAGCATCGTGATCGCCGTCTCGCTCGAGTGCGGTTTGGGCCCGGGATAGGTGTAGTCGGTCGCCTTGGGCGACCCGCCGTCACCGCTCTTCTTGGCGCGGTCGAGGAAATACGTGATCTCGGTAGTCCCGTGGTGCTCCGGAATGAACGCGGCCACGGCGCGGGGGAGCCTCGCCTCGTGCGCGAGCACGAGGCCGTCCGCGACGTGGGCCTTGATGATCTGCGCCGACTGGTAGGCCTTGAGCCGGTCGTGCGGGTTGTTGCCGCGCGTCTGGTTCTCGACGAAGTACTGCGGGTTCTTGATCTTGCCGATGTCGTGATAGTAGCACCCCACGCGCCCGAGCAACCCGTCGGCCCCGATGCGGTTACATGCGGCCTCGACCAGGTTGGCCATCGCGACCGAATGCGCGTACGTCCCCGGGGCCTCGAGCGACAGGCGCCGCAGCAGCGGCCGGCTGGGATCGGACAGCTCGAGCAGCGTCAGGTCCGTGGTGATGCCGGTGATCGATTCCGCCACCGGCAACAGGAAGAAGGTGAGCCCCGCGGAGACGAGGGCGTTCGCGGCGCCCCAGACGCCGCGCACGCCGACCTCGGCGACGCTCCAGCCGCCCGTGAGGCCGAGGGCCAGTGCGGCGGCGAGATACCCGACCGCAATGATCAGGACCGGCAGGTAGAAGTTGCTGCGGCGGCGAAGCACCCGCACGCTCAGGGCCGCCGTCACCCCCCCGATGACGCAGAAGAACAGCGCGGGGATGTCGTGGGACACCGGCTGCAGGCCGATTACGATCGACAGGATCATGGCGGCGATCATGGAGACGCGCCCGTTGAGGAGCACGGTGAGCATCATCGCCATGAACGGGAGGATCACGATCTCGGGATGTTGCGGGAAGAAGTGCGCGACCGCGGCTGCCTGCAGCAGCACCAGCGCGAACAAACCCCCGACCAGCGCGACCTGACGCCACTCGCGGTAGGTCTCGCGGCGGTAGAACACCAGCAGTACCCAGAAAATGGCGAGAATCAGCGAGTCGCGCAGGATGGGGCCGAGCGCCCCCCCCAGTGAACGGCTGGTGGCCGCGCCGCGCCGCACCAGCTCATTGTGCAGCGCGACGAGTTTCTCGTGCTCCTCACTGGTCACGACTTCGTGCGCGCCCACGATGCGATCCCCACCGCGCACGATATACTTGCTCGGATCGACGCTGCGACGCAGATCGTCGCGGCGCCGCTCGGTCTGCAGCGTATCGGGCACGAGGGTCGGGCGGAAGAAGTGCCCGTCGAGTCGGACGTAGAGCTCGTCGCCCACGCTCGAGCTCCTGTCGGGGTGGACGGCACGCGCGCGCTGCAGGTATTGGGCATACGACAACACCTGGTCACGCGCCACCGCCTGCTCACCGGTGCGACGCCGCACGATGAGCTCGGGCGCCTGCTCGACCTGGAGCACGCCGGGCCCGGTGACGCCGAGTGCGAGCGTGCGCTCGAACAGCTCGCTCAGGGCCCGCTCGAGGCCGTGCCGCTTGCCGCCCTTGTTCAAGTACGCCGCTTCCGGCGGCGAGAGCGCCAGTCCCTGGGCCTTCGCGGCCTGCTGGATCGCCGCCGCCCCGCCCTGGTCCGCCGCCGACTCGAGGCTCGAGAACAGGGCGTGCATCGCGATGTTGGCACTGTCGACCGCCCGCTCCTGAAACTGGTAGATCGGCTTCACCGTGGCCGCCAGCTCCTCGGCTTCGCGCGCCAGCTCCTCGTCGGACTTGTTCACGGGGAAGGTGAACGGCGCCACGACGTCGCGGTCAGCGGGCTTCCCGACCGTCATCGGACCCACGTTGGTTGCGCTCGAGGGGAATGCCAGGTAGGCGAGCACCGCCAGGAAGACCACCCAGCACCAGCGGCTGCCGTGATAGCGCACCTGCTCTTGTGTGGGGAGCCGCATGTCAGCCCTGCGCGTCCTCCGCGTAGGCGCGGATGATGTCGCGCACCAGGCGGTGGCGGACCACGTCCGTGTCCGCGAGATAGCAGAACCCGATCCCTTCGATCCCGGGGAGGATGCGCTCCACCTGCAAGAGGCCCGAGTCCTCGCGGTTGGCGAGGTCGATTTGAGTCTTGTCCCCCGTGATCACCGCCCGCGAATTCACGCCGAGACGGGTGAGGAACATCTTCATCTGCATGCCGGTGGCATTCTGCGCCTCGTCCAGGATGACGAACGCGTCGGCCAAGGTGCGGCCTCGCATGTAGGCCAGCGGTGCGATCTCGATCGTGCGGTTCTCGATCGCCTTCTGGACGCGGTCGCGTGGCATCATGTCTTCGAGTGCGTCGTACAGCGGCCGGAGATAGGGATCGACCTTGTCGTGCAGGTCGCCGGGCAGAAACCCGAGACTCTCCCCCGCCTCCACGGCCGGGCGGGCGAGCACGATGCGGCGCACCCGCTTGCGCGCCAGGGCGTCCACCGCGGCGGCCACCGCGAGGTAGGTCTTACCCGTCCCGGCTGGCCCGATCCCGATCACGATGTCGTGCTGCACGATCGCCTGGAGATACTCGCGCTGCCCCGCCGTCTTGGGCTGAATCACCCGGCGCAGGCCGGGCAGGATGATCTTGTACTCTCCCTCCGCTGGTCGTCCGAGCGAGCCCTGGGCTTCGTCGCTCACGATGCGATCGACGTCGGCCACCTCCAGCGTCTCGCCCATCCGCGCCAGCTCGACCAGCGCCTGGGCCACCTGGGCCGCCCGCTCCACCGCGGGCAAGGCGCCCTGCAGCATCAGCATGTCGCCCCGCAGCGATACCCGCACCCCCAGGCGACGGGCCAGCTCCACCAGGTTGCCGTCGTTCACGCCGGCCAGGGCCAGCGGATCCACGCCCTCGGTAGAGAGTCGGTGCGTGATCTCGTCGCTCATCGCTTGACCTCGATGTGGAGCGCGGCCAGGTCCGCCGGATTGGCGGGCGCGGGCGCGCCTTCGAACAGGGCCCGCGCCGCCGTCGTCTTGGGGAACGCGATCACGTCGCGCATGCTCTCCGCCCCGGCGAGGGCCATCACGACGCGGTCGAACCCGATCGCGAATCCGCCGTGGGGCGGCGCCCCTGCCTGCAGGGCGCTCAGCAGGAAGCCGAACCGCGCCTCGGCCTCCGCCGGCGTCATCCCCAGATGAGCGAAGACACGGCGTTGCACGGCCGCATCCGTGATCCGGATCGAACCCGACCCCAGCTCGTTGCCGTTGTAGACCGCGTCGTAGTGCAGGGCGCGACACGCGAACGGATCGCTGTCGAGCCGGGCCACGTCGTCGGGATGGGGGGCCGTGAACGGATGATGGGCGAACACCGGCCGTCCCGTCTCGGCATCGGGCTCGAACAGGGGAAAGTCCACCACCCAACAGAACGCGTGGGCCGTCTGGGGAGCGGGCGCCAGCCGGTGGATGATTTCCTGCCGCACGCGATCGAGCACCGGCGAGGTGACGCGGTCGGGCCCCACGGTCATGAGCGCCGCGTCCCCGTCACCCACGCCGAGCGCGCCGAGCACCTCGGGCGTGAAGTGCTTGCCCACGGAGCCCGAGACCTGCTCACCCTGCCGCTTCACCCAGGCGAGTCCGGCGGCGCCCAGCTGCTTCGCCGCCTCGGCGAGTTGGTCCACATCCTTGCGCGACAGCGCGCCCCCGCCCTTGACGGCGAGGCCGCGGACGCGCGCGCCGTCCTTGAGCGCCGGTTGGAAGAAGGGCACGCCGAGCGGCTTGACCTGCGCCGTCCAGTCGGCGATCGGAAAGTCGAAGCGCACGTCGGGCTTGTCGGTGCCGTACCGCTCCGTCGCATCGCGCCAGGTGAGCCGCGGGAACGGGCGCGCCACCGCATGTCCCGCCTCGTCCCACAGCGCCACCAGCACCTGCTCGACGTAGCCGATCACGTCCTCGACGCCCACGAACGATGCCTCGAGGTCGACCTGCGTGAACTCCGGCTGGCGGTCGTTGCGCAGGTCCTCGTCCCGAAAGCAGCGGGCGATCTGAAAGTAGCGGTCGAACCCCGCCACCATCAGCAGCTGCTTGTAGATCTGCGGCGATTGCGGCAGCGCGTAGAATTCCCCCGGGTGCACGCGCGACGGGACGAGATAGTCGCGCGCGCCTTCCGGCGTGGGCTTGGTGAGGATCGGCGTCTCGATCTCGAGAAACTCGAGGTCGGCGAGCGTCTTGCGGGCACGCTGCAGCAGCCGGTGCCGCAGCATCAGGTTGCCCTGCATCTCGGGCCGGCGAAGATCGAGATGCCGGTATTTGAGCCGCAGCTCTTCCGCCGGGAGCTCTTCACCCTTGCCGCGTGCCACCGGGATCGGTGGGGTGACAGCCGTCCCCAGCATCGTGAGCCGGGTGGCCTGTACCTCGACGTCCCCGGTCGCAAGCTCCGGATTCTTCATGTTGGCCGGGCGCGCGGTGACGTCGCCTTCGACGTCGATCACCGTCTCACTGGCGAGCCCGGCCGCCACGCGCCGTACCTCGTCCGGCGCCCCGGGGCCCACGGCGACCTGCACGAGACCCGCGCGGTCGCGCAGGTCGATGAAGACGATGCCGCCGAGATCGCGCCGCCGGTGGACCCAGCCACCCAGCCGCACGCGCTGCCCGACATGCTGCGCGCGCAGCTCGCCGCAGCGAAGCGTGCGCCGGGAGGTGCCGCTCACGCTGGCTATGGGACCTCCGCCTCGCACAGCGCGCGGTAGAATTCTTCGGGCGTGCGGGCGCTCAACAGCTTGCCCCGCACCGGCTCCCGCCGCACCAGTCGGGAGATGCGGCTCAGCGCCTTCACGTGGGCCCCGGCCGCCGATTCGGGGCCGGCGAGCAGGAAAAACAGCCGCACCGGCTCCCCGTCAATCGTTTCATATGGGACGGGGGTCGGCGTCGTGCCGGCCACGATGATCAGTGCCCCGAGCACGGGCGTCTTGCCGTGCGGCACCGCCACGCCGTACCCGATTCCGGTCGGGAACTGCTTCTCGCGCTCGAGGATAGCGCCCAGGACCTCGTCGGACGGGCCGCCGTTTCCCACCGCCGCGAGATCCACCAACTCCCGGAGCACCCCGGCTTTGTCAGTGGCGTGCAGGGGGACCCGAATACGGGTGGGCGTCAGAAGGTCAGACAGGCGCACCGTGTCTCAAGTGTCCTAAACGCTTGAAGATAGTTAAGTTAGGGTGGAGATGCAACGCATTCCCGGAGTGGCACTTACGTGCTCGACCTGCTGAGCGTCCCACCCGAGACCGCGCGCCTGCGCGTGGCCGAGTGGCTCGCGCAGCGTGCCGAGCCGGCCTACCGCACGACCCAGATCGTCCCTCGCCTGTGGCAACGCCCCGTGTCTACCTGGGATCAGGCGACCGACCTGCCGGCGGAGCTGCGCGGCGCGCTGGCCGGGGCGTTTCCGCTGCGCCGGCTGGGGCTCAGTGCGCGACAGCGCTCCAGTGACGGCACCGAGAAGTACCTGTGGGATCTGGGCGACGGCGAAGCGATCGAATCGGTGCTGATCCCCGAGGGGAAGCGGCGCACGCTGTGCATCTCGTCGCAGGTGGGATGCGCGTTGGGGTGCGTCTTCTGTGCCACGGGACAGATGGGGTTTCGACGCAACCTCACGGCGGCCGAGATCGCCGCCCAGGTGCGCGAGGTGATCCTGCTGGATCCGCTGCTCACGCCCAGCAACGTGGTGTTCATGGGTATGGGAGAGCCGCTGCTCAACTGGGACGCGGTCGACGCCGCGCTCACCATTCTCAATCACCCGGAGGGGCTGGGCATCGGAGCCCGGCACATCACCGTCTCGACCGTGGGCATCCTGCCGGGCCTGGCGCGGCTCGCGCGGCGTCCCGAGCAATTCCGCCTGGCCGTCTCGCTGCACGCGCCCACCCCGGAGCTGCGGCACGAGCTGATGCCGATCGAAAAGAAATACCGGCTTGCCGAGGTGCTCGCCGCGCTCGGCCAGTTCCGGCGGCGCGTGACGCTCGAGTACGTGCTGATCGGCGGCAAAAACGATGCGCTCGAGCACGCCGATCGACTGGCGCAGCTGGCCCGGCCGCTCGGCGCGCTGGTGAATCTGCTGCCGCTCCATCCCGGCGGGGCGCCCGGTCTCACGCCCAGCACCCGCGTGCAGATGGTCGCGTTCGAGCGCCGGCTCAAGCGGCACGGGGTGGAAGCCGTGCTGCGCCGCAGCCGCGGGCTCGACATCAGCGCCGCGTGCGGCCAGCTACGGGTGGAACTCGAGGCGGGGCGCAAAGTCCGCGCCGAGGAACACGCTCGCGTCGAGTAGCCGGGTGGTGTCGGGCTGCACGCTCACCCGGCCCACGCCCAACGGCTTGCGCACGCGCTCCCCGACGTCGGTGCTGCCGCGCCGGACGGCGATGCGGGTCGAATCGAGTGTGCCCAGGCTCTCCGGCGCATTGCCGAATGCCACGACGTCGATCCCCGCGCGCCGCAGCAGGCGGGTGGCGACCTTCGCGAGCCCGGGCTTGCCGCTCGCGTTCAACACCTCGACCGTGATGTGCGGCCCGCTCTCGCCCGGGATCCGCAGACCGGACGCGCCTGCGCGGTCGCCGCGGCAGGCGGCGAGGGCGACCGCGCCCAGTATCAGGAGCCGAGGAGCGAGTTCCAGAAGTCCACCGTTTCGCGGATCAGCGGCCAGCGGCCGTCGATCACGCGCGCGATGCGACGCGCGGCGACCTGCTGCAGCACGCCGTCCCGGTCTTGCGGGACCCGGGCCGCGAGCGCGGCGCGCAGCTCGCGGTCGAATGCGCGGCCCGGTTCCAGGTAATCCGCCAGGTAGAGCATCTTGCCGACGTCGTCCCAGCCGGCGTAGCCGAGCGAATGGTAGCGCACCGCGTCGAGCACGCCGCGGTCGGTCTCCCCTTCGCGTGCCGCGCGCTCGGCCGCCATGGGTCCGTGCGCCAGCTCGTTTGCCGCGGGCGCGTCGCGGAGCGCGTCGTGCAGCCACGCCGCTTTGAGCCAGCGGGCCCGCTCTCCGTCGGGGGCGCGGCGCGCCACCGCCCAGGCCGCGAGCAGGGCCACGACGCGCTCGATGTGTGCCCGACGCTCGGGAGTGACGACCGCCCATGGCGGGAGGGTCACGGGTGTCACGCCCGCACCGAGACATCACTCGCCACGCCCTCCCCCAGCACGACGTTGTCGATCAGTCGCGTCTGGCCGACCTTCGCGGCGACCAGCACCACGGTGCGGGCGTCGACCCGCTGCACGGGACGCATCTGCTCGTCCACGAGGGCCAGGTATTCGGGCGCGACGCCGGGCGCCCGCAGGACGTCGAGGCCGCGGCGCGCGAGCGGGCCGGGGTCGGCCTCCCCGCTCCGCCACGCCTGCTCCACCGCGCGCAGCGCGCGCGACAGGGCGAGCGCGGCCCGGCGCTCGTCGCCGTGCAGATAGGCGTTGCGCGACGACAGGGCGAGGCCATCGAGCTCGCGCACCGTGGGCGCGATGTCGACCTCCAGCCCGAAGTTCAGGTCGTCGACCATGCGCCGGACGAGCATCGCCTGCTGAAAATCCTTCCGGCCGAACACGGCGATGTCGGGCTCCACCAGGTGGAATAGCTTGGCCACGACGGTCAGCACGCCGGCGAAGTGCCCGGGGCGGGCCGCGCCCTCGAGCCCATCGGCCATGGGCCCGGGGAGGACGCGCACCAGCGGATCGGCGGGATACATCGCCTTCGCGTCGGGAAGGAACAGGCCATCCACGCCGCGCCCGGAGGCGAGCTGCTTGTCCCGGTCGACGTCGCGCGGATAGGTGGCGAAGTCCTCGCCCGCACCGAACTGGAGGGGATTCACGAAAATGCTCATCACCACCCGATCGGCGCGCTCGCGGGCGCGGTCGACGAGGCGCAGATGTCCCTCGTGCAGGAATCCCATCGTGGGGACGAATCCGATACGGCGCCCGCGGGCGCGCTCGGCGCGCGACCAGGCGCGCATCTGGCTCGGGTCCGCGAGCACGTGCATGGCGCCCTACTCCAGCTTCATCACTGCGCAATCGGTCAGATAGGGATCGTCGTAGTGGACGAGGTCGCCGGCGGCCTTCCCCGGCACCGGAAACAGCCGCGCCGCGAGCGGCTTGCGCAGCTTGGTGGAGAGCGCGGCGACATCGACGATGAGTCCCGCCAGCCGATCGGCCGGCGTGTCGCCCGGGAGCGGCACGACGTCGAGCCCCGTGCCGCACACGCTGGAATAGAGGAGCAGCTCGCGCACGCTGAACCGACCCTCGGTCGCGCGCTGCGCCAGCACCGGATCTTCCAGGACGGGCAGCATGAGCCCGGAGTACCCGCACGTTTTGAGGCGCAGGCTCTTGAGGACGTCGGTGATCGCGGCGCACCCGGCGAGCGTCGATGCGCTCCCGAACGGGACTCCCGTCAACACCTCGATGGCCTCGCCGATGCTCGCGTCCTTGCCGGGCGCGGGGGAGACGTCGATGCCGAGATAGGCCCGCTCGTCCTGGTGGGCGACGCTCCGCATGAGGCGCTCCAGCGGCCCCAGCCGGGACTCGAGCGACTGCGTGAGACGCTGCTTGGCGTCCGCCAGGGTGTTCGCTCCGGCGAACGCCGCGGACAAGAGCGGCGGCGATTCGAGACCGATCGCCACGGCGTCGGAGCCGCTGTGGTAGGCGACGGGAAAGAAGGGAGTGCCCGCGGCAACGTTGGCGGCGGCAGCGAAGCGGAAGTTGCCGATGCCTCCGGCGGTGGCGCGCGCGATCGCTACCATCGCTTCGCCCGCGGCCGTCACTCCCCGCGGCGAGGCGCCGCGCTCGGGCGAGGCCACCCGGGCGGTGAAACTCGTGTTGTGCGTCGTACGGGCGAGCTCGGCGGCCCACGCGGGGAAATCGGGATCGTCGCCGTCGGGCGCGAGCACCGGCCCGATGCTCACCAGCACGCCCTCCGCGGCCACGGCCCGGTCGAGCGCCTGCAGGGCGGGCAGGGCGTCCGCGCGCGCGCGGCTTGCGGCGTCTTCCAGGAAGGGCTGGGTCGCGATACGCAGCGTCTGTACCTCGTACCCCGCCTCGGCGACGGCCCGCTTCGCGCTCTTGAGGAAAGCGAGCGCGGCGTGCAGCGGCTCCGCGTCGGCGGGGCCGCGCAACGTCGTGCCGGCGGTAATGGTGCGAATGCGGAAGCCCGGGCCGGCGGGGTCGCGCCCCGGCCCACGCCATGCGGAGCGGGCGAGCGGCGTCACCGCGGCCGCCCCCAGCATCGCGAGCACGTCCCGCCGCGTCCAGTCATTCACTTCGGAAACGAGTGCTCCGGACCGGGATACCGGCCCTCGCGGACCTCGGCGGCGTACAGCCGCACCGCTTCGCGGACGTCCTCCGCGAGCGCGGCGTACCGCTTGACGAACTTGGCGGTGAACCGGTCGTTCAAGCCGAGCATGTCGGGGAGAACCAGGACCTGACCGTCGCAGGCGGGTCCCGCGCCGATGCCGATCGTGGGAATGGTGAGCGCCTTGGTGATCTGCGACGCGAGCGGCGCGGGAATGAGCTCGAGCACCATGGCGAAGGCCCCGGCCTCCTCGAGCGCCTT
>QHUU01000010.1 GCA_003222155.1 Gemmatimonadota bacterium | reverse complement strand
CGGGATCGCGATCAGGTTGTAGATCGCAGCCCAGAAAAGATTCTGCTTGATCTTGCCGCGCACTCGGCGTGCAAGCACGAGCGCGGCGGGTACGTCGGCCGGGTCGTCCTTCATCAGGATGACGCCGGCCGTTTCGATCGCAACGTCGGTTCCCGCGCCGATTGCAATGCCGACTGTCGCCGCTGCCAGCGCCGGTGCATCATTCACGCCGTCCCCCACCATGGCGACCCGACGACCCCGCTCCTCGAGTCGCTTGACCTCTGCCGCCTTGTCACCTGGCAACACCTCGGCGCGGACATCATCGATGCCGAGCGTGCGGGCGACTGCTTCGGCGGTAGCCCGGCTGTCCCCCGTGAGGAGCAGCACGCGGATGCCGAGGTCATGGAGCGCCGAAACGGCACCCTTCGCGGTCGGGCGAATCCGGTCGGCAACCGCAATTAGCCCGAGCGTCCGCCCATCCGCCGCCACGTAGAGTGCGGTCTTTGCGTCCGCTCGCAGCCTCTCCGCTTCGCGCTCGAGCCCCGGCGTGACGCCGTTGCGCTCGAGCAGCCTGCGATTACCTACCAGCACGGTGCGACCGCCCACCGTCGCCTGAACGCCGTGGCCGGGAACGGCTTCGAAATGGGAGGGCGGATCGACGGCAAGCGCACGCTTCCTGGCAGCCTCGATCACGGCCCTGGCGATTGGGTGCTCCGAATGCGCATCGGCTGCAGCCGCAAGCCGGAGAATCTCCGCCTCTGCCACCCCTGCCGCAGGAATGACATCCGTCACTGACGGCCGACCTTCGGTGAGCGTGCCGGTCTTGTCGAAGACCACGGCATCCACGTGGGCAGCCGCCTCGAGAACGGCGGCGTTCCGGAAGAGCACACCAGCACGCGCTGCCCGCCCCACGCCGACAGTGATGGCGGTCGGAGTCGCGAGCGCGAGCGCGTCCGGACAGGCGATCACGATGGCCGCTACCGCAGCGGACAGCGCGAAGGAGACGCCCTCGTGCCCGAACAGGAGCCACGCGGTGAACGTGACTCCGCCCGCCGCGAGCGCGACAACCACCAGGTACTTGCCGGCCAGGTCCGCCAGGCGCTGCGCCGGCGCCTTCGAGGACTGCGCCTCCCGGACCATGGCGACGATTCGAGCCAGCGCCGTATCAGCTCCGACTTTGGTGGCGCGGAACCGGAACGCTCCCTGTTGGTTTCGCGTCCCGCCTACGACCTCGTCGCCCGGCCCCTTCGCGACCGGCACCGGCTCTCCGGTGAGCATCGATTCATCTACATAGCTGGTGCCCTCGATCGCGACGCCGTCCACCGGGATGGTATCGCCCGGCCGAACGGCGAGCATGTCGCCCACCGTGACCGCTGCGAGCGGCACTTCCTCCTCTTGTCCATCCCGCACCTGTCGCGCGGTAGGCGGCGCAAGCTCGAGCAGGGCCTCGACCGCCCGGCCGGTGGCGAAGCGGCTCCGCATCTCCAGCCAATGACCGAGCAGACTGAAGGCCGTCAGCATCGCGGCGGCATCGTAGAACGGTTCGCCCGGCAACCCGAATGTGACTGCGACCGAGTACAGGTAACTCACCAGGATGCCGGTGGCGATCAGAGTCATCATCGTGAGCTCGCGGCGTCGCAGCGAGCGTGCCGCGGACGACACAAATGGCCACCCGCCCCACCACACGACGATCGACGTCAGGACGAAACCTAGGAGCCCGGGCGACAGCCCAAAAGGCGGCGCGAGCTCGCGGCCGAACAGCGAGGTACCCAGCGGCGAGTAGAGGATGATGGGGACGGTGAGGATCGCCGACCCGACGAAGCGGCGGAGCATGTCCTGCGCCATGTGCGCCCCGTGCCCGGCACGCGCGTCAGTCATGGGACCCTCCGTGCATGCCTGGCATCCCGTGCATCTTCATACCGTCTTCGCGCACACCCACCGGTTGGAACCGGAGATAGATCGCTACTCCCGCCGGGGTACGACTGCCGTAGACGGCATTCAAGCTCGGGGGGACGAAGTTCACCGACCCGCGCACGCCGACTCCGGCGGCGAGCCCGGCCACGGTGCCGACCGTGCGGAGGTACCCGAGGGCCAGCGCGCCGACATCGTATTGCGTCGTCGGGGGCACCGAGGGGATCACGAGGTCCTCGGCGCTCTTCTGCACGTACTCGGCGCGCCCGAAGAAGGCGTTCCTGCCATCCAAGTCGACCGTACTCTCCAGTACGACGCTGCTCGCGAGCGGCCGCAGCCCAATCTGGTCGTTCGCACCGTAGATCAAGCCGCTCGACCAGGTCCCCTTCGTGCCGACCGGCTGGGTGGTCAGCGCCGCCGCGCCGATTCGGTGGAGGGACTCGTCGGGGTGGAGACCTTCGGGACTCTTCAGGTAAGCGTACCAGGTCGACAGGCTCCATCGCGGCCCCGGGTTGACGGTCAACCGGGCGCTATAGGAATCGAGTCGTCGGCCCGCATAGTCGAAGTTCGTCCGATTCTCGTCCGGCTCCCGGCCGTTAAACCAGGAAGCTTCGAGCTTCACGTTGCGCGTGAACACCCCTGCGGTCACGACCCCAAAGGTGATGTGGGTGCCGTCCTGCCAGTGATGGGAGATCGGCGCCAAAGGATCGTCCGCCGCGGATGGGCGGTGCGGGAAGGCCACGGGGCCGACCGCCGGCTCGCCGACCGGCGCGAAGTAGAGCGAGAGCCCAAGGTTCCGGGCCACCGGCCGTTCGTACAGGGCCGCGAGCTCCATGAACAGGTCGTGCGGGTGCTGCCGATCGTGCAGCGGGACGCCCCGGTAGGACTCCCCCGATTGGACCAGAAGCGGGTACCCCCGGCTGCCGATGGTCCACGGCTCGGCGCTGAGCATCGCCCGCACTTGGAGTTGACCGCCGCCGAGCGGCCGGCTCGCAGCTGCCATCGCCCAATTGACGATGCCAAGCTGGTGGCGGCCGCGGGAACCGCCCTGCCATTCGTATTGAGGAAAGCCCTTCCCGTGCAGCATGAGGGTCCAACGCCCGAGCATGTAATGGGCGGCGTGCATCGGGGAGGCATCGGGAAGCCACGCGGTGCCGGATCCCATCCGCGTCTCAGGAATGCCGAGGGGTCCTGCGTTCATCTCCATGGGGTGTTGCATGTGCATTTGCGCTCGCAGCGGCGACGCTGCGCCGGCGATGAGCACCAGCAAGAACCTTCGCATGTCGAGATCTCCCCAAGCCAAAGTCGCAAGCGCGCGTCGCTCGGGCGGCGCGGACGCACTCCTTGAGATGACCGACTTAGGCTTGAGGCGGTGGAGAGAGTGGCGGGGCGAGGTAGGAATTGAACGTGGAGTCCGGTCCCAGAACTCCGGTACGGGATGCGGGACGCACGTCGACAGCCACGTGGGCCCACACCTCCGCCGCGGGACTTCCGGTCGGGCACGTGCTTCCGGCGACGCAGCCGAGGCCGGCTGCGTCCTGATGGCACGTCTGGCCCGATGGTTGAGCGACTAGTACGGCCCCACGTGCTGCGTGGTCATGCGTCGCGGCTCCGTTGTGACCCGAGTGCATCTCGCACGGGACTGCCACCTGCGCAAACGAGGTGACGCACATCGGGAGGCCGCTGCCCGCAGAGGCGACGGACAGTGCCGCCGCGAGACAGATGGCTCGCAGAGCGATGGGTGCTCGGGAGGAGCGCATCATGGTGGTGGTTACAATAACACAAGGGACAGTCGAGAGTTCCTCGCGCTTGCAGGGAGACCGACGACTTTGACGACCACGCTGCCGAAACGCCCTCTTTCCTACTGGCAGGGGAGGATCGTGCGGCACTTGACGATCGCGTTGACGGCGCTGAGCAGCACCGCGCTGTTCTGGGCGCTGTTTTCCGTCCGACGCGACGTCATTTCGCACCTCAGTATTGCGACGGCATATCCGGCGCTGCTCTTCACCGCCGGAGCGGTCTTGCTCGGGCCGTGCAACGTGCTGCGCGGCCGCCCTAACCCGGTGAGCTCCGATTTGCGGAGGGATGTTGGTATCTGGGCGGGGATCATGGCGCTGTTGCACACCGCCATCGGACTGGACGTGCACCTGCGCGGGCGGCCATGGCTCTACTTCGTTGACCAACACGGTCATCTGCGCCACGATCTTTTCGGCTTCGGCAACTATACCGGCGTGATTGCCGCGCTTCTGTTTCTACTCCTCTTGGCTATCTCCAATGACCTGTCGTTGCGCCGCTTCGGCCCGCGAAAATGGAAATCTCTGCAGCGCTGGACGTACGGGGCGGTGACATTGACCGTCCTGCATGGAATCGCGTATCAGCACATCGAGAAACGGCAAACCGCCTACGAGGCGACATTGTGGGGCGTGACAGCGATCGTGGCCATCTTTCAAGTTGCGGGATGGCGAAGAATCAGACTTCGGCAGCCTCCCCCCGCCAGGCCTCGACACCCTCGCGTATGATCAGTGGCAGCATCGCCAACGCCGCTACGGGATCCGCCCACCACCAGCCGAGTACCGCGTTCAGGCCCAGACCGAGCAGAGTGGTCGCCGAGAGCCAGGCACACACGATGGTCTCATGCGCGTCAGCCCGTAGTGCCCGGCTCCCGAGATCGTCCGCCACGCGTAGCTTCGCTCGGGCCAGGAGGGGCATCACGATCAACGAAAGCGCTGTGAGCACGATCCCCACGACGCTCTCTCCGGGCCGATCGCCGGTGAGGAGTCGACGCCCCGACTCCGCCACGATATAGACCGCGAGGGCGAGGAGCAGGATGCCTGCCCAGCGCGCTGCCCTCGCTTCGACAGCGGGCCCCACACTCGCCGCGCCCAGCTCCGCCCTGAGCCGCCACCACAGCACCACGCCGCTCGTCACCTCGATGATCGAATCGATCCCGAATCCCGTGAGGGCCACGGAGCCGGCGGCGAGACCAGCGGCGATTGCCACCACCCCCTCGAGCACGTTGTAGCCGATGGTCACGCCCTCGAGCGCGACCCCTCGCCGAAGCGGAACCGCGCGATTCATGGACCCTCCAGTCCTCGGCGGCGCCACAGGTAGTAGATGACTGGGATCACGATCAACGTCAGGATTGTGGACGTCACCATCCCGCCCACCATCGGCGCGGCGATCCGCTTCATCACGCTGGCCCCCGCGCCGTGACTCCACAGCGCCGGTACGAGTCCGAGCATGATCGCGAGCACCGTCATCAGCTTCGGCCGCACGCGGTTGACCGCGCCATGCTCGATGACGCCCACGAGCTCCGCCAGCGTGGGACGCCGCCCGCCCTGTGAGACCGCCTCCCAAGCGTGATCGAGATAGATCAGCATCACGACGCCGGTTTCCGCAGCCACGCCAGCGAGCGCGATAAATCCCACCGCGACCGCGATCGACAGGTTGTAGTCGAGCAGCCACATGATCCACACGCCGCCGACCAGGGCGAACGGCAGCGACAGCATCACGATCGCCGTCTCGCCTACGGTACCGAAGGTGAGATACAGGAGCAGCGCGATGATCCCCAGCGTGAGCGGGACGACGACCTGGAGCCGCGCCTTCACACGCTGAATCGCCTCATACTGACCGCTCCAGCGCAGCCAGTAGCCGGTGGGGAGCTTCACCTCACGCGCGACGACGCCCTGAGCGTCGCGCACATAGCTCCCCACGTCCCGGCCCCGTACGTCGATCGACACCTGATCGTAGAGGTAGCCGCCCTCGCTCCGGATCATCGGTGGCCCGGGGCTGAACTGAATGTCGGCTATCTGCCCGAGCGGCACCTGCGGGCCGTCACCGCCGCCGACCAGCAGCCGGCTGATCGTGGCGGGGTCATCGCGGAAGTCGCGGGCATAACGCACCTGCACGGGGTAGCGCTCGCGGCCCTCGACGGTCGTGGTGATCTCCTCCCCGCCGAGGGCCAGGCTGATCACCTCCTGCGCGTCGCCGGTGGTGAGCCCGTAGCGGGCGAGGGCATCCCCATCCGGCCGGATGTCCAGGTAGCGCCCCCCGAACGACCGCTCGGCGTAGACGCTCGCCGTGCCCGGGAGCGGCGCGAGCGCGCGCTCGATATCCTGACCGATGCGCTGGATGATTTCGAGGTCTGGGCCGAAAATCTTGACCGCGAGGGTCGTCCGCACGCCGGTCGACAGCATGTCGGTGCGGTTCTTGATCGGCATGGTCCACGTGTTGACGGCACCCGTGAGACGCAGCCGCTGATCCATCTCCGCGATCAGACGATCCTGCGTCATGCCCCGTCGCCACTGCGACTCAGGCTTCAAGTTTACGACGGTCTCGACCATCGACATCGGCGCCCAGTCGGTGGCCGTATTCGCCCGACCCGCCTTGCCCCACACCGACGCGACTTCGGGGAACGTCATGAGGATCGAGTCTTCCACATGGAGCAGTCGCCGCTGCGTGGTGAGAGATACCGCTGGCAGTGTGTTGGGCATGTACATCAGCGAGCCCTCGTTCAAGGGCGGCATGAACTCGCTGCCGAGACTCGCTAACGGAAGGACCGTCAGCAGCAGGACGCCCGCGGCACCGCCCAGTACCAGCCAGCGGGCGCGCAGCGCCCATTGCAGCACCGGCCGATAGAGCTGCAGCGCCCAGCGGTTGAGCGGGTTCTCCGCCTCGGCGCGGATTTTTCCCTTCACGAACCAGCCCATAAGTGCGGGCACGAGCGTCACCGAGAGCAGCGCGGCGGCCGCCATTGCGAAGGTCTTGGTGAGCGCGAGCGGGCGGAACAGCCGCCCTTCCTGATCCTCCAGCGTGAACACCGGCAGGAAGGAGAGCGTGATGATGAGCAGCGACATGAACAACGCTGGCCCCACCTCGCGCGCGGCAGCGAACACGCGCTCCCAGTGCGGCCGGTCCGGTTCGTGCTCGACGTGCTTGTGGAGATTCTCGAGCATCACGATCGCGGCGTCGATCATGGCGCCGATCGCGATGGCGATCCCGCCGAGACTCATGATATTGCCGTTGATGCCGAGCCAGCGGGTGACCGCGAGCGACACCAGGATGCCGAGCGGCAGCGTGGCGATCCCCACGAGGGCGCTGCGCGCGTGCAGCAGGAACACCGCACACACGAGCGCCACGATCACGGACTCCTCGAGCAGCGTGCGCCACAGTGTTTTGATAGACCCGTGGATCAAGTCCGAGCGGTCGTACGTCGGCACGATCCGGACGCCGGCCGGCAGTGCGGGCGTGATCTCGGCGATCCGCTGCTTCACGCCGTCGATCACACGCAGCGCGTTCTCACCATAGCGCATCACCACGACCCCGCCGACGGCCTCCCCTCTGCCATCCCGCTCGGCGATTCCGAGCCGCAGGTCGGGCCCGATCGTCACTCGTGCCACGTCACCGACGCGCACGGGGCGGCCATCCTTCCCCACGCCGACGGCGACCTTCTCGATGTCCCCGACCCCACGGAGGTAGCCGAGCCCGCGAATCGCGTAGTCCGAGCCCGCGACTTCCACCGTGCGGGCCCCGACATCCTGATTGGCCCCGCGCACCGCGGCGATGACCTCGCGCGCCGTCACGCCGTAGCCCAAGAGCCGGGCCGGGTCGAGCAGCACCTGGTATTGGCGCACGTACCCGCCCAGACTCGCGACCTCGGCTACGCCCGGCACGGACTGCAGCGCGTAGCGCACTTGGAAGTCCTGAATCGTGCGGAGCCGGTCGGGCGAGTAGCCGGGACCCTCGAGCGCGTACTGATAGACCCAGCCCACGCCGGTGGCGTCGGGCCCCAGTCGGGTCTTGGCGCCGGCGGGGAGCCGGCTCTGAATCGCGTTCAAGTACTCGAGCACCCGCGAGCGCGCCCAGTAGAGATCGGTCCCGTCCTGGAAGATCACGTACACAAAGGACGAGCTGAACATCGACTGCCCGCGCACGACTTTTACTTTCGGGACCGCGAGGAACGTCGTGAGCAACGGGTAGGTGACCTGGTCCTCGACGACCTCGGGCGCTTGCCCCAGGTAGTCGGTGTAGACGATCACTTGAGTATCCGAGAGATCCGGGATCGCATCCACCGGCAGCGTGCGGAGCAAGAACACGCCCGCCACGAGCACGAAGATCGCGCCGAGGGCCACGAGCTCGCGGCGCTTGATGGACCAGGCGATGAGTCTCTCGATCATGGGTGCCGCGCCCCTTCCTTAGCGGGCATCTGCATCCCGCCCATGTTCAGGCCCATCCCCATCTGGAGCATGAGTCCCTGAATCGCGGCCGCGAGGTTCGACTCCGAGTCGAGCAGGAACGTGGCCGAGGCCACGACTTCCTCACCCGGCCGCAGTCCTTCGACGATCTCGACGAGCGAGTCACCGCGGAGCCCCACACGGACTTCTCGGGGCACGAACCGGCCGTCGCCGCGATTCAGGAAGACGAGGTCCTTCGTCCCGGTGGGCAGCACCGCCTCGAGCGGCACGCTCACACCGCGCCGGCCCGCCGTCGCCAACGCTGCCGTCGCGTACATTCCGGGGCGCAAGGCGCCGTCGCCGTTCTCCACCGCCACGCGGGCCGTCAGCGTGCGGGTCTTCTCGTCGAGCTGCGGGTAGATGAACGTCACGCTGCCGCGAAACGTCCGTCCGGGGAGCGCGTCCACGGTGATCGTGGCCGGCGTGCCGACGCGGACGGCTGCTGCGTCCTGCTCGAAGATCGCGACCTCCACCCACAGCACCTGGGCGTCGGCGATCTGGAACAGGTTGTCCCCCGCCTTCACCGCTTGGCCTTCGATGACCATCTTCTCCGTGAGCGCGCCGCTCCGCGGGGCGCGCAGCAACAGCGTGCGCGTCACGCTCGCTCTCGTCTCCAGGCTGTCGATTTGATCGGACGGGACGTCCCACAGGGCGAGCCGGCGCCGGGCGCTCGCCGCGAGCGTGTCGTCTTTCAGCCGCCGCGCCAGGAGGTATTCCTCCTGAGCACTCACGAGATCGGGAGAGTAGAGCGCCAGCAGCGGGTCGCCCTGTTCGACATGCTTACCGACGTAGTCCGCGTACAGGCGCTCTACCCAGCCACCGACCCGAGCATTGACGTACACGAGGTTGGGCTCGGCGTACTTCAGTATCCCGACTGCCCGCACCGAGGATCGTACCGGGCGCTCGGCGGCCCGAGCAAACGTGATGCCGAGCCTCGCGGCCTCGGCCCGATCCAGCGGGACCCCCGACGTGTCGGCGCCAGCTGTCGGCATTCCGGGCATCCCTTGCATGTCCTTCATGCCCGTCATCTCCTGGCTCGGAGCGGGCGCCTTCTTGCATCCCGTCAACGTCATGGCTGCGAGGAGCAGCCCGATAATGATCTGTTTCACGGCTGCGTCTCCCTGGCGGTCAACTGCCGCAGCATGACGAGTTGAGCCTGGTAGTCCGCCGCGACCGCGACCGCTTCCAGCTCGGCCCGGTATCGCGCGTCTTCGACGGACAAAAGGGTCAGGAATTCGGCGCGACCCACCTGATAGCTCCGCAGCACGGATTCGACGGTCCCCCGCGCATTGGGCAGCACGCCGTCCACGAGGAGCGCCAGGCGCTGCTGTGACGCATGGACTCGGGCGGCCGTTTCGGTAACCTCGCGGCTGAGCTGGAGCTCGGCGTCGCGCAGGCCAGCCGCGGCCCCCGTCGAATCGGCCCGCGCGGCATCGGCCAGCCGGTTCTGTTTGCGCCACGCCCACACCGGAAGCCGCAGGCCCACGAAGGCGGAGGAGAAGTCCGGAAAGTTGAAGTTGAACGCCCGCGGTCGGTACCCGTAGCGCAGCGTCAGGGTGAAGTCGGGCCGGGCGCCGAGGCGCTCGACCTGAATCGTGCGCGTGGCCGCATCGACTGCCGCCCGGCGAGCAGCGAGCCGGGGATGCGTTGCGAGGGCCAGGGCCACGAGCGAGTCGGCGGGAGGCTGCGGTGCCGCCCCGGCACGCAGCGCAGCCGGGTCGATCGAGGCGACCGGGACCGAGTCTGCGGGTGCTCGGTTCCGCAACGCATTCACGGCGGCGAGCGCGGCGATTCGCTCGCTCTCCAATGCGAACTCCTCGGACCGCAGGCGATCGCGCGCTAGCTTCGCCTGGAGGGGATCGCTTTGCGGTGCGGCGCCTGTCGCATAGCGCGTGGTGCTGAGCTGGACGGCGACCTCGAGAAGCTCCCGCTGGTGCCGCAGCGTCTCCAGCGCCGTCACCGCGTAGCCAAGGCGGTAGTAGGCGACCGCCATCGTGGTCGTAAGGTCCCGGCGCACGGTGCCTTCTTCCGCACGCGCCCCGGCCGCAGCGGCGCGCATGACTCCCGAGCGGGCCCCGAGTGAGCCAGGCCACGGGATCTCCTGGCTCAGCTCGACGTCCGCCTCGGTGAAGTCGCTTTCGTTGAACTCGAAGTGCGGCATCACCAGGTCCATCACGCCGACCTTCAGCACCGGATCCGGCAGCGAACCGGCCGGTCGGATGCGGAACGCGGCGGCTCGGACGGCCGCTTGCCGCTGCGCGACCGTCGGGTTGCGCGCGAGCGCTTCAGTGACCAATGACTGCAATGCAGAGTCGCCGGCGACTGGCGCGGTGTCTTGTGCGCGCGCGCGACCGGCGCTCGCTATCACGAACGCGCTCGCGGTGAGAATCAGTTGTCGGACTTGCATACCTCTCCTCGTGCCGTTCCAACTTGATCGCCAGACTGCCGATGACTCAGTCAGATAGTTGGAACGGCACTCGCCAATCAGTTTCCGGCGGAACGCGCCGGAGCCCGCGCCGTGCGGCGGCGCGTCAGGGCACACTACGCTTGGGAGAGGCTAGGCTTGGGGAGGTGGAGGGAGCGGTGCTTGTGGGTCGGCCGGGGCGAACGTCGAGACGCCGAAGCCGACCACGTGGGATTCTCCTACGGAAACGGAAACTGCTCCGCCGGGCGCAATGACCGCGGTTGCCGTGGTCGCGCAGAACGCTGAATTGGCGCACGGGCTAGCGGGGGTCGTCGCAGCGACTACCCGCGCAGACGGGTGGGAGGCCATTTGTTGCTCGCAGCTCGCCCGCGTTCCTCGTTGGACTTGGTCACACAACAGCGGTAGGCCAAGCGGCAGCATCTGGCTGCTCAGCAGCAGCATGGCGATTGACCTGACGAATGAGAATTTCATGCGCGCCCCCGAATATACTACGTGGTGCCAATGGTGGTGCCAACGAGGGCGTTTCTGGCGAGCGCTCATCGTCGCTCGCTTCGCCTAACTCGTTGAAAACACAAGGTGCCTACGAAGAGCTTGCGGCGTGGGCGAGGCCCTGGCGTGGGGGGTGTGGCGTGGCTGCAGCGGGACAGTCCGCGATCACGCACCTGGCGGCCCAACCAGAGCGTGCAAGCGCGCGAACAACTCGCTGTCCTCCAATGTAGTAGGATCCATACACAGGGCAGAACCCCTTGAACGCGAAATAGACAGCGCGCAGATGGTATTGAGGGAGGGAGGAATCGCATGACAGCGACACAGGCGCTGGGGTGGGCGCTTGTGCACTCGCTGTGGCAGTGCGCGCTCGCCGCTGCGGGGCTCGCCTCGCTCCTGGGGATGCTGCCGTCGCGGGCGGCGCGCATTCGCTATGCCTGCGCTACCGCGACGTTGGTCTTGACGGCCGCGCTGCCGCTGGTGACCGCGCTGTCGCTGTACGGGGCGTCGCCGTGGCCGGCCCCGACGCTTGCGGGGCCGGCGGCCCTCGTGCTAAGGCTGGCAGCGCGCGTCCGCCCGACGCTCGAGCCCGCGCTGCCGCTAATTGTCGTGCTGTGGGTCGCCGGCGTGGTCGCGTTCTCCCTGCGGCTGGCGTCGGGGTGGATGGCGGCAGGTCGTCTTGCGGTGATCGGCACGCGCCCCGCGCCTCCCGCCTGCACAGCGGCGCTGCAACGTCTGGCCGCGCTGCTGCGCGTGACCCGGCCGGTGCGCGTCGCCGCGTCGGTCCTGGTGCAAGTACCCGCCGTGATCGGGTGGCTGCGCCCGGTGATCCTTCTCCCCGCGAGTGCGCTGACGGGGCTCACCCCGCTCCAGCTCGACGCGCTGCTCGCCCACGAGCTCGCACACGTGCGGCGGCACGATTACGTCGTCCGCGTGCTCCAGTCCGTGATCGAGACCCTGCTGTTTTACCACCCGGCGGTGTGGTGGGTATCGCGGCGCGTGGGCGAAGAGCGCGAGCATTGCTGCGACGACCTAGTGGTCGCCGTGTGCGGCGACGCGCACTTGTACGCGCAGGCGCTGGTGGGCATGGAGAAGCTCCGACGCACGGGGCCCGCATTCGTGCTCACCGCGGCACGCGGCTCCCTCGTGCACCGCATCCGGCGTCTCGTGGCGCCCCTGCCAGCGGAGACTCGGTCGCTCTGGGTCGCCGGCCTGATCGTCGCGACGGTCGTCCTGGTGGTCGGCGCAGGGTCTCGCCTCGTGCGCGTGAGCGCCGGGCTGAGGGAGTCGTCGGCTCCCCCCCGACCGCTCGTCGTCGCACCGAACGACATACACCCGAGGCCCGACACCGTGCGCGGCCGGGCTCGGTTGGCGCGAGGTGAAAGCGATCTACGCGCGGGAGCGCGGCAGCGCATCACGCCTGCCAATCCGCCGAAGTTCGTGAGCGGGGGCGTTGCTCCCGTCGACATCCGGCGCTCGGCGCCGATCGATCCACAGCACGGGGATCCGGAGCCACATGGGGCGCCGGCCGACGCGCCAGCTCCACGGACGCTGGAGGCGGTGACCAGTCACGTCACCGCGGCGCGTTGGCGCCCCATTTGGCAGCAGCCGGTATTGGTCGGGTCTCTGGGCGTGATCCTCACGGGATTCGCCGACCAGCAAGTCCGGCTCGACGTGCAGGAGGAAGTCCAGGAGGACGACGGAGGGGAACCGCGAGCGGCTGGCTCGTCGATCAGTCGCTGGAGCACGCCCGTGGCCCTCGGCATCGGCGCGGGCCTTCTGGGCGTGGGACTCGCCACACACCACCCCGGCCTGGCGCGGACGGGGCGCGATGCGCTCGCCGCGCTGGGCGTCGCCTCGCTCCTCGCGACGACAGCCAACATCGCCGTCGGTCGGGCGCAACCGGAGGCGAATCGCGGGACGGACTATTTCGCGCCCTTCCAAGCGCCGAGCCGCAACAACTCCTTTCCGTCAGGACAGACGTCGCGAGCGTTTGCCCTCGCTGCGGTGGTCGCCGCGCACACGCGGCATCGGGTGTTCCGCGTGACCGCCTACGGTGCCGCCGCGGTGGTAGGGATCGCCGAATTGGTGGCCGACCGGCACTTCTCCTCGGATGTCGTTGGCGGTGCCGTGCTCGGGACCTTGGTCGGTCGAGGTGTGGTCCGCCACTTCGCGGCCGCGGCCCCACCCTTAGCGCTGGCCGTGACGACGCTTCCCGGGCGCGTCGGGATCGCGCTCAACCGGAGTTTCTAGCGTCTGGCAGGCCCTTGCCGCCCCCAGCCGAAGCGGCGCATACTGGGCCATTGAGCTTGCCGAAAAATGTCTCAGCGGTGTTCGCCATGCGGGGCTATCACCTGTTCCCGAGCGCCCCCGACGCCGCGCGGATGCGGTGCAGCTGCGCGCTTCATCCGCACCCCGCGACGACCTGACCCCGCAGCACCCCCTTCCCTCGAGCACCGTCCCTTGTCGATTCCGGTGCGTCTGGTTCGACGTTTCCATAGAACCGGGACCGCCCCGGCACGAACCCGAAACCGGAAGGAACCGACGACCATGCGATTCATGATGCTGGTGATCCCCAAGGGATACGAGAAGGCGGCGGCGGACTTTGTCCCCCCGGCGGACCTCGTCGCCAAGATGACCAAGTACAACGAGTCCCTCACCAAGGCCGGCGTGCTGCTCGGGCTCGACGGGCTGCAGCCGCCCGCCAAGGGCGCCCGCGTGAGCTTCGCCGGCGGCAAGACCAAGGTGACCGACGGCCCGTTCACCGAGGCGAAGGAGGTCCTGGGCGGCTACTGGATGATCCAGGTCAAGTCACGAGCCGAAGCGATCGAATGGGCCAAGCGCGCCCCCATGCTGGACGGCGACATCATCGAAGTGCGCCAGGTGCAGGAGATCTCCGACTTCCCGCCCGACGTCCAGAAGGCCGCGGGGAGGTAAGCCGTCCGCTACCGGCGGGAGACCCCCGGCAGCACCAGCGCCGCGCAGAAGGCGCTGAACACCGCCTCCGACCAGTGCCCGCGGCACTGGTCGATCTTCGCGAGCGCCGCGGCCGGCGAGAACGCCGGGCGGTAGGGGCGCGTGGTGGTGAGGGCGTCGTACACGTCCACGATGCCCACGATCTGTGCCGACACGGGGATTTCGTCGCCGCGCAGGCGGTCGGGGTAGCCCGTCCCGTCGTAGCGCTCGTGGTGCCAGCGGATGACGGGCTTCAAGTCCCAGGGGAACTCGACTTTCGCGAGCAGCTCGATGCCCCAGATCGGATGCATCTGGACCACCTCGAACTCGTCGCGCGTCAGCGGGCCCGGCTTGCTGAGAATCTCGTGCGGGACGCGCACCTTGCCCAGATCGTGGAGGTAGGCGCCGAGCCGCACCGTCGTCTGCGCGTCCGCGTCCAGCCCGAGCGCCCGGGCCACGGCGACGCTCAGCTGCGCCACGCGCTCGCAGTGGCCGAAGGTGTAGGTGTCGGCGGACTCGAGGGACTGGCCCCATTCGCGCACCACGGCGAGGTAGGTGGCCTCGAGCTCGGCCATCTTCCCCGCGACGTGGACCAGGTGGGCGCGCGCGTCGAGCCGCCCGAACAGGCGGTGCGCCGCGTTCAGCAGGCTGAGCGCCTCCTGATTCCGACCCATCGTCTGATACAGCAGGGCGAGCTCGCGCGACGCCTCGGCCTCGTTCAACACCGACGCCGCACCCACCGCCAGCTCGATCGCCGATTTGAGCCGCGACTCGGCGAGCGCCGGCCGGCCCGTCTCGCGGTAGATCATCCCGAGCACGCGATACGCGTCCGCCTTGGCGCTCCCCACGCCCAATTGATCGAACACGGCCAGCGCGGATTCCGCGTCGCGCCGGGCGTCTTCATATCGCTCACGCGCGACGTGCACCTTGGCGTGGTTCACTAGGCACAGGCCCCCGAGGTAGGCGTCGCCCGCGCGCTCGGCGATCTCGTGACTCTGCCGGAAGTAGCGCTCCGCTTCGTCGTACCGTGCCCGGTCCGCGCTCGCCATGCCGAGGTTGTGGTAGGCGATCGCGCGCCCGTGATCGTCGTTCGACGCGCAGTAGGCCTCGAGCGAGCGCCCGTAGCGCGCCAGCGCTTCGTCGAAGTCCCCTTGAATGTTCGCGAGGATCCCCAGGTTCTGCTCGGCCCGGGCGCAGAGCTCGCGGCTGTGCCCGCCCAGTCTGCTCGGCCCGGGCGCAGAGCTCGCGGCTGTGCCCGCCCAGCTCCAGCGCGCGCAGGAAGTGGCGGCGCGCGTCGGCGACGGCGTCGGTCTCGAGATCGATCCCGCCGAGGGTGTTGAGCGCCTCCGCCGCGAGCAGGCGGTTCCCGGCGGCGTGCGCCACGGTGTAACTCGTATGGCACAGCCGTCGCGCTTCGTCCGACTCGTTGCGATGATGACGGATGACCGCGAGGCGGCGCAGCCCTTCGGCCAGCAGCGCGGATTCCCCCGCGCCCTCGGACGCCGCGATCGCCGCCTGGTACGACGCCATGGCGTCCCCGATGCGGGCGGCGCGCTCCTGCGCGCGGGCCTCGTGGAGCAGGTCGGCCGCGGGGTGCGTGCGGGAACGCGGTTCCGTCGGACCGGTACCCAGCGTCGCGGTCATGGCGATCTCACCACGCGATGGCGTAGTTGGAGAAGTGGTTCAGCCGCCCGGTCACGTACTGCGAGTACAGGTTATCCAGCGACAGCACGTAGCTGAGGATGTTCAGCGCGTCGTCGGTGTACGCGACCCGTTTCGGCAGGATTCTCCCGAGCAGGTTGCAATTCCCGTAGCTCATGGTGAGGGTGGCGGACCGCCGGAACACGAGGCCCTCGGGTCGGAGCCGGACTCGGTTCACGTTGTCCGACGGCGCCGTCGCCGTGATGGTGACCGGCGCGGCGAGCGCGCCTGCCGGGATCGACAGCGTGTGCGGGCCTATCCTGATCACCCCACCCGCCGAGCCGACCGTCCGCGTGGCCGACGCCGTGGGCATCGGTGTGCAGCTGAGCAGCCCCGTGGCCTGGAGAATCGAGCCGATCAGGCTGGCTTGCGGCGGCGGCGGGACGGGGGCGAGCGGGGACTCTCCG
>QHUU01000099.1 GCA_003222155.1 Gemmatimonadota bacterium | reverse complement strand
GAATCAGCGCGGAGCGGCCGGCGAGCTGGGTGAAGATCTTGCCGGCCACTGTGACCGCCGCCGACGGCGCCGATGCGGCACCGGTGGCGAGGCCCGTCTCACTGCGCACCCGGGCGCCCACCAGCAGCGCCGATTGGAACAGGCGGTGCAGCACCGGTCCCGCCAGGGGCTTCGAGGCGTCCCACGCGTCGCGCACCTGCCCCTGAATCTGCGGCTCGCCGAGGATCATCGAATCGAGCCCTGCCGATACGCGATACAGGTGTCGCACGGCGTCGCGATCGCGCTGGACGTAGCCATACGCGCTCGCACTGCGCCCGGCACCCAGGCGCTCCGAGAGGAGCGCCCATACCGCTTCGGGAACGGCGTCGTCGGGCTCGGCCAGGTAGAACTCGGTGCGGTTGCACGTCGACAGCAGCACACCGCCGCGCGCCCCAGCCGCCAACACC
>QHUU01000098.1 GCA_003222155.1 Gemmatimonadota bacterium | reverse complement strand
GATGCTCATGACCTCGTCGCTCAGAGGAACCGCTCGGTCCCGGGCGTCGTGAGCTTGAGCGCGAGATACACGAGCAGCACCGCCGCGAAGCTCGCGATGCTCGCGAACGCCGCGCGCCGTCCCGCCCAGTGCCGCACCACGCGCACGCCCACCGCCCACCCCAGAACGAGCCACATGAGCATCCCCCACACCACCTGCGCGGCGTCCACCGACACACCCCCCGCATAGCGCAGGCCGAACCCCAGCAGCACTCCCAGGGTCACGGTCGGAAAGCCCACCACCAAAGATAGATGGTTCAACTGGTCCAGCCGCTCCAGGGGGGGGAACAGCCGGAACACCTGGCCGAACCGCTTGGCCTTGAGCTCCCGGAACTGCAGCAGGTAGAGCGCCGCCGCGATGAACGCGAGCGCCAGCATGGCGAGGCCCAAGATGCTCACGGTGATGTGCAGGATCGACCACGGGCCGCGCCCCGCGACCGCACGCGCGTCGGGTACGAGACCGATGAGCAAGGCCAGCCCCATGAGCCCCGTCGCGAGCGGCCCGGTGAACACGCCGACGGCCGACGCCCGAAACGCCGCCTCACTCGCTACCTGGAAGAGCGCGAGGAACAGCGCGAGCATCGAGAGCGTCGGGGCGACGCCCATGAACGGCGTCAGCCGTGCGACTCCGAGCAGGTGCGCCGCGATGCCGGCGATGGGTACGCCCAGGAGCAGGCTGCGCGGTGCGGATCGCAGCCCGGCGAACGGCGCCAGCACCAGCACTGTGGTCAGGGCGTACAGGCCCAGTGCGATGAAATGAGAAGTGAGCACCACGAGCCATGAACACCGGCCCCGCCGGATGCGGGGACCGGCGAATCAGGAAGGCATCTTCCGGATGAGCCGCACGGGCATGCCCGGAACGAGGTTGGGGTGGTCGATGTTGAGGATCAGTCCCGAGGACGAATGGTCGCGCGTGTGCACGATCTCGACCACCACCTGCACCTGCTCCGACGACGTCCCGGGCAGGCCGGCGGCCGGCTTGAAGGCCTCAAACACGTCGCCGGGGCTCACGCCCTCCGCCCGCCCGCGATTGATGAAGATGATCTGCTGCGGACCGGCGAGCACATGCAGGTCCCGCTCGGCGATGACCGTGCCCTCGAGCCCGCCATCGACCGGCGTGGGGCGCACCTGGCCCGGGTCCTTGAACGGCTCGAGCGGCAGCGCCAGATGGCCCTCGTGGATGCGACCGAACTGCATCACCACGTCCGCCAACACCTGCCGACGCTGCGGCTCCGTCACGCGCGCCACGCCCACCGGCACGACGACGCCCCCCCACCCGGCGATGTCGCGATCCACGCGCACGATCAGCAGCGAGTCGCCCACGTGATACGAGGCGCTCCGCGGCGGCTGGATCGCAATCTGATCGAACGTCGTGGCCGACGAGCGCTCGGTGAGCCGGGGGATCGCCGGGGTGGCCGTATTCCCAAGGACCCGGCCGTAGGGAAGCCGTTCCTCCTCGGTGAGGAAGCCGGCCGAGTAGAACTCGCCCCGGCGCAACGGACGGTACGGCTGGTTCGTGTACGCCCGCAGCTCGTCCCGTACCTCCTGAGACGGCGTGCGGCGCCGATCGAAGATGGTCTGGTAGCTCTCCGTGGGCCCCGGCGGCGGGGCCACGACCGCGGTGTCGACCACGGTGGTGGTATCGGCCGCCACGGTGTCGGCCGAGGGCGTGGGCTGCGCATGGACCGTGTCGGCAGCGACCTGCTGGGGCGCGGCGACGACCGTGGTGTCGGGCGCTTGAGCGACGCTCACGGCGCCCGCGAGGTTCAACTCTTCACCGGGATAGATCCAGTGCGGGTCGTCGATAATCGCCGTATTGAGGCGATAGATCTCGGGCCAGAGCAGTGGATCGCTGAAATAGAGCTGGGCGATGGACCAGAGAGTCTCGCCCCGGGTGACGACGTGAGTGGAGGGGAGCTGCCCCTCCGGGGCCGGCGCGGGCGCCGGCTGCGATGTGTCCGGCCGTGCCTGCGTGGTGTCCTGCGCCACGAGCACCGGCCCCGCGAGCAGCCCTGCCACAAGGGCGAGCAGGGCTGCTCGTTCAGAACGGCAGATCGTCGTCCTCCTCATCCAGGGCCTCCGGGAACGCGTCGAGTGATTCCGCCTTGCCTCCCGCCTCGGGCGCCACCTTGGCGGCGGCCTTGGCCCGCGCGAAATCGCCCGAGCCCTCCCCGCCTCCCCCACTGCCCCCTCCGCCCCCTCCCCGAGACGACAAGAGAAGCACTTCCCGCGCGATGATCTCGGTGGTGTACCGCGTCTGCTTTTCCCGATCCTCCCACGTGCGGTACTCGACCCGCCCCTCGACGTAGATCCGGTCGCCTTTCTTCATGTACTTCTCGGCCAGGTCCGCGAGCTGGGCGCCTTTGTTGTTCCAGCAGATCACCCGGTGCCACTCGGTCTTTTCCTGCTTCTCCCCACCCTGCCCCGTCCACTGCCGGCTGGTCGCCAGCGACAGCGTGGCGACGCGGGAGCCGTTGTTGGTGCTCCGCACCTCGGGATCGGCCCCTAAGTTCCCGATTAGCATGACCTTATTCAGACTGCGGCTCACGAAAAACCTCCGAACGCTGGGCGGGTCCGGAACCAAGGGCGACAACAGTATATGACCCGCAAGTCATTCTGTCAATCAAAGATACGCCACTTGGGCTAAAGTTTTGCAGACACCCCGGCCGGGTCAATCGCAGCGCATAGCACGACCGCGTCCTCGACCGGCCTGCGGTAGTACCGCGCCCGTCGGGCCACCTCTCCGAACCCCAGAGCTTCGTAAAGCCGCCGGGCGCCGGCGTTCGACTCGCGCACCTCGAGATACACCACGCGCACGCCCCGGGCCCCCAGCGCGGCGAGCACGTGCTCCACCAGCGCCCGTCCCACCCCGTGGCGCCGATGGGCCAGGGCCACCCCAAGGTTGAGGACCTCACCTTCGTCCGCCGCGCAGTGCGCAATCACGTAGCCCACGACCAGGCCGTCCGCTTCGGCGACGAGGAACGGCACACCAGAGGTGACGCACTCCGCGAAGTCGCGACGTGACCAGGGATCGGAGAATACGGCGCGCTCGATCGCCGCGACGTCGTCGACGTCAGCCGGCGCGGCCGGACGAATCCGGGAAGGGGCGGCCGTGGCGCGCCTCCCATTGGGCCTGCGCTTCGGCAGGACGTCCGTAGACCGGCTCGGCGGTGGCGGGATCGTCGAGGGTACGACCGACGCCGGGGCGCCCGAGCAGAGCGAGCAGCATCGTCGCGGCGGGGGGGAGGCTTTCGAGGGGTACGGGAGGGGCGCCGGCCCAATCGGTCATCTGATCCGCGAAACCGGGGCCACCGCCGCCCACCACGAGGCGGGGGCGCACCGGGGCGACACGCACGAACTCGGCCGGCGTCAGCAGGGCGGGTTCCACCAAGCTGTCCACGCGGTCGGGGTGGAAGGCGTACATCGCGCCGTACACCTGACCGCGCAGCGCGTCGAAACAGGCCGCCACCGGATCGGTGCCGAGGCGCAGCGACGCCCCGGCGGCTGCGGCCATGAGCGACGGCATGGTTCGAATGTCGAGCCCGGCCTCATGCGCCAGCCCCTTCGCCGCCGACCAGCCGACCGGGGGCGGAGGCTCAGCCGGTCGAGCACGAAGTCGACCAACCGGATGATCTCCGCGGCGTGCCGGCGGGCTCCCTGCACGTGCGCCCCGCTCTCGGCGACCGGCGGCCGCCCAGCGGCGACGCTGGCGATGTCCGTCGCAGTGTCGATCGCCAACCAGCGACCGCTCATCGGAGCACGGACCATTGCGGATTGCGGATTTCGGATTGCGGATTGGACGGTCGCGCTTCGATTCCGCAATCCACAATCCGCAATCCGCAATCCAGAACCGCGAGCCTGGTCGTCACCGTATCTCCTCCAGCTCCCGGATATCCGGGCCATCACCGTAGCTCAGCTTGAAGTGCCGATCCAGCGGGGGTGCCCACGGTCCCGCGCGTTCGGGCCATTCGATCAGGAGGATCGCGCCGTCGCGCATCATGTCGTCGAACGCGAGGTCGCGGGCTTCGTCGGGCGACTTGAGCCGGTAGCAGTCCACGTGGTAGACCGGCCGGCCGTCGGAGGTTTCGTAGTGATGCACGAGGGCGTAGGTGGGACTGGTGGCCAGTACGCGAGCGCCGAGGCCCGCGCAGATCGCCTGGACCAGAGTCGTCTTCCCCGTCCCGAGCTCGCCGGAGAGCCCGATCACGACGGGGCCCGCGAGGTCGCGCCCGAGCGCGTCACCGAACCGCTGGAGCTCGTCCGCGGACAGGCGCATGACGCCCGGTGTCGGCTTCGGCCCGGAGCTCGAGGATCTGGTCGCGCAGCACGGCGGCGAGCTCGAAGTCGAGCTCTTCGGCGGCGGCCTGCATCTGACCTTCCAGCAGCTTGATGAGGGCGTCGCGCTCCTTGGCGTCGGCCGGGCGCGGTACGCCGCCCTCGGCGGGGCGCGCCGTCTTGGCGTCCGCGAAACGGGTCGCGAAGCGGACCTGGTCCACGGATTTGACGATCGAACGGGGCGTGATACCGTGCTGCGCGTTGTGGGCCACCTGCGTCTCGCGCCGGCGGGTCATTTCTGCGAGGGCGCGCTGCATGGAGCCGGTGACGCGGTCGGCGTAGAGAAGCGCGCGCCCCTGCAGGTTGCGCGCAGCGCGGCCGACGGTCTGGATGAGCGACCGGTCGGACCGCAGGAACCCTTCCTGGTCCGCGTCCAGGATGGCCACGAGCGACACCTCCGGCAGATCGAGCCCCTCGCGCAGCAGATTGATTCCCACGAGCACGTCGAATTCCCCGAGCCGCAGGCCCCGAATGATCTCGACCCGCTCGATCGCGTCGATCTCCGAATGCAGGTAGCGCACGCGCACGCCGTGCTGCTGCAGATAGTCGGTGAGGTCCTCGGCCATCCGCTTGGTGAGCGTGGTGACGAGCACGCGCTCGCCCTTCTTCTCGCGCAGCCGGATCTCGTGCAGCAGGTCGTCGACCTGCCCCTTCACGGGACGGACTTCCACCTCGGGGTCCACGAGGCCGGTCGGGCGGATGATCTGCTCGACGACGACGCCGCCCGCCAGCCGCAGCTCCTCCTCGCCCGGCGTGGCCGACACGAACACAATCCGCGGCACGAGCTGCATGAACTCGTCGATGCGCAACGGGCGATTGTCGAGGGCGGAGGGGAGGCGGAACCCGTAGTCCACCAGTGTCTGCTTGCGGGAGCGGTCTCCCTCGTACATTCCGGCGACCTGCGGCAGGGTCTGGTGCGACTCGTCGAGGATGCACAGGTAGTCGGCGGGGAAGTAGTCGAGCAGGCACGCGGGACGCTCCCCCGCCGCGCGGCCCGTCAGGTGGCGCGAGTAGTTCTCGATCCCCGTGCACCGCCCGACCTCGAGCAGCATGTCGATGTCGAAGTTGGTGCGCGACTCGAGGCGCTGGGCCTCGAGCAGCTTGTTCCGGGCGCGCAGCTCCGCGAGACGACCTGTGAGCTCCGCCCGGATGGCCGCGACGGCGCGCTGGATGGTGGGGCGCTCGGTCACGAAGTGAGTGGCGGGATAGACGGCGGCGCGCGCCAGCTCGGAGATGGTGTCGCCCGTGAGCGGATCGATCTTCGCAATGCGCTCCACCGTGTCGCCCCAGAATTCGATGCGCACCGCCTGCTCGTCGTATGCGGGGAACACCTCGATCGTATCGCCCCGCACGCGGAACGTGCCGCGCTCGAACGCGACGTCGTTTCGCTGGTATTGCACACCCACCAGCTCCTCGAGCAGTGCGTCCCGGCCGCGCTCCTCGCCCACGCTCGCCGTCACGAGGCGCTGCCGGTACAGCTCGGGATCGCCCAGGCCGTAAATGGCCGAGACGCTCGCGACGATCACCACGTCCTCGCGCTCCATCAGGCTCGACGTGGCCCGCAGCCGCAGCCGGTCGATGTCGTCGTTGATGGACGAGTCCTTGGCGATGTAGGTGTCGGTCTGCGGGACGTACGCCTCGGGCTGGTAGTAGTCGTAGTACGAGATGAAGAATTCGACCGCGCTCCGCGGGAAGAACGACTTGAGCTCCCCGTACAGCTGGGCCGCGAGCGTCTTGTTGTGCGACAGCACGAGGGTGGGGCGACCGAATCGGGCGATGACGTGCGCAATCGTCATCGTCTTGCCCGAGCCGGTGACGCCGAGCAGCGTCTGGTAGCGGTCGTCGCGGGCGAGGCCCGCCGACAGCTCCCGGATGGCGCGCGGCTGATCCCCCGCCGGGGTGAACGGGGACGCGAGGTCGAACGGCATCGCTGAAAGCTAACCGACGGCGGGCTGGGTCTGGGGGCCCGATTCGCGGCGCGACACCTCCATCACGCCCTTCACGCGGCGGATCGCGCGGATCACCTTGCTCAGATGGGTCTGGTTCTCCACCTCGACCAGCACGGAGCCGAACACCGCGCCGTCCCGGGTCGAGATCTCGGCCGAGCGGATGTTGGTGCCGGACTCGCTGATGGCCGTGCAGATGTCGGCATACAGGCCCCGCCGGTCTTCCCCGCTCACCGCCAGGCGGACGACGAACGTCTCGCCCTCCGACTCCTGCCAATCGATGTCGACGCGGCGCTCCGCCTCGGTCGAAAGCACGAGCAGGTTGGGGCAGTCCGAGCGGTGAATCGAGATGCCACGCCCCTGGGTGACATAACCGACCACCGGGTCACCCGGGACCGGCTGGCAGCACTGCGCATACCGCACCATCAAGCCGTCCACCCCCTGGATCTTGATGCCCCGGCCGAGCCGCAGCCGCTCGATCACGCGGCCGAAGGCCGTGGGCCTCGGCGCCTGCAGGTCGTCGGTGGGCAGGTCGGGGTACAGCGCCCGCATCAGCGTGCCCAGCGCCACGTCGCCGCGCCCGAGCGCGGCCTGGAGCTGCTCCGCCGTGCCCACCGACAGCGCCGCGGCGGCCCGCTCCAGCCGCTCCGCGTCGGGGGCGTCGAGCCGGCGGCGCCGCACCTCGCGCGCCAGGATCTCCCGGCCCAACTGCAGGCTCTTCTCGTGCTCTTCCTGGCGGATCCACTGACGGATCTTGTGGCGGGCTCGCGCGGTCTGCACGTGCGCCAGCCAGTCGCGCGACGGCTTCGCCTGGGGGCTCGTCATCACCTCCACGGTGTCGCCGTTCTTGAGCGGCCGGTGCAGCGGCGCGATACGGCCGTTGATGCGGGCGCCCTGGCAGCGTTGGCCGACCTCGGTATGCACGGCGAACGCGAAATCGATCGGGGTGGCGCCTTTCGGGAGCCGCTTCACGTCCCCGCGCGGCGTGAACACGAAGATCTCGTCCTGATACAGGTCGACCTTGAGGAACTCGAGGAATTCCTCGGGCGTGTGCGCGTCCTGCTGCAGCTCGAGCAGCTGGCGGAACCACGCGAGATGGCGGTCCAGCTCGTCGGGGCTCTTGCGTCCTTCCTTGAACAGCCAGTGGGCCGCGATGCCGTATTCCGCGGTGTGATGCATTTCGCGCGTGCGGATCTGGATCTCGTACAGCTGCCCGCCGGGGCCGAACACCGTGGTGTGGAGCGACTGGTACCCGTTGGACTTGGGGCTCGCAATGTAGTCCTTGATCCGCTCCTGGAGCGGGGTCCAGCTGTGATGGATCGCGCCGAGCACGTGGTAGCACTCGGGGATATCGTTCACGAGCACCCGCACGGCGAGCAGATCGTAGATCTCCTCGAACGGGTTGCCCCGCTTGCGCATCTTCTTGTAGATCGACCACAGGTTCTTCGGTCGACCCGTGATCTCGATGTCGGCGAGCCCGGCCTCGCGCAGCGCGTCGCCCAGCGGCCCGCGCAGCCGCTCGATCGTCCGCTCGCGCTCGACCTTTTTCGCTTTGACTTTGCGCGCCAGCGTGCGGTAGTCCTCGGGCTCGAGAAACTTGAACGCCAGGTCCTCGAGCTCGGCCTTGACGCCGGCCATGCCGAAGCGATGCGCCAGCGGGGCGTAGATCTCGCGCGTCTCGAGCGCGATGCGGTGCTGCTTGTCGGCGTCGAGGTGCTCCAAGGTCCGCATGTTGTGCAGCCGGTCCGCGAGCTTGATGATGATGACGCGGGCGTCCTTCGCGACCGAGAGCAGCAGCTTGCGGTAGTTCTCCGCCTGCTCCTCGGCGGTCGAGCGGAACGTGAGGGTCGAGAGCTTGGTGAGCCCGTCGACCAGCTCGGCGACCTCGGGACCGAAGGTGCGGCGGATGTCCTCGACCGAAACGTCCGAGTCTTCCACGACGTCGTGCAGCAGCGCCGCCGCAATGGTGACGGAGTCCATCTGCTGCTCCGCCAGAATGGTGGCCACGGCGACGCTGTGCGACACGTAATCGTCGCCCGACTGGCGCTTCTGGCCGCGGTGCGCCTGAGCGCTCATGCCATACGCGCGCGCCAGCAGGTCGACATCGAGGCGGTCGCGCTGCAGCGCGACTGCCCGGGCGAGCTCGGGGGCGAGGAGGGGAGCGGTGCTGGTCACCTGTGGAGGATGGCGAGGCGCGGTCACCTCGTCAACGCGGGCAGCGCAAACCCAGGGCGACTCCCATAATGTGCCGTCCTTCAATGGGTTAAGAGCCCTCTCGCCGCGGCCGGTGCGGCCACCTATGATGCGGCACTCCCTCGGAGGTAACGCATGCGACCCCGCTCGACTCTCTCACGCCGCTGGCTACCGGCAGTGGCGGCCCTCGTCGCGCCCATCCTGGCCTGTCAGCCCGACGCGGACCCGACCAGCTTGACGGCACCTCTGGTTGTGTCGCGCAGCGCCGTCGCGGAAGAGCTAGCCAGTCCGGGGTGGCAGGGCACGGCGGCAACCCTCGTCGCAGAAGCCAACCTCCCAGCTGTCGTGTCGACCCGCGCGTACTCTCTGCTCGGTGTCGCACAATATCTGGCCGTGCAGCGGGCGGAAGACGGCAATCGGGACGATGGCCGAGAGGTCGGCCCACGCGGCTCCGATCACGGCGCTGTCGCCGGTGCGTCGGCGGTCGTGCTGACCTACCTGTTTCCCCTCAAGACGCAGGCGCTCGAGGACATGGTGAAGGCGCAGAGGGGCGCAGGTCCCGGGTTTGCGCGCGGCGAAGTGATCGGCCGCGCGGTGGGCGCCGAGATCGTGGCCCGAGCCGGGACTGACGGCTTCGCCACGCCGTTCACCGGTACCATTCCGGTGGGCTCCGGGTTGTGGACGAGCAACACGGCCCCCGCGACCGTCGCCGGCGGGCAGTTGCCCGGGGTGCGCCCCTGGTTCCTCACGTCCGCGAGCCAGTTCCGGCCGGGGCGGCCGCCGGCGTTTGGGTCCGCACGCTTCCTCGCCGCGCTCGCGGAGATCCGAAACATCTCCGATACACGTACGGGCGAGCAGGTCCAGATCGCCACCGGTTGGGCGCAGGGTGTGGGCACAGCCACCACTGCGGGATTCTGGCTCCAGGTCGCGACGGACGCCATCAATTCGCACGGATTGTCGGAGCGGCAGGCGACACACCTCTACGCGTTACTCAGCGCTTCGATGTTCGACGCTCAAATCGGCTGCTGGGACGCGAAGGAGACGTATTGGTTCATCCGCCCGTGGCAAGCGGATCCCGGGATCACGGTCGTGGCCGCGGTCGGCAAGCCCAACCACCCGTCGTATCCGTCCGGACACAGCTGTCTCTCCTCGTCCGCCGGGGCAGTGCTGAGCGCCTTCTTCCCCAAGGATCGCAAGCAATTCGGCGCGATGGTCACCGAGGCGGGGATGTCGCGCATGTACGGCGGCATTCATTACGCCTTCGACATCGAAGCCGGGCAACGGCTCGGGCGGAGCGTGGCGGGGTTCGCCATGCGAGCCGACAAATCGGGCCGTTCCGTGCTGACGCCGAACCACGATCAGGAAAGCCACGGGCGAAAACCGCGGTAGCCGAAGGGACGACAGCGAGGGGCGCGGCGTGCCGCTCCCCTACAGCAGGCCCGCTTCCGCGAAACTGACGTAGCGATCGGCTGCCACGATCACGTGGTCGTACACCGGCAGGTCGAGCAGGCGGCCGGCGTCGACGAGCTGACGCGTCACAGCCCGGTCGTCCGTCGAGGGCGTGGGGTCGCCGCTGGGGTGATTGTGGACGACGATGATGCCCGCCGCGGCCTCCGCAATCGCGGCCCGGAACACCTCGCGGGGGTGGACCAAGGAGCTGTTGAGGATCCCCCGCGTGATCAACAGGTCGCCCAGGATCTGGCTCTGGCTCCCCAGCGCCAGCACGTGGAACTCTTCCACCGCGAGGTCCCGCAGCCGCGTCCCGTAAAAGCGCTGCACGTCCGCGGGCCCCCGCACGCGCTCCGGCGGCGGCTCCATCTCGCTGCCCACGCGGCGTCCCAGCTCGAGCGCCGCGGCGACGCGGGCGGCCTTGATTCGTCCCACCCCAGGGACCTTGGCCAATTCCGCGGAGGGCCGGCCCGCGAGGCGCCGCAACGAGCCGTCCACGCGCGCCAGCACCGCGCCCGCAACGGCGAGCGCGTCACGACCGCTGCACCCCGTCCCCAGCAGAATGGCCAGGAGCTCCTGACCCGTCAACGCGGTGGGGCCAACGCTCCAGAGGCGCTCGCGCGGCCGGTCGTGTTCGGGATGCTCGGACAGGCGCAGGGGCATGGGGGAAACGTAGGTGGGGCCGGGGGATATCCCGGCACCCGAATAACGCGGAACGCGGAACTCGGAACGCGGAACAGGCGGGCCGACCTCGTTAGTGCTGTTCCGCGTTCCGCCTTCCGCGTTCCCCGTTTAGGCCGCCCCGTGGCACTTCTTGAACTTCTTGCCGCTGCCGCACGGACACGGGTCGTTGCGGCCGACCCCGGCGTAGGGATTCGGGACTGGCGCGCCCGGGGCGGGCTTCGGCCCCGCGGCCGTGTCGCCCCGGATCAGGCCGTCGGCCTCCGCCTTCGATGCCACCATGGGGGTGGGGCGCCGCGGACCGCCGACGGGGCCGGGGCGCGGCCCGCGCACGCCCGGCCCGCCGACGTCACCCGGCGGCGGGCCGAGCTCGATCTGCAGCTTGAGCCAGCGCTCGGCGAAGGTCGCGTGCACGTCCCGCATCAGGCCGACGAACATGTCGTAGCCTTCCTGCTTGTACTCGATCAACGGGTCCTTCTGGCCCCAGGCGCGGTACTGGATCGCCGCCTTGAGCTGGTCCAGATCGTACAGGTGATCTTTCCACTTCTCGTCGATCACCGTCAGCATGATGTGCGACAGCGCCTGGCCTCCCAGGTTCTGTGCCCCGACCTTCGCCTCGATTTCCTTGAAGTACTCGAGCTTGGCCTCGAACGCCGCCCGCCCCGCCTGCTGCGCGGCGCGCACCAGATCGTCGCGGCTGCGGATCTTCGCGGCGTCGGTCAGCCCGGGGATCGAAATCAGGAACTTGAGCAGGAACTCGGTCTCCATGAGCGCGCGATCCCACTGGTACGCGTCCTTGGCATCGCCGATCAGCTCGTCCGCCAGCCGCTCGAGCGCCTGCTCGATCATGCGCACGGCCTCGGCCCGCAGCTCTTCGCCCCCCTCGAGCGCGAACAACCGGAGAGAGTAGATCACCTCGCGCTGCTGGTTCATCACGTCGTCGTACTCGAGCAGCTTCTTGCGGGCCTGGAAGTTCTGCAGCTCGACCCGCTTCTGCGCCTGGCCGATGGCGCTCGTCACCCACGGGTGGGTGATGACCTCTCCCTCCTCGGCACCGGTGCGGTCCATCCAGCGCGCGATGCGGTCCGAGCCGAACAGCCGCATCAGGTCGTCCTCGAGCGACAGGAAGAACACGCTCTGTCCCGGATCGCCCTGACGGCCCGAGCGGCCGCGCAGCTGGCGGTCGATGCGCCGCGCCTCGTGCCGCTCGGTGCCCACGATGACCAGGCCGCACGGCGGGTCCTCCTGGCATTGCAGCCGCTTGATCTCCTCCGGACTCAAGTCGGGTTTCTCGATCTGCTGCCCGAACGGCGCCTGGTGGGCGGTGATACCGCAGACCTGACACTTCTTGACGCCGGGGCCGAGTTTGATGTCGGTGCCGCGACCCGCCATGTTGGTGGCGATCGTGATGGCGGCCGGCTGGCCCGCCTGCGCGACGATCTCGGCCTCACGCTCGTGGTACTTGGCGTTCAGCACTTCGTGGCGGAGACCGCGCCGCTTGAGCATGCGCGACAGCGTCTCCGAAACGTCCACGCTCACGGTCCCGACCAGCACCGGCAGCCCGCGTTTGTGCTGCCGCTCCACCTCGTCCATGATGGCGTTGTACTTCTCGCGCCGCGTCTTGTAGATGAGGTCGTGCTTGTCGACGCGCCGCACGGGACGGTTGGTGGGAATGACCACCACCTCGAGCCCGTAGATCTGGAAGAACTCGGTCTCCTCGGTCTCGGCCGTGCCCGTCATGCCGGCCAGCTTGTCGTACATCCGGAAGTAGTTCTGGATCGTGATGGTCGCGAGCGTCTGGCTCTCCTCCTGTACCGCGACGCCCTCTTTCGCCTCCACGGCCTGGTGCAACCCTTCCGACCAGCGCCGCCCGTGCATCAGCCGCCCGGTGAACTCGTCGACGATCAGCACCTTGCCTTCCTGCACGACGTAATCCACCTCGCGCTCGTACAGCGCGTGCGCCTGCAGCAGCTTGTGGATGATGTGCAGCGTCTCGCTCTTCTGGGCGTACTCGGCCTCCACCTGGCGGCGCCGCTCGATCTTCTCCTTGGGAGAAAGCCGCTCGTCGTGCTCGATCTCGTGCACGGCGTGCGAGATGTCCGGCACGAGGAACAGGTCGGGGTCCTGGGGCGACATCGTCTCGACGCCCTTCTCGGTGAGGTGGACCGAGTGGCCCCGCTCGTCGAGCACGAAGTACAGCTCGTCCTCGATGTGGCGCAGCTTCTGATCCCGGGCCGGCTGCTTCCGGTCGGCCAGCACGTCGAGCTCCACCCGCTGCACCAGCGACTTCACCCCGGGCTCCTGCAGCAGCTTGAGCAGCTTCCTGTTCTTCGGCATGCCGAGCTGCGCCTGGTACAGCAGGGTGGCACCCTCGTAGGCCGTCTTCTCGTTGCCGATCAGGGGCTCCGCCCGGGCGATGAGGTCGTTGGCGACGGCAGTCTGCTTGCGGACGAGCTGCACGACCTGGGTGTTGAATTGCGCGTACTTTTCGTCCGACTCGCTGCCCACCGGTCCCGAAATGATCAGCGGCGTGCGGGCCTCGTCGATCAGGATGGAGTCCACCTCGTCGATGATCGCATAGGCATGGGTCCGCTGGACGCGCTGCTCGAGCCCGAACACCATATTGTCGCGCAGGTAGTCGAAGCCGAACTCGTTGTTCGTGCCGTACGTGATGTCGCACTGATACGCCGCGCGGCGCGCCGGCGTGGACGGCTCCGTGTCGTCGATGCAGCCCACGGTGAGGCCGAGCCAGGTGAACAGGTGGCCCATCCACTGCGAGTCGCGCCGGGCGAGGTAGTTGTTGACCGTGACGAGGTGCGCGCCGCGCCCCGCCAGGGCGTTCAGGTACAACGGCAGCGTGGCGACGAGGGTCTTGCCCTCGCCGGTGGCCATCTCGGCGATCTTGCCCTGGTGCAGGACGATGCCGCCGATCAGCTGCACGTCGTAGGGCACCATGTCCCACTTGAGGGAGTGGCCGGTGACCACGACTTCGCTGCCCACCAGCCGGCGGCACGCCTCGCGCACCGTCGCGAACGCCTCCGGCAGCACATCGTTGAGCGTCGCCTGCAGCTCCTTCACGTAGGCCGATTCGGCCCGGGAGAGCTGCTCGCTCAGCACCGCACGCTGCTCGGCCTCGGGGCAATCGTGCTTCGCGCGCTTGAGACGCTCGACCTCCGCCGCCAGCGCGCCGGTGCGCTCCGCGACGAGCCCGCGCAGCTTGGGCGTCTGCGCCTGCAGCTCCCCATCCGAGAGGGTCTTGAGGCGCTCCTCGTGACGATGAATCGCATCCACGATGGGGCGGATGCGCTTCATCTCGCGCTGGAAGCGGGTGCCCACGATCTTCGTAAACCAGCTCTTGACCATCAGTCCTCTATTTCCGGTACAGCCCCCGCGCCGCGATGTAGTCGCGCACGGCGTCGGGCACGAGATAGCGAATCGACCGCGCGTGCCGCACGCGCTCCCGGATCATCGTGGCGGAGACGTCGAGCGCCGGCACTTCGACGATCCGGCTGATGGCGGGATGGCGCGGCAGCGGCGCTCCGGGCCGCGCGAACACCACCACGTCGGCGAGCTGCGGCAGCGCGTCGACCTCGAACCAGGCCGCGAGCTCCGCCGCCGCATCGGCCCCGAGCAGTAACGTGAAGCGGTTCCCGGGTTCCCGCTGGGCGAGGGCCCGGAGCGTCCGCACCGTGTACGACGGCGTCGGCAGTGTCAGCTCGATCCGCTCGACGGCGAGCCGCGGGTTGCCGGCCACGGCGAGCTGCAACATCTCGGCCCGCTGCTCGGGGCTGGCACCATGGGCCACGCGGGCCGCGCGCTTGAGGGGCTGCTCCCGGGCCGGCAGGAACCGGATGGTCGCGCCGAGCGCGTCGCCCACCGTCTCCGCCGCGACCAGGTGCCCGACGTGCACGGGATCGAACGAGCCGCCGAACAGCGCCTCCACCGAGATCAGGAGGGCGTCGCAGTGGCAGAGTCCGCCGGGCAGGACGCGCCGAGCCCCGCGGTTTGCGGGTAGTACTTGCGCAACGTCCCGCACGTTTCCTTCAGCTCGTCCGTGTACCCGATGGCGCGGTAGGAGTCCACCAGTCGCATCAGGGCGTCGGGGACGCGCGCGGTCCCCTGGTAGTTGGCGATGACGTCCTTGAAGTAAATGATGGCGGAATCGAACGCGCGCCGCCGAAAGTAAAACAAGCCGTTCTTGTAGTCCTTCTGCGCGAACCACTCCCGCAGCTGCTGGACGTGCACCTGGGCCCGGGCCGCGGCGTCGGTTCCGGGATATCGCCCCGCGAGCTCCTGGTAGATGGCGAGGGCGCTCTCCCCGTACGAGGGGTCGAGCTCGGGTTTGCGCCACAACCGCAGGTTCGCGTCCCCGGCGCGCAGCAGCGCCAGGGGTGCGTACGGGCTCGCGGGAAACTGATCGGCGACCTGGCGGAAGTCGTGCGCCGCCTGGACCCGATCGCCCGTCTGGAACGAGCACTCCGCGAGGTCGTACTTCACCTCGGCCAACTGGGGCTCGGTGGGGCCGAGCTCGTAGCTCAGGCGCCGGAGGGAGACGAGGGCCTTGCCGAAGTCGCCGCGACGAAACTGTGCCCGCGCGCGGGCCAGCTCCCCCGCGGGATCGGGGGCCGGCTGGATCCGCGGTCCATGGTGGCATGCCGCCGCCGCGGCGCAGCCGATCAGCAGAAGATGATGCATCGTCCTCATGGTTGCTTGGGCGGGGCCGGCGACGGCGCGTCCGCCTTCCCCAACGCATTGATCTTGTCCTGCGCGCGCTGCGTGAGCGTGTCCCCCGGTGTGCCGCCCGACAGCACCTGCTGGTAGCTCTCGAGCGCCCCCGCAACGTCCCCCTGCGCAAGCTTCACGTCCCCGAGTCCCAGAAACGCCCCCCGCACCACGACGGCCGGTGCCCCGGGGGCCGTCGCCCGCCGGAACCAGTCTTCGGCTTCGGTCGGCTTGCCGGCGGCGACCAGCCGTTGTCCCTCGACCAGCGCGCACAAGCCCAGCCCCTCGCGCGCTCCGTCGGCGACGGCGGGCTCGCGCTGACGCCGGATGATGCCCTCGAACACCGAGACGGCGGTGCTGCAGGCGCGCGCGCGCACGGCCGCCATGCCGTACACGAACAGCAGGGAATCGGTCATGCGCGGGTCGCCGGCGGCGGCGGCGGCGCCCGGCAGGAGCGCCATGGCGCCCGCGGTGTCGCCGCGATCGGCGGCGTCGAGCGCCGCGAGGCGGGCGTAACGGCCCAGCGGCCGGGTGGGTGCCACCGCGCGCAGTCCCGCGAGCCCTCGAGCGGCGTCGCTCCGGTCGTTCGCCCCGAGGGCGGCCCGGGCGCTGCGCTCCAGCCCGTCGGCGGCCTCACCGGCGCGCGAGCGGTCTCCCTCGCCCAGGGCGATGTAGGCGTTCACCGCGGTGGCGTAGTCGCCCACATGCAGCGCGGCCGCCCCGAGCTTCGCCTCGAGGTCCGCGTCTCCGGGGTGCGCCTTCAGGCCGAGCTGGTATTCGGCGAGCGCGTCACGGTACGCACCGCCCCCGTACCAGCGGTCGCCCAGCTCCTCGTGGTCGGCGGCGCTGGGCTGGCACGCGAGCGCCAGCGCGACGCCTACAACCGCCCAGCGGCTCACGCTCCCGTCTTTCGTCCGCCCCGCCCCCGCCCCCGCCCCCCGGCTCCCTCGGAGCCGCCGTCTCCGGATCGGGGGGGCGGCGGCTCGGTGTCCGGCGACGCCGCCGCGCCGGCCAGCACCTGGGGGAGGGCGGCGTTGTCGTTGCGGGCCAGCATGGCGAGGTAGGCTTCCACGCGGGGATCTTCGGGCCGGCGCTCGCGGCAGTCTTCCCACACGGCCTTGGCCGCGAGCCCGTCGCCCGCGAGATAGCAGGCGAGCCCCAGCATCGCCGCGGCGTCCAGGTAGTTGGGACGCGCCCGGACGATGATCTCGAAGTGCTCCCGTGCGTCCAACGCGCGTCCCGCTTCGAGCAGCATGCGCCCCAGCTTGTACCGCAGGTCGTGAAACGCGGGTCCCAGGGCGAGCGCCGCGTGGTACTGGTCGATCGCGGTCGCCAGGCCTCCCGACTCAAGGTAGGCATCCCCCAGGCGCGCGTGGTGGTTCGCGAGCTTGGCGGCGACGTGGGCCGGAAAGCCCTGGCGCGGCACGCCGCCGATCTGCGCGGCACGCCGGAACGCCGCATCGGCCTCCGCTTCGCGACCCAGCTCGTTCAGCACGAGGGCGCGGTGCACGAGCGCCTCGACGTAGTGCGGGTTCAACGCGAGCGCGCGGTCCAGCTGTGCCAGCGCCGGGTCCTGCTGGCCCACCAGCGAGTAGGACAGCCCGAGCAGGTGGTGCGCGTCGGCGAACGCCCGCCCCGTCGTGATCACCTCTTCCAGCAGGTGAATCGCGCCGTAGTAGTCCTGGAGCTGAAACCGCTCCCGGGCCTGCTCCACGAGATGCTCAGGACTGACGTCCATGGGTCGCCTCGTACCAGCGGACGAAGAGCCGAATCCCTTCCTCGATGCCGACCTTGGGCCGGAAGCCGAGCTCCCGGCCGGCGCGCCGCAGGTCGGCATCCGTGAGCCGCACGTCCCCCGGCTGGTCGCCGTGGCGCTCGATCCGCACCTCGCGGCCGAGCGTGCGCGCGATCAGCTCGATCAGCCGATCGAGCCGCACCCGCGCGCCGCCGCCGATGTTGATCGGCTGGGCCGTCCCGCCGGGACGGGCACGCTCGGTCCAGGCCATGGCCGCCAGGACGCCGTCGACGCAATCCGTAATATAGGTATAGTCCCGCTCGCTCGACCCGTCGCCGTGCATGCGCACCGGCTGCCCCCGGGCGACCAGGTCCGTGAACCGGTGTATGGCGAGGTCGGGCCGCTGGCGCGGGCCGTACACCGTGAAGAACCGCAGGCAGGCGATCTGCATGCCGTACAGATGCGCGAAGGCGTGCGCGACCAGCTCGCCCGCGCGCTTGCTCGCGGCGTACGGGGAGATCGGCTCCACGGCGGGGGCATCCTCGCTGAACGGCGCGGCGGTCGTGTCGCCGTACACCGAGGACGACGAGCCGAACACGACCCGCCGGATCCCCGCGCGACGGGCCGCCTCAAGCACGCGCGCCGTACCCGTCACGTTCGTCTCGCTGTACGAGGCGGGATCTTCGAGCGAGGGGCGCACGCCCGGGCGTGCCGCGAGGTGCACTACCACCGACACGCCCTCCAGCGGCAGCGGGTCGCGCACGATGTCGGCCTCCACGAAACGGAATGCCTTGCTGCGCTGCAGCGTTTCGAGGTTCCGCTCTTTCACCGCGCGCGGGTAGAACGGATCGAAGTTGTCGAGGGCCACGACCTCGTCGCCGCGCGCCACCAGGGCTTCGGCCACGTGCGACGCGATGAACCCCGCCGCGCCCGTGACGAGCACGCGCGGGCTCACGCCACGATCCCGCGGAAGTACTCGATCGTACGGCGCAACCCCTCCTCGAGCGACACCCGCGGCTCCCAGTCCAGCGTCGCGCGGGCGTGGCGGATGTCCGGCTGGCGCACCTTGGGATCGTCGGTGGGCAGCGGCTGCTCGACGATGGCGCTCCGGCTGCCCGTGAGCCGCAGCACCAGCTCGGCGAGCTGGCGCACGGTGAACTCGTGGGGGTTGCCGATGTTCGTCGGGTCCGACCCGCCGCGCTCGAACAGCCGCACAATGCCGTCGATCAAATCATCCACGTAGCAGAACGAGCGGGTCTGTGACCCGTCGCCGTACACGGTGAGCGGATCGCCCTTGATCGCCTGCACGATGAAGTTGGACACCACGCGGCCGTCCTTGGGGCGCATGCGCGGCCCGTACGTATTGAAGATGCGCACGATGCGAGTGTCGAGCTTGTGGTAGCGGTGATAGGCCATCGTCAGGGCTTCGGCAAAGCGTTTGGCTTCGTCGTACACGCCGCGCGGGCCCACCGGGTTCACGTTGCCCCAGTAGCTCTCGGGTTGGGGATGCACGAGGGGGTCGCCGTACACCTCGGACGTGGACGCGAGCAGGAAGCGGGCCCCTTTCGCCCGCGACAGCCCGAGCGCCTTGTGCGTCCCGAGCGAGCCGACTTTGAGCGTCTGGATGGGGTAGTCGAGGTAGTCGACCGGGCTCGCCGGACTCGCGAAGTGGAGCACCCCGTCGAGCGGACCCTGGGTCTCGATGAAGTTCGCGACATCGTGCAGCACGAACTGAAAGCTGGGATGCTTGCGGAGGTGGGCGATGTTGACGGGGTTACCGGTGAGGAAATTGTCCATTCCGACGACGCGGTGACCCTCTGCCAGCAACCGGTCACACAGGTGCGACCCGAGAAACCCCGCGGCCCCGGTTACGAGGACGCGCATGCGACCGGGCGGCCGATGCTTTCGTACACGAACCCGAGGCGCGCGAGACGCTGCGGGTCGTAAAGGTTGCGTCCATCCACGATCAAGGGCCGCGACAGCGTCTGCTTGATCCGGCTGAAATCGGGGTTGCGATACTCGAGCCACTCGGTCACGATGACGAGCGCGGCCGCGCCCTCGAGCGCCTCGTAGGCGGTGGCCGCGTACGTCACCCGGTCACCGAGGTGGCGACGGGCGCTGTCCATCGCGGCAGGGTCGTGCGTGCGCACGCGCGCGCCCGCCTCGACCAGCTGTTCCGCGAGCACCAGCGCCGGGCTCTCCCGCACGTCGTCCGTCTCGGCCTTGAAGGCGAGTCCCCACACCGCCACGGCCACGTTGCGCAGCTTGCCGCCGAAATGGCGGGCCAGCTTCTCGTACAGCACGCGCTTCTGCCGCTCGTTCGCGGCTTCCACCGCTTCGAGCACGTCGAGCGGCACACCGCAGTCCCGGCCGGTGTGAATCAGCGCCTTGACGTCCTTGGGGAAGCACGATCCACCATAGCCCGGACCCGGGAAGAGGAACGCCGGGCCGATGCGCCGGTCGGTCCCGATGCCCTTCCGAACCAGCGTGACGTCGGCCCCGACCGCGTCGCACAGCCGCGCGATCTGGTTCATGAACGAGATCCGCGTGGCGAGCATCGCGTTGGCCGCGTACTTCGTCATCTCGGCCGACGCGAGGTCCATGAAGATGATGGGGTTGCCCGTCCGCACGAACGGCGCGTACAGCTCCCCGATCGTCTGGGCGGCTTCCGGTGAATCCACGCCGACAATGACGCGGTCCGGTTTCATGAAGTCCTCGACCGCCGCGCCTTCCTTCAGAAACTCGGGGTTGGCGCACACCTGAAACGGGGTCGTCGTGTGCGCGGCGACCGCCGCCCGGACTTTCTGCGCCGTGCCGACGGGGACCGTGCTCTTGGTGACCACCAGCTTGGGTCCGTTCATGTGGCGCCCGATGGTCGCAGCGACGTCGAGCACGTGGGTCAGGTCGGCGGACCCGTCCTCGTCCGGCGGCGTGCCGACGGCGATGAAGATCACGTCCGACCGCTCGATAGCGGCGCCGACGTCGGTCGTGAACTGGAGGCGCCCGTCGCGCTGGTTGCGCGTCACCAGCGGCTCGAGGCCCGGCTCGTAGATCGGCAGACGATTCTGGCGGAGCGCCTCGATTTTCGCGACGTCCAGGTCCGCGCCCACCACGTCGTTCCCGGTCTCCGCCAGGCAGGCGCCGGCGACCAGGCCCACGTATCCCGTGCCCACGACGGCGACTCTCACCGCTCTCGCCCCCGCCGCCGTTGCCGCGCGAGCGCGTTGCGCGTGTCCACGACCAGCCGCGCACTGCGCGCGATGAGCGCGTAATCGACGTCCGAGTGGTCCGTGACGATCACCACGCAGTCCGCGGCGGCGAGCGTCTCCGCCGTGAGCGGCGCGGACGTCAGGTCGATGGCCTCGTCCCTGAGCTTGCGCACATGCGGATCGTGATATCCGACAACCGCCCCCCGCTGCTGCAACAGGCGAATCACGTCGAGCGCCGGGCTCTCCCGGACATCGTCGATGTCCTTCTTGTACGCGACGCCGAGCACCAGCACCTTGCTGCCCCGCGCCGCGCGGCCCTGCTCGTTGAGGCGGTCCACGATCTGCCCCACCCAGTACTCCGGCATGGCGGCGTTGATCTCCCCCGCCAGCTCGATGAAGCGGGTGCGGTAGTTCAACGTGCGCATCTTCCAGGCGAGGTAGTGGGGGTCGAGCGGGATGCAGTGCCCACCGACGCCGGGCCCGGGCGTGAATTTCATGAACCCGAACGGCTTCGTCGCGGCCGCTTCGATCACCTCCCACACGTCCACCCCGAGCTTCTCACACACGATCGCCATCTCGTTGACGAGGCCGATGTTCACGCTGCGGAACGTGTTCTCGAGGATCTTCACCAGCTCGGCCGCCTCGGTGGACGAAACCGCGATGAGCGTCTCGATGGCCGGCTCGTACACGGCCATCGCCACGCGCCGACAGGTTTCCGTGATCCCGCCCACCACCTTCGGTGTGTTGTGCGTGTTCCATTTGCCGTTGCCCGGGTCGACCCGCTCGGGGGAGAACGCCAGGAAGAAGTCCTCCCCGACCTTGAGACCCGTCTCCTCGAGCGCCGGGAGCATGAGCTCGCGCGTGGTGCCGGGGTACGTGGTCGATTCGAGGACGATGAGCTGACCGCGCCGCAGCGCCTGCTTGATGGAATTCGTCGCCGCGAGGACGTAGCTGACGTCGGGGTCCTTCGTCTTGGACAACGGCGTCGGCACGCACACGGACACCACGTCGGGCTCACCCAGCCGTGCCAGGTCCGCCGTCGCGGCAAACTTCCCCACCTGAGCGAAGCGGGCCACGTCGGCGCTCGCCACGTCCTGGACGTGCGACCGCCCCTGAGTCAAGCCCTCGACCACGCCTTTGCTCACGTCGAAGCCGAGTACACGGAACCCGGCCCGCGCGAACTCGATGGCGAGCGGCAGGCCGACGTATCCCAGCCCGACGATGCCGATCAGCGCCGAGCGGTCCTGCGTCTTCGCGACCAACTGGTCGGCGGCCGAGGATGCCGTGGCCGTCACAGGTCCACCGGCGCTCCGCCCGTGGCCAGCGAGCGGGACGCCGCCTCCAGCACGCGCACGACGCGGACGCCGTCGTCGGCGCCGGCGCGCGGCGGCTCCGCGCCGCGCGCCACGCGAACGAAGTGACTCAGCTCCGCGGCGAGGGGCTCCACGTTGGGAATCTTGGGGATGAAGATGTCCCCCTCCCGGATCGACAGCGCTTCACCGTACGACCCGTACTCCGGTGGACGCTCCACGCCTTTGTCGTAGATGCGAAGCTTCTCGCGCGCCTCCATATCGTCGAACACCACCATCTTCTTCGCTCCGACGACCGTCGTTTTGCGCTCCTTGTGGGGGTCCAACCAGGAGAGCTGCACGTGGGCGAGGACCCCGGAGGCAAACTCCATCGTGAGGAACACCACATCTTCAACCTGGCGTTGGAGATAGCTCTTTCCATGCGCGGCGACGCGCACCGGCGCCTCACCCAGCAAGTACAATGCCACGGATACATCGTGTGGGCCGAAACTCCACAGGGCGTTCTCGTCCGCGCGAATCTGGCCCAGGTTCACGCGCAGGCCGTAAAGATAGTAGATCCGACCGAGCTCCCCGCCCTGCACCAGGGCCCGCAGCCGCTCGACCGCCGGATGGAACACGAGCAGATGGCCGGCGAGGACGGGAACCCGCCGCTCGACACCCGCGCGAGCCACGGCCTCCGCATCGCGGGTGCTCAGGGCGAACGGTTTCTCCACCAGGCACGGCTTCCCCGCCTCGACACATTGCAGCGCCAGCCGCGCGTGTGTGGCCGCGGGTGCCGCGATCACGACGGCCTCCACGCGGCCGAGCAGGTCGGCCACATCGGCGGTGACGTGCACGCCCGGGTATTGGCGGCACACCTGCTCCCGCCGCGTAGCGTCGGTGTCGCACACCGCGGCGAGCTCGCCTTCGGCGAGGCCCGCGGCGGTGCGCACGTGGTTCCTCCCCCATGCGCCGGCTCCAATCACGCCGAGCTTGAGCCGGCTCACCGGTAGAATCCACGAATCGTCTCGATCACGTAGTCCAGCTGCTGCCGGGTGAGCTCGGGGAACACCGGAAGCGAGAGCACCTCCCGGCACGCCCGCTCCGCGTGCGGCAGCCGGCCGGCCTTGTAGCCCAGATGCGCGAAGCAGTTCTGGAGGTGGAGCGGCACCGGATAATACACCGCGGTTCCGATGCCTTTGGACTTGAGGTGCGCCTGCAGCTCGTCGCGGCGCTCGACGCGCACCGTGTACTGATGATAGATGTGCTCGTTCGCGGGGTCCAGCACGGGGGCACGAACGCCCGGAACGTCGCTCAACCCCTGGTTGTAGTAGGCGGCGTGCTCGCGGCGCTTGGCCGACCAGGACGCGAGGTGCGGCAGCTTGGCGAGCAGCACCGCGGCCTGCAGCGAATCGAGCCGCGAGTTGGTGCCGACTTCATCGTGGTGGTACTGCTTGGCCCCGCCGTGCAGCCGCAGCCTCCGCAGCCGCTCCGCCAGCGCGTCGTCGGACGTCACCATCATGCCGCCATCGCCCCAGGCCCCCAGGTTCTTGCTGGGGAAGAAGGAGTAGCCCGTCGCCCAGCCGAGCTCGCCCGCCATCCGCCACTGCCCGTCGATCCGACGCCGCGCCCCGATCGCCTGCGCCGCATCCTCGATGACGCGGAGCCCCCCCCGCGCGCGCGCCAGCGGCAGCAACCGTTCCATGGCCGCCATCTGGCCGTACAAGTGGACCGGCATGACGGCCCGGGTACGGGGCGTGATGGCCGCGTCCACGGCGGCGGGATCGATGTTGAGCGTGCCCGGCTCGATGTCCACGAACACCGGCGTCCCGCCGGCGTTGTGGATGGTTCCGGCGGTCGCGAAGAACGTGAATGGCGTGGTGACCACCTCGTCCCCGGGCTTCAAGTCGAGCGCTTTCAGGGGCAGGAGCAGCGCGTCGGTGCCGCTGGCGCACGCGATGCCGTGCTTCGCGTGAGCGAGTCCGGCGATTGCGGTCTCGAGGCGCGCCACGCTCGGGCCCATGACGAACTGCTGGGAGTCGATCACCGCCTGGACCGCGGGCAGGATATCGTCCTTGATCGCGCGGTACTGCGCCACCAGATCGAGGAGCGGCACGTTCACGACGCCGGTGTCCGAAAGTAGGGCCACGAAGCTATCCGACGCGGCTGGGTTGGGCAATCGCGCGCAGGGTGCCGTTCGTCTCCTGGTAGCGGGAGCCGCACACGGCGCACGCCGCCTGCCCCGACGCCACGGAGAGGCGCTCGCCGCATTGGCACATCCAGCCCACGCGACGGGCCGGCACGCCCACCATGAGCGCGTACGACGGGACGTCGGACGTCACGACGGCACCGGCGCCGATGAACGCGTACTCGCCGAGTGTGACGCCGCACACGATGGTGGCGTTCGCGCCGATCGACGACCCCCGCTTCACGAGGGTGGGGCGATACTCGTGCTTGCGCGACACGTGGCTGCGGGGGTTCATCACGTTGGTGAAAACGCACGACGGCCCGCAGAACACATCGTCCTCGAGGGTGACGCCCTCGTAGATCGACACGTTGTTCTGGATCTTCACGTTGTTGCCGATGCGCGTGCCGGGCATGACCACGACGTTCTGGCCGAGGCTGCAGCGCTCGCCGATGACGGCGCCGGGCATGACGTGGCAAAAATGCCAGATCTTGGTATCCTTGCCGATGCGGGCGCCGGCGTCGACGTAGCTCGATTCGTGGACGAAGGAGTCCGCCATCTAGCCGATCACCTTGACCTCGAGCTCGAGCTCGACCCCGGTCTTCTTGACGACCGTCTTCCGCACGTGGTCGATGGCCTTGAGCACGTCGCCGGCGGTGGCATTGCCCGTATTGACGATATAGTTCGCGTGCAGCGGCGACACCTGGGCGCCGCCGATCGTGAAGCCCTTCAGGCCGCTCTCGTCGATCAGCATCCCGGCCGTGCGGGGGCCGCCCGGGTTCTTGAACACGGAGCCGCAGCAGGGCTGGTCGAATGGCGTGCCGGCCTTGCGCCAGCGGAACAGGCGCGCCTGCATCTCCTTGAGCTTCGCCGGCGGCTCCTCGATCAGCGCGAGCTTCGCTTCGAGCACGACCACCGTACCGAGGTTGGACGAGCGATACTTGAACGAGATCTGCTTGCGGGGCACCTGCTTGATCTTGCCCTTCGCATCCATCACGGTCGCCTCGGTCAGCACTTCGGCGAACTCCGCCCCGTGCGCGCCGGCGTTCATGTACACGCCCCCGCCCACCGTCCCCGGAATGCCGATGAAGCGCTCCACACCCGCGAATCCCGCCTCCGCGGTGCGCCGCGCCAGGAGCGGCGTGGCGAGACCGGCACCGACGATCGCCGTGGCCCCTTTCATCTCGAAGCGGTCGAGCCCTTTCCCGATGCGGATCACGACGCCCGGGAAGCCGGCGTCCTTCACCAGCACGTTCGATCCCAGCCCCAGAGCCAGCCACGGGAGCCCGCGGTCCTGCGCCAGATCGAGCGCCTTGGCGACGTCGTCCGGGTCGGCCGGCATCACGAAAAAGCGCGCGGGGCCGCCCAGCCGGTACGTGGTGTAGCGCCCCAGGGGCTCGTTCTCGAGCACCCGGCCCCGGAACTTGACTTTGGCCGGCGGCGGCGGGGCGGCGGCCGCCGGCTTGGCGCCCCCCTTGGCAGTCTTCGCCGCCGGCTTTACCGCCGCCTTGGCCGCGCTGACGCCCGGCGGTTTGCCTACGCCCGCACGGCCGGCGTGGGGCTTGGCTCCGGCGCCTTTGCGCCCGCTCGCGGCTGTTTTTCGGCCGTCGTTCTTTCGTGCCATTCTTGTAGGCTCCTCACGCTGCCCGTTCGGCTCCGCAGAGCGATGATCGCGTCGCAGGCCGCACTCGCTGCCGACATCGTCGTGGTATACGGCACGCGGTGCATCAGCGCCGCACGCCGGATCGCGTAATCGTCCGCCTGCGTGAACTTCCCGAGGGGCGTGTTGATCAGCAATTGCGCCTCGCCCGACACGATCAGGTCGATCGCGTTGGGCCGCCCCTCGTGCACTTTCGCCACGCGCTCGGCCGGGACCCCCCGAGCCCGGAGGTAGCGCGCGGTGCCTTCCGTGGCGACGATGCGGAAGCCCATCTCGTGGAACCGCCGCACGATCGGCAGCACGGTGGGCTTATCCGAATCGTTCACCGTCACGAAGATCGCGCCCGTCGACGGGAGGCTCCCATCGGCGGCGATCTGCGCCTTGGCGAACGCCATCCCGAAGCTGTCCGCCAGCCCCATCACTTCCCCGGTGGAGCGCATCTCCGGGCCCAGGATGGTATCCACCCCCGGGAGCTTCGTGAAGGGGAAGACCGCTTCCTTGACCGCCACCCCGGGGAGCGGAAGGTCATCGGGAATGCCCAGTTCGTCCAGGGTGTGCCCGACCATGACCGCCGCCGCGAGCTTGGCGAGGGACACCCCCGTCGCTTTGCTCACGAATGGGACGGTGCGCGAAGCCCGCGGGTTGACCTCCAGCACGTAGACGACGCCGTCCTTGATGGCATACTGGACGTTGATGAGCCCCACCACGCCGAGCGCCTGCGCGAAGGCCTGCGTATAACGGCGCATCTCCTCCACCTGGCGGTCCCCGATGAGATAGGGCGGCAGCACGCACGCCGAGTCTCCCGAATGCACGCCGGCGTCCTCGATGTGCTGCATCACGCCGCCGATCACGCAGCGCCGGCCGTCGGCGATCGCGTCCACGTCCCCTTCGAACGCGTCCTCGAGGAAGCGGTCGATGAGCACCGGGTGCTCCG